>NZ_QTWY01000003.1:0-395388 GCF_003461365.1 Clostridium sp. AF17-21AC
GCTTGCCATCCGGTCCCATCTGCATTGGCATTGGCCGTCCCGGCATTGGCTGTCCGTTCGGCATCGGTGGTACCTGACGGTTTGGCATTGGTGGCACTGATCCTCTGGCAGAAGCACCAGGCTGTACCATCTTTGCATTATTCTGCATAACACCAATACGGCTTACCTTGTCGTTTGCAGTTTTTTCTTCTTTTTTCTCTGTTTTTTTCTTTTCTTCCTCTATGTGGATTCCCATATCAATCAGAAGCTGATTGACAAATTCTTTCATATCACCAACTGAGAATGTTCCAAGTTTATTCGTAAATGTGATCAGTCTTGCTACATAATTATCCCGATCCATCTCAAAATAATGTGCATTACAGATAACATCTTTTACAAAATTGCGAACCTCATTCAGATCCGTGATCTCCTTATCGACACCTGCAACAATAAAATAAACATTCAGGCTCTCAGGAGCAACAAACACATACTGGATATCCTTGGCAACATAGCTTAATGAGATCATATTCATTCCAAATGCTTCCAGACCGCTTAAAAGGTTATACAGTAATGTCAGCATCTGCTTCTTGTTGATCTCTTTCTTGAGGAACTCGGTCAACTGTACCTTGTTGCCAATCTCATAAATAAATTCTCTCTGATTATCTTTCTCTTCCAGTCTGTACGGTATAATCTGTGGAAATTTTCCACTCACACCCTTATCTACCTTTTCATCAATAATATCAGTCTGATCCAGCACATATCTGCAGTTATATGTATCTCCCGTTTTTGTAAGTAATACTTTGTTCTTCTTCATGTCCCTCTCTCCATTCATGATCCGGAAATTCCAATACTGTCCGGATAATTATTTTCCATGTATACACCAAAAGCAGGTATTCCTACCTGCTCGTGTTCACCCGATCCGGGTGATAATATATATTAGCTTAATTTGAAAATGAAATCTTCTCCGCCGATTGTGATCGTCGCATCATTCTTAAGCTTAACTTCCTGACCTTCTTCCAGCTTCACGCCATCTACCAGTGTAGCATTTGTCGCTTTGTTATCCTTCAGGTAACAACCGTCATCTCTCTGATAAATGATCGCATGTACTCTGCTGATCGCACCGTTTCCGTCAATTGTGAAATCAACACCACGGTTTGCCTTACCAAGCTTAAATACTGCCTTATTTACCATAACACGTTCCTTTGTGTTTACACGGATAATATATGGCATTGCCTTCGGCACACCCGGTGCAGGTTTCTTCTCTTCCTCCGGTGTCTGATCCTGTACAACACTCATGCCACCTGTAAGTTCAACCGTTGTTCCGGTCGCTCCTGTTTCAGGCTCTTCCTTTTCTTCAACAGGAACCGGTGTTGTAAGGGTTTCAGGCTCTACTGCATCCGCCTCATCTACGTCACCCGCTCCCCGGATCTGCTCCGTTGGATTATCAATAACCTCATCATCCTCCATCTCAACAGAAGCCTTCTGAATGATCTTTGCACGGTTGATTCTTATGTTCTTCATAACCGGTGGTTTCTCGATCAGATTATCCAGATCCTGAGTATCGATCAATACCGGTTTTTCTTCCATCTTACTTTCAGCAGAAATTTCTGTCACACCCTCAGCAGTATGTGCAATCTCCTTGATATTAAATGCATGTGGCTTTTCTTCACCGATGTCCGCCAGATCAGCACCTGTCAGCATCTCTGTCATACCTTCTGACTCTTCTGTCTCCTCCGGTGTCTCTATTGGAATCTCTGTCGCAAGCTTAATATCTTCCGCCTCTGCTTCTTCTGTTTCCGGTTCTGCCTCATCATGAGCCGTTTCTTCTAACTCTGCATCTTCATCCAGTGTAAGCTCTTCCAGATTACTCTCATCGAACAGATCCATATTTACAGAATTCAGTGCGCTGTCAACATCTGCATTCAAATCCAGATCTTTGAAGATCGTATTCTCTTCTGTCGGTTCTTCCTCGTACATCTCAAGGCCATCATCGTCATCATCGTCAAATGATATATCCTTAAATTCCGGAAGATCATCCAGAGAGGTATCACCCTGTGGAATATCCACACCCTGAGAAACCTCCACGCCGGAATCTCCAACATCCATAAATTCTTCTTCTACCTGTAATCCGGCAGCCTCCATCAGCTCTGTGATCTGACTTACAAAACCACGGATCGTGAACTTCTCTACATTCAGCATATTTATAAGCTTAGCAACATAATTACAATCTTCATCGTCCGCATATGTTGCATTCAGAATCAGGCCTTTTACAAAAGCCTTAAATTCCGCATTTGCTGCCACATCCGATCCTACCGGAATACAGATCATCTTTACATCAAACGTTACAGGATTTACATATGTAAAATCCTTATTCAGAATAACATATGAAACAGGGATTCCCAGATCACGCATATTCATAATTCCTGATGCAACCCCTCTGATTATACCCAGCATCATCTCTGCATGTACCGTGCCTGAAAGGAGTGCTCCAACTGTTGTTCTGTCCGTTATATTGTATGTAAGATAATCATTCTCATCATCTTCTTCATAAATGATATCAATGAGTTCTGCAATTTTATTATCATCAAGGTAATCAAGCAACTCTTCATCCAGATCTGTCTCATCATCCAAAACATAAGACAAATACTTTTCAGAGCCTATATTTCTTACTTTGAAATTCACTTTTCTCATCAAACAATCCTCCTATCACACGTTCTGCTGTGCATATAAGGTAACAAATTATCCCATTGTTCATGCATACTCTATAAGTATATATAATTTCACCATATATCGCAAGTCTTTTTAAAAAGAAATCGGCAATCTGCCCAATACATTACTGCGTATTAATATGTTCATCATATGTGGATGAGAAGATATGGCTTCCATCTCCGGCATCACTGGTATGATAATACAGATAATCGTTCTCATCCGGATATAATACAGCCTCTATCGATGCCTGACCCGGATTGCAGATCGGTCCTACCGGAAGTCCGGTATTTTTATAAGTGTTGTATGGTGATTCGATCTCCAGATCATCATAAGTAACCTCTGACTTATCATACATTCCGTCTGTCAGAGGGTACAGAACCGTCGGACACATCTGAAGCATCATATCGATCTTTAAACGATTATAGATAACACCTGCAATGATTGGTCTCTCACTGTCAATCTTTGCTTCACGTTCCACGATTGATGCCATGATCAGGATCTGATAATCTGTATATCCAAGATCTGCTGCCTTGGCACTGTATTCTGAGGTATAAACACTCCGGAATTTTTCCAGCATCGTATCAATCAGACTTGCCGCAGTCGTATCTTCATAAATATCATAGGTTGCCGGAAACAGATATCCCTGAAGGTCGTACTTCGCACCATCTGTATTCATGTCTCCGGTACTGAACGGGATCTGATGATTTCCGTTCTTTACTTCATTCAGGAATTCCTCCGAGCTGCAAATATCCTGCTCCTCACATTTTGCTGCGATCTGTTCGATACTGTATCCTTCCGGTATCGTCAGTGTATCAACAACTTCCTTGACAGGTTCTACATAACAAAGTTCTTCTATCATCTCGAGTGTACTCATTCCGGTGTTCAGTGTAAATGTACCGGGCTGGATCCGTCCTCTGTATTCTGATTCTTTCACTCGTAATACAAATGCATATTCATACTTGATCAGTCCAGCGTCATGCAGGATCGCTGCCACCTTCTTTGACGATGCTCCTTCCGGAATCTCGATCGTTACATCTGTTCCCGATGTGCTCTCCGTCCCCTTGTACTCATCCATAAATCCATCATAGACATTTTTAATCTTTAATCCGCCTATCACAACAAGGGCAATAACGACGACCAATACAATAATTACCTTAATACCTTTTCCGTTCTTCACTCTGCGTTTCTCCTTTTTCTGTTTGTAACTTTTTATTCCCCAATAAAAAATATACCCCAACCCAAAACAATGCATCCAACATTGACTTTGTAAAGCCTGTAATGATATGATAGCCTCATCATAAATGAAAGGATGCGATTTATTTTGGCAAATCCAATAGTAACAATTACAATGGAAAACGGTGATGTTATAAAGGCTGAGCTGTACCCGGACATTGCTCCTAATACAGTTAATAACTTTATCTCACTCGTAAAAAAAGGCTTTTACAATGGTTTGAACTTTCACCGTATCATCAATGGTTTCATGATTCAGGGCGGATGCCCGGAAGGAACCGGAATGGGCGGACCAAACTATAGCATTAAAGGTGAATTCTCACAGAATGGCTTCAAGAACGACCTGAAGCACACTGAAGGTGTTCTCTCGATGGCTCGTTCCATGCGACCGGATTCTGCAGGTTCCCAGTTTTTTATCATGCACAAGGCCGCTCCTCATTTAGACGGTGCATACGCTGCATTTGGCAAAGTAATCGAAGGAATGGATGTTGTAAATAAGATTGCAACAACCCGAACAACTTACGGTGATCGTCCTGTAAAAGAACAGAAAATGGCTTCCGTAACTGTTGACACATTTGGTATTGATTACCCGGAACCTGAAAAAGCCTGACTAAAATTCAGTATAAACTAAAACAGCCATTTTGGGAACAAATATTTCTCCAAAATGGCTGTTTTTTTTGCTTTTTTCTGTAACCCGGCACAACGATTCTCAACCGTCTCAGGTGAACTTATTTTTCGTTCAGATCCACATTCCAGAAGCCGTCTAATGTAGCAAAATAATCATCCGGTGTCTCTGCCCTGCGGATCAGTTTGGTACTGCCGTCTTCACAGAGGAGAACCTCTGCGGATTTCAGTTTGCCGTTATAGTTATATCCCATTGCAAAGCCATGTGCACCTGTATCATGAATTACCAGAACATCTCCCATATCGATCTTTGGAAGCATACGATCAATCGCAAATTTATCATTATTCTCACACAGTGAACCTGTTACATCGTATTTGTGGTCGCATGGTTCATTCTCTTTACCAAGAACTGTAATATGATGATATGCACCATACATGGCAGGCCGCATCAGATTAACTGCACATGCATCTACACCGATATATTCCTTGTGTGTATGTTTCTCATGAATCGCTGTTGTGATCAAATGGCCATAAGGAGCCAACATGAATCGTCCAAGCTCTGTGTAAAGGGCTACGTCACCCATTCCTGCAGGAACCAGGATCTCCTCGTATACCTTTCTTACGCCTTCGCCGATCGCAAGGATATCATTCGGCTCTTTATCCGGTGTATACGGAACACCTACGCCGCCTGACAGATTGATAAAGTCAAGCTTTACGCCTGTCTTTTCCTTAATCTCAACCGCTACCTCAAATAAGGTTCTTGCAAGAACCGGATAGTAGTCATTCGTCACTGTATTGCTTGCAAGAAATGCATGCATTCCAAATCTCTTTACACCTTTGCCCTTCAGGATACGATACGCCTCAATGATCTGATCCTTGGTCATGCCATACTTGGCATCTCCGGGGTTGTCCATGATCGTTGTGGAAATAGAGAATGTTCCACCCGGATTATATCTGCAGCAGATCTTCTCAGGAATTCCTGCTGTCTTTTCAAGGAAGTCAATATGTGTGAAATCATCCAGATTGATCGTTGCACCAAGCTTCTTAGCAAGAACAAATTCTTCTGCCGGCGTATCATTGGATGAAAACATGATCTCGTCTCCGGTAAATCCCAGTTTATCTGACATCATAAGCTCTGTCAGTGATGAGCAGTCCGTACCGCATCCCTCTTCCTTTAAGATACGAAGAATAGTAGGATTTGGGGTCGCCTTTACCGCAAAGAACTCCTTAAATCCCTTATTCCATGAAAATGCCTGATATAACTTTCTTGCATTTTCTCTGATTCCTTTTTCGTCATAAAGATGAAATGGTGTTGGGTATTTCTTAATCATCTCATCAACCTGTGCTTTTGTTACAAATGGTGTCTTCATGATCATCTTACCTTCCTGTTGTATTTTGTAATTCCGACTATATATTTAAGCACACACATCTGGATTTGTAAAGAATACATATCAGATTCTGCATTCTTTATCTGTATAATACCACAATCTGTGATCTCTTTATGCATTATTCTCGGCTGCAACAAGGTTATCGCTCTTATGCTTCTTACGAAGCAGCGGCTTCTCGATCTTACCGGTTGCATTTCTCGGTACATCCTCAAAAATAATTCTTCTCGGTCTCTTGTATCTTGGAAGCTCCTTGCAGAATTCATTGATCTCATCTTCGGTACATTCCACACCGTCCTTTGTCTCGATGATCGCTGCCGTGATCTCACCAAGTCGTGGATCTGCAAGTCCTATAACTGCTACGTCTTTGACCTTTGGATATTTACTCAGGAAATTCTCGATCTGTACCGGATAAATATTCTCACCACCGCTGATGATAACATCCTTCTTACGGTCAACCAGATAGATGAAGCCATCTGCATCCTGCTCTGCCATATCTCCGGTATACAGCCATCCATCCTTTAATGTTTCAGCCGTTGCTTCCGGATTCTTATAATAACAGGTCATAACGCCAGGTCCCTTTAATAGCAGTTCTCCAACATCTCCCTGCTTCACATCTTTACCATCTTCATCTACGATACGCACCTGCCAACCATATCCCGGCACGCCGATTGCACCAACTTTATCGATATTCTCTACGCCCAGATGTACCGCACCCGGTCCGATAGACTCTGACAGACCATAGTTTGTATCATACTGGTGATGTGGAAAATATTCTTTCCAACGTTTGATCAGGCTCTGTGGAACCGGCTGTGCTCCGATATGCATCAGTCTCCATTGATCCAGCTTATAATCTGATAATTTTACTTCACCTGATTCTAATGCCAGCAGCAGATCCTGTGCCCATGGTACTAACAGCCATACAATGGTACACTGTTCATCGGATACAGTTTGAAGAATCGTCTTTGCATTAACACCCTTTAACAGAACTGCTTTTCCGCCTGTGATCAGGCTTCCGAACCAATGCATCTTTGCACCTGTATGATATAAAGGCGGAATACATAAGAATACATCATCCTTTGTCTGTCCATGGTGCTTCTGCTCAACTGTAGCTGCATGCATCAAGCTCTCATGGTTATGTAAGATTGCCTTTGGAAAACCTGTTGTTCCTGATGAGAAATAGATCGCTGCATCGTCACTGTCTTTAATATCTCTCTTTTCAAATGTACTGGAACAGTTTGCTGTCAGCTTGTCGTAGTCCTCTGCAAATGTTGGGCAGTTGCCACCGGCATATAACAGAATACGCTTCTCTGCGATCTCATCTACAACTGTCTCAACTCGCCCGATAAATTCAGGTCCAAATACAAGTACATCCACATCCGCAAGCTCTACGCAGTATTTGATCTCCTCTGCATCATAACGGAAATTAAGCGGCACTGCCAAAGCTCCTGTCTTTAATGCTCCAAAATAGATTGGAAGCCATTCCAGACAGTTCATCATCAGGATACCGATCTTATCTCCTTTCTGGATTCCCCTGGAAACCAGAAGATTTGCAAAACGATTGGCTTTCTCGTTAAATACATTCCATGTGATCTCCCGTCTATACTGACAGGTTGGATTCGCCTCGATCAGCTCATATTCTCTCCATGTCACTCTTCTCGTCTCTGTGACATCCGGATTAATCTCAACCAGCGCTACATCATCCCCAAATTCTCTGGCATTTCTTTCCAGATAATCTATAATTGGCATACCTATATTCCTCCGTATATTACAACTTTTTCGCTCAAACGCTTTAACGCGTTAAACATCCATACCCTTTAGTATACTCAATCTCATCCGAATACACAAGCAGTTTTTTCTATAAATAATATCAGCTCAGGATTTATCTCTTTATATCTCCGGGTTCATTGCTGCTTTCAAGAAATCAATATACCGGTTCATGAGATTATTTCCACAGAATAATGTAATAGCCAGACCTACGCTTAAGAAAGGGCCAAATGCAAAATGATCGTTTTTACCATGGCTTCTGCGAACCAGACAGATCACGCCATAGATTCCGCCAAGGATCAGTCCGATAAAGAAACCAACTACTGTTGCCTTCCAGCCAAGCAAGAAGCCGGCAGCAAACATCAGCTTGATATCTCCGCCGCCAAAGCCTTCCGGAATAATAAGAACGATCAGATATAACGGAAGACTGATACAGATCATACCGATCAGTCTGGATACGATCGTAACCCCATCCATTGCAAGGAACTCAGATCCCGGAGCTGCATCGGACACGAACTGAAGGATCAGAGATACCACACCCATCACGAAAATAATGACATTCAGTATAAACGGGATCTCCATGGTATCCATATCTATAAAGGTCACTACCGTAAGAACCGCCAGAAACAGGAAATAAATAATCCCCTGTAACCCCATTCCGAAAAATCCGGTAAATAAAACTGCTGCCAGACCACCAAATATAATGATCCCTGCATTTCTGAACTTTCCCGGTTCATGCAGCCGCTCTAACTGCTGTTTCTCCGGTATCCAGTAGATCACCTTTGTCAGCAGATAGAAGATCACCATACCTGCAATAAAAAATCCAAGGCAGGCTGCCACCCTGCCAACTGTTCCTGATATCTCCAACCACGTCATATGCTTATACCCCTTTCACCTTTCATCTGTTTATAATCGCCTGCAAAACACCATTTTCATCTCACATGAATCATTCCGGCATGAACTTTACAACTATTTATTTCTATCGCATAACCACATTATATACTTCACGCTTTGGAACGCCACGGTCTGCTGCCGCCTGTTTGATCGCATCCTTCTTCGTCATGCCCTGTTTCTCATACATGGCAACATGTTCTTCTATCGTCATCGAAAGAAATTCCTGCTGCTTTTCTGCTTTTGCTGCAGCCACATCCATGCCCTCGATCACCATCACATATTCACCTCTCGGCTCATGCTCTGCATAATAGGCGATCGCTTCCGACAACAGAAACTGTTCGATTGTTTCATGCCGTTTCGTAAGTTCCCGGCAAAGTGTGATCCTGCGGTCGCCAAGTGTATCAAATAATTCCGCAAGTGTCTTCTGCAGCCGGTGTGGTGCTTCATAGATCACCATCGTTCTGGTCTCATCCTTTAATCCTGCAAGAACCTCTGCCTTTTCTTTCTTGTCCTGTGGCAGAAATGCTTCAAATGTAAACCGTCTGGTCGGCAATCCCGATGAGATCAGCGCCGTGATACAGGCGCATGCCCCTGGTACAGCTGTTACGGTTACTCCTGCTGCAAGTGCCTGCCGTACCAGCTCCTCGCCCGGATCCGAGATACCCGGCGTTCCTGCATCGGTTATAACGGCAATATTTGTTCCTGCAAGAAGCTTGTCCACCAGAACCTTCGCCTTATCATATTTATTAAATTCATGGTAACTGGTCATTGGCGTTTTAATCTCAAAATGGTTTAACAGCTTGATACTGTTTCTCGTATCCTCTGCTGCGATCAGATCCACTTCGGACAGTGTACGCACCGCCCGGAATGTCATATCCTCGAGATTCCCGATCGGTGTAGCGACCAGATATAATATACCCGCCATGTAGATTCTCCTGTTCTGTCTGTTTTATTTCTTTGCTTCTCCTTCATACGTGGCAAGAAGCTGTTCCGTGTAAACGCCCGGTTCTTTATAGACGATCAGCGGCGGCTCGATCTTGATTCTGGAATTACCGCCCTTTACGCCCTCTACGATCACCATATTCGGTTCTTTATCAATATATGGATGAATGAGCTGCATCCGCTTCGGTTCCAATCCATTTGCAAGCAGCCCTTCAAAGATCTCCGCCAGCCGGAATGGTTTGTGTATCATATAGAAACTGCCGCCCGGCTTCAGCAGATATGCTGCTGCTTCGATCACATCCGAAAGCGTCACGCAGATTTCATGTCTGGCAATATTCTTCGGTTCATCCGGATTCGTCAGTCCATGATTTCCGCTGATATATGGAGGATTCGATGTCACAATATCAAAAAAGGCCTTCCTGTAATTACAGGAGACCTCTCTGATATCTCCATGATCGATTCGAACCTTCTGTTCCAGATCATTTAATCGGACACTTCTTCCAGCCATCTCTGCACAGGCATCCTGAATCTCCAGACCGATAAATTGGCAGGTGCCGTCAGACGGCTCTTTTGCCGCCAGCAGGATCGGTATCACACCGGTTCCTGTTCCCAGATCCATGTACATGCCATCCCGTCTGTGCTTTACAAAATTTGCAAGCAGCACCGCATCCATACCAAAGCAGAACATATTCGGATTCTGTATGATATGATGTCCCTTGCATTGCAGATCATCGATTCGTTCATCAGGGAGAAGATCAATCATCAAACTTGGATTTCCCTCCCTTATCTTCCAGTGCTTCCAATGCCTTATATTCTTCGTCGCTGATACGCTCTGTACTTCTGCGTTTCTTCGGCTTGAATTTTAATTCACTGACCGGATATTCCATAACCTCTTTATTGTCATCCTTATCCGTAACAACAATCCTTACCTTCTGGCGAAGAACGCTTACAGATAAGACTTCACCTTTGTTTCCATCTGTTGTACGGACAAAATCGCCAACATTTGGAAGTTTTTCATTCAAATATTCATATGTGTCCTGTTCATGCTTCAGGCAGCACATCAGTCTGCCGCACACACCGGATATCTTTGTCGGATTCAGAGACAGATTCTGTTCCTTTGCCATCTTGATCGATACCGGAACAAATTCCGAAAGATGCTTATGGCAACACAGCTCCCTGCCGCAGATACCAATACCGCCGACCATCTTGGTCTCATCACGGACACCGATCTGCCGGAGCTCGATCCTAGTCTTGAATACAGATGCCAGATCCTTTACCAGCTCACGGAAATCAATTCTTCCATCTGCTGTAAAATAAAACAGCACCTTGTTATTATCAAATGTATACTCCGCCTCGATCAGCTTCATATCAAGCTTATGCTTTGCGATCTTTTCTTTACAGATCACAAATGCTTTTTTGCTCTTTTCCTTGTTATCTTCATTTTTCTTCTTATCTTCATCTGTAGCTACTCTTATGATGGTCTTTAAAGTAGATACGATCTTGCCATCGTCTATATTTCTCTTTCCCAGAACCACTTTGCCGAATTCAACGCCACGGGCAGTCTCCACGATAACAAACTGTCCACATTCTACATCATGATCTCCCGGTGAGAAGAAATAAATCTTGCCGTTCGGTCTGAACCGGACTCCTATGATCTCTTTCATTATTTATTCTCCTTTATAGTCAGAAGCATAAGTTCCATAGCCACATCAAAATTAACATTTGCTTCCAGACGGATCTTCGCCTTATCCATCGCCTTTAAAACATTCTCGATACCCTCATAGGAAATGTGAGCTGACTGTTTGCGGATATCTGTATAATATTCCTTAAACATCAGTCGTCCGGCATTTCCTGTGATCTTTAACATCAGGATGTCACGATACCACATCATCATCAGATCAATATAATCACTGATCTTCAGCTTATGATGGTTCATATTCTTGATCGCAAATATAATATCATCGACTGTCATATCCGGGATCCTGCGGAGAATGCCTGTTACATCCTCTATGATCTCTTTATATTCTTCACTGGTCGCAAGCCGGATCGCCTTACCCAGATTTCCCTGCGCAAAGTCCATACAAAAATCTGCTTTTTCCTTTGGAAGCTTCAGCTCATTCATCAGGTAATCCAGTACATCCCGCTCTCTGACAGGCTTGATATTCAGTACGATACATCTGGAAATGATCGTCGGAAGGATCTTGTCAATATTGCTGGTCAGCAGGAAAATGATCGCATACTCCGGTGGCTCCTCGATTGTCTTGAGCAGAGCATTCTGTGCATTTGCATTTAAAAGCTGTGCATCGTCGATCACATAGATCTTGTACCGGCTGCTATACGGTTTGATCGTTATATCTTTATTTACCTGATCACGAATCTCCTCTACCGAGATCACATTTGGCTTGTCATGTGTGACCCATATAACATCCGGCTGATTATCCGTATCCATCTGCTTGCATGATTTGCACTTGCAGCATGGTTCCGTTCCGCCTTCTTCACACTCCAGAGTCTTGATTATGGCACGCGTCAGAGTCTTCTTTCCGCTGCCTTCTTCTCCATTTATGATATAGCCCTGGGATACCTTTCCCATCTCTATACTTCTCTTAAAATGCTGGATTATATCCTCATGTCCGATAATTTCAGAAAATTCTATCATGCTATTCTCCTTGCTTATGCTATGGTCTTGCCAGCCATTTTTCTACATACGAAGTTATTATATCATGTATTGCCTCTTTTGGCAAAGCTGCATCGACTTTTACGATACGATCGGGATTCATTTCTGCAAGACTTCTATAACCCTCAACAACCTTCTTATGGAAGTCCAGACTTTCCTGTTCCATACGGTCAAGCTCTGCCTGATTTTTCTTTCTGGCAATACCGACTTCTGCATCCAGGTCCATTAAAAATGTCATATCCGGCAGGATGCCCTGCAAAGCAAATTCATTTACTTTATAAACGGTATCAATTCCAAGTCCCCGTCCGATTCCCTGATATACGGCTGATGAATCCACAAAACGGTCTGCGATAACTGCTTTGCCTGCAGATAATGCCGGCTTGATATTCTCCTTTACAAGCTGTGCTCTCGCTGCTGCATATAATAACAGCTCTGTCATATATCCCATCTCTGTAAAATCTTTATTCAAAATGACCTCACGGATTGCTTCACTGACAGCATTTCCGCCCGGATCTCTGGTGATAAGTACATCATATCCCTTTTTATTCAGATAATCCTTTAACAGTTCGATCTGTGTTGTCTTACCGGCTCCGTCCGGACCTTCCATCGTTATAAATATTCCCTGCATATATTCCATGCTCCTTTATGTGTTTAATCATATTTGTAAATGAATGATCGTCATCTAAACACCTGAACTTTTGATGTTTTCTTTACCGCACAGGTTCTGTAACCGGAATATAGATCCCATCCGTCTGATATTCGACTCCGATCATATTCAGACCGGTTTCCACCATCTGCGTAATATCCCGGATCACCTGCCCGTCGATCTTCTCGCCCGGTGTTATAACTGCAATTCCAGGTGGATATGCATATACATAATCTGCCGCTATGCTTCCTTCCGCCTCTGCCAGCTTCTCTCTGCTGCTATCCAGTCTCCACGCTGCTCCCGGCGTCATAACCTGCTCCGGCAGATGAAACCCTGTACTACATAAAACGGCATTCTCCATATCCGGTAGCACCGACATGGAATCTGCATGGTTCATCTGATCTGCATTTCTTCCTGCTTTATCCGCTGCTTCTGTCAGCTCCGAATCTATATGTTTCAATATCTCATAGAGATGCTCAAATGCCTTTTTCTTATCTGCAAATGAGGTCATCAGGATCACATGATGCGTTCCTGCCATCTCAACCACCTGCTGATATTCCGCCGCTAATACATGCGCAAGCCACGGTCCTGTAGCCGGAATGTCGTTCCGGCTGTCCGTTCCCGGTTCTGCCGGGTGCACACCTGATACAGTAAATACAAGCTTACCTTTATCATAAGCATAACATGTCTGCTTCGGTTGTAACAGTCTGATATGCCTCAGTTCCTTACATTTTTTTCGAAAATGCTTTAGTCGTTTTCTATATGCATCAAATACTTCCGGATGATTCCCCGCATATACGACTGCTTTCTCCATGCTCTGTGTGAACAGATAAGAGGGTGATGATGTCTGAAAAATATGCAAATACCGCTCCACCTTCGGAACCAGCTCCTTCCGGTTCACATGAAGAAGTGCTGTCTGTGTCAGTGAAGGAAGCGTCTTATGCGTACTCTGTATGACCAGATCTGCTCCTGCTGCGACCGCTGACAGATTTCGTTTCGGCATAAACGGGAGATGTGCTCCATGTGCCTCATCTACGATCAATGGAATATTATATGGCTCAAGCACATTTTTAATCCCACAGATATCTGATATCACGCCCTCGTACGTTGGGGATGTGATAACAACCACAGCCGGCAGCCTGTCCGTTTTTTTTAGTTCATTTAATGCCTGTTCCATCTGTTCCGGTGTGATATCTGCAAATATATCCGTTCCCGGCAACAACTCCGGTACGACATATTCCGGCTTCAGATTCAGAAGACTGACTGCATGGCAAACCGATTTGTGACAATTCCGTCCCATCAACACAGATGCCCCCTCCGGTGCACAGGCATACAGGGCTGTCAGGATGCCTCCGGTGGCTCCATTTACCATCATATAGGTTTTCTCCGTACCATAAAACCGCTGCATCTGCTCCAGACTGTCCTTCATGAACAGCTCCGGTTCATGAAGATCGTCCAGCCCTTCTGCTTCCGTAAAATCCCGGAGAAACATATTTTCCCAGAAATCATCTTTAAATACATCCTGCCTTTTATGTCCCGGCATATGCCATGGGTAATAATCCCCTTTCCTGTATCTGTCCAGATATTGATTAATATATTCTTTCAAGCTGATCTCTCCTGTTCTATAAGAAGAAAGACCGGAGAATCTTATCTGCAAAAAATCCCTGTTCTCTGCAAATAAAACCATCCAGTCTCCATCCTTCATCTTTAGCTGCCAATTATATTATGTATCATTTCCAGCTGACTGCGAAGTGCTTCTACATCGATCTGTCCCGGTGCAGAAGGGATTCCCGCAGTTGCGAATGAGATACAATTTCCGTACATTTCTCCGGTCGTTCTTGTGGATACGCCAAGCTCACCCATCGAAATAACGATCAATGGTGTCTGATTTCCAGATTCCTGAAGCTCCTTTGCAGCCTGCATCATATCAACAACCTGAGAGCCATCTTCCGGCATCATTGCAATCTTTGCAATATCTGTTCCGGTATTGATCATATCTTTAAACCGGTTTACGATCTGCTCCATCGGTAGCGTAGTCTTAAAATCATGATTCGATACGATAACCTTTACGCCATGTGCATGTGCTGTCTCGATCACTTCCGTCACGAATGGAATATCATAGAAATATTCTACATCGATCAGATCCGCATATCCGCTTTTGATCACATGCAGAAGCATTTCCCGGTACTGATCCGGTGTAATATCATGACTGCCGCCTTCACTTCTGGTACGAAATGTGAAAATGATCGGGAACTCAGATAACTTATCCTGAATCTTTTCCAGCGTCTTTGTTAATATATCCATATCCAGACAGTCCTCAAAGCAGTCTGCCCGGAATTCTACCAGATCTGTCTTAGATCTTTTGATCGTACGGATCTGCGCATCTACATCATAGTCTGTCGGTGCAACCATCGGTACGCAGATCTTAGTTGCGCCCTCACCGATCCTTACCCTTTTCACTTCTACTACATTCATATCATCTGTGCTCCCGGAATTCTTTTCTCCTGCTATTTCTGTATATCAATGACCTGATCATTTACAAGCTCATCTGCTATGGCTGTTATATCTGCCTTTACTTCTTCGCCTTCTCCGTCTGCCCATACATTGACATTTACAACCAGGTAATCCTTGTCGTTGACAGGATAGAAGTAATAATAATCACGGATATTTGTTCCGTAAACTTCTGAATTTATTACATAGCAGTCCAGTGTCTGGCCATTTGCACCTGTAACCTGCTCCATCTTCTTATCAACTACTTTGCCATCTTCTCCAAGATAATCAAAATATGCTTCAAAGTTCTCGCATTCTTTTTCTTTATCACAGTCCGGTGTCAGTGTGTAGTATACATTGTACTTATCATTGTAAATATCAACTTCAGAATCATCTGCATATCCACGGTCATAGCCGGACGGATCCTTGATCGCGATCGTATAGCTGTCGCCTGACATCTTGATGCCGGAATAGTCCTGATCATCAATATCAGCACTGTCTACGACCATCTCAGAATCATCCTCAATGTCTGAGATATCTCCAAGATCAATATCAGAAGATGTCAGATCTCCAAGACTGATATCATCCTTTATATCTGCTGATGAACCAAGTGCCTTTTTCCATGCAGATACGATCTTTTCCAGATTGTCTGTGTTCATATTATTCTGCATGTAATCATCTGTCATTTCTGTATAATCGATCACATTCTTGGAAGAATCCGGTGTCTTAATCTCAGTACCAAGATCACCTAATTTAATCTCCCCGCTCAAATCTGCATATACAGTAGAATCACCGTTTGTTACCTTCAGGGAATCTATAGCAACTGTATAAGACTTTCCTTTGTTGATATCCTTCAGGCTTCCTGTCAGATCATAAGCAAATACAGGCTGTTCTGCTGCTGAAACTGTCATATGGCTCTCAAATGCATTTGTTGATTTTACAAATGAACTGTTCTGTGTAAGGGTTGCGGTCGTTTCTCCATTTACAACAACTGTCTCTTCCAGCTTCTTTGTATATGAACCCTTGCCATTCTCACTCTTGTCACTGATCGTAACAGATGCAAGTTCTTCTTCATCCTTTGTAACAGAAAGTGCTGCATAGATATCATCAGCCGGACTGTCTGTACCCATAAAGTCAACTGCCAGTGAGGCCTCTGCATTAAGTACAGTAAACTTGTAATCCATACCCAGTTTAACAACTTCATTATGCTTTACATATACATTTAATACAAAATCTCTTGAGAACAGCATACCATAATAGGTTGGTACATAATTAAATATCTGTGCAAGATCTGATCTTGTTATGTCAGCAGACTCAAGCTGCTCATCTGTTATAAATTCAGATGCATATGCATTCAGATAATTACATAATGCGGTAACATATGCCTTTACATCTGCAGTTGGAAGTGTAACTGTATACTGTTTACAGGAAACAGAATCTCCATTGTGATTCTCTACTGTTGCATTTCCGACCTTATCAAAAGAAATTGCCTTCTTAAGATCCTCATTTGCAGGAGTCATATATTTCTCATACAGCTCCTTCACTTTATTCTGTGCATCTGTATCAAGATCAGATGTATCAAGTGCATCCATCATAGATGCCAGATCCATCTTAAACACATCATTGTATAATTCCGGCAATTCAAAATAAATCACCCGGTCAACACAATACACACTTGCGGATAATGCCTGATCTGCGATCGAAAGAGAACCATTCAGATTCATATTATATGAATTGTCACTCTGCTTCTCAAATGCACCATTCAGATCCAGATTAGATCCTGCGATACCATCCATCTGATAGATACTATTGACTGTCATATTGACATCAAAATCCATCTTGTCATCACTGAATTCTGAAATACCGGTTGCTTCCTCCACCGGAGATTTATCTACCGTATCAGTAATTGTTTTCTTGATCGAACTCTTGATCACTTCTTCCGGTGTTTTTCTTACAAGGAAGAATACAACAGCAACAATTGCAGCAACTAATACCACTGCGATAAGTGAGATCAATGCGATCTTGCCGCCTTTTTTCTTCTTTGGTGCAGGAACCTGATATGGAACCTGATCTCCATATGCATTCATTTCCGGCTGTACATAACCGCCATTGCCTGCGTCTGCATTATAGTCTGCATAGCCACCCATATTCGGATCCGCATTATAACCGCCATATGCATTTCCATTTGGATCTGCGTTGTAACCGCCATATGCATTCCCATTTGGATCTGCGTTGTAATTGGCATATTCCCCATTATTCGGAGCTGCCTGATAACCGTCTGGATTTTCTGGAAATCCCTGATTCATATTATTTTCGTCCATTTGTCTTTCCTTTCATAATAAATATGTTACAGAAATCAGCTTTCTGTTTATATTTGTCTTAAGCCCTGACAAATCTTACATTAGTAGATATCTCCGGATTTGTCAAAGCATTTGCCTGATTTTAATTTACTTTTAATACCTCTATATTCCTTTAATCCTCATCAGACAAGCCAAGCTGCCCGATCAGGCTCTTCGGAACATACGCCTCCACGAAAATGCCATCCTCCAGATATTCTTCTGTGATCATTTCGCCATATTTTCGGATAAGCCCCGGTTTTCCCGCTTCCTGATAGGAAAATGTATGGCGGATATAGGTTTTCTGATCCCGGAGAACTTCTTCGATCACCGACAACAGCTCCGGTATACCTGCTCCGGTTCTTGCCGACATATAAACCATACGATCCGCTCTCAGATCCTTGATCGATGACTGATCGGCATCCTCCGGCAGCTTATCGATCTTGTTAAATACCGTGATCACCGGCCGGCCTTTCTCGTCATCAATATTCAACTGTCTGAGCGTTGTATATACTGTAGCAACATGATCATCCCAGTTCGGATCCGATGCATCCACCACATGAAGGATCACATCACTGTATCTGGCTTCTTCCAGTGTTGACTTGAATGCCTCTACCAGATGATGCGGAAGTTTTCGGATGAATCCGACTGTATCCGTAAATAACACCTGCTGCCCCGCCGGAAGCTCCGCATTCCTTGTTGCAGGATCCAGTGTTGCAAATAGCTTATCTTCCTCCAACACTCCGGCATCCGTCAGCTTGTTCAACAGGGTGGATTTTCCTGCATTCGTATATCCTACGATGCTGATAACCGGGATTCCGGTCCGGCTTCTCTGCTTTCGCTGTTCCGTCCGTCGGTTTTCCACCTGCCGCAGATCCGCTTTCAGCTTGGATATACGGTCTCTGATCACTCTTCGGTCAATCTCCAGCTTTTTCTCACCAGGTCCTCTGGTTCCGATTCCGCCACCCAGACGTGACAGGGAATCCCTCATTCCGACCAGTCTGGTCGCACGGAACTTCAACTGTGCAAGCTCGACCTGCAGCTTGCCTTCATAACTGCCTGCATGTGCCGCAAATATATCAAGGATGACCATTGTACGATCCATAACCTTGATCTCCAATGCATCCTGCAGATTCATCAACTGTGCCGGCGACAGCTCATCGTCACACACCACTCCGGTCGCATCATACATTGCGATCATGCTCCGAAGCTCTTCTACCTTTCCTCTTCCAAGATACAGGTCACTGGCTGCCCGGTCCCTGCTCTGGATCAGACGTCCAACCGACTGTGCTCCTGCTGTCTTTAACAGCTCCTCCAGTTCGTCCAGCGACTTTTCTGTTTCAGAAACCTCCACACCATCCATCGCTGCAGCAAACAGGATAACCCGTTCCTCTGTTTCCGCCAGAACCTCGTAGCCGGGTTTCTGTTCATTTTCTGACTTAATCTCCAATTATGCTTCTCTCCTTTATATCAGGATATCTTCAACCATTGTTTATTCCAGTTCGATCCATATTGTATAACTTTCGGATCGGTTGCCTGCCGCATCTTCTGCGTAACAGGATATCTCATAGCTTCCCGGTATATCCTCCACCCTGGAAAGATCTATAACAAGCTCTGCATCCTCTGTTGTATCCTTCTCTGGTGTCCATCTGTATTGGATGATCTGTTTCTCATTGTCATAAGCAGTAATATTTCTGGCGATCAGGTCTGCCAGTTCTTCTTTATCTCCATGATATCCGGCCAGATATAACCGGTCTGGCAGCATCGTAATAACCGGAGCTTCTGTATCAACAACCCGGATAAATATATCCCGCTCTATTTTCTTTCCATTGTCATAGAAAGAATACGCTAACTTATATTCCCCCGGTATCTGATTATCCACCGTACCATCTACCATAAGCCGGTCTGTTACATTCTGTCTGTCCGATGAAAATGCCATGACACCTGTTCTGCTGTCAAACGGTTCACCAATCTTGATCGTATGATCCTCTGCGCCATAGATCGCTGCCGTTCCTTCATACGGGCTGCCATCTGCCGTATCTGTCGGATCCCATCCGGTTTCAGACACATCTGCAAATGTATATGGCTGCTGCGGTCTGCCAAGCGGTCCCGGATAGTCACTGTTAAACAGATAAACCTGTGTCCCCGGCAGACAGTTCTCATAGATCCACTTGACATCTGCCACACATAACCGGATACAGCCAAGGGATGCACCCTCACCAAGCTTGTTATATTCCCATGTTTCCAGCTTATCATGTTTATTTTCTGTATATGGCACAGAATGGAAATAAATTCCTCCATGAATCTGATATGCATATTGTCCATATACATTTCCCTGCAGAAACGCCCATTCCAGACGCTTCTCTGTCGTCGTAAACAATCCGACCGGTGTTGTATCATCCAGTGAGATCGAGCACCGCATTGCTCTTACCGGCACTGTATAATATCCCTCATCATCCAGACTGTATACCGTTACGATATTCAGTGTCCGGTTGATCCTGATCGCATAAGGCATCCCGTTATCATCCAACCGCAGACCATTATATTCCTGTTTCTGCGGAAGCTCTGCAACTTCAAGGATCTCTGCCTCTCTTGTCAGATGAAGTACCTCCTGCAAGGTCTCTGTTCCCTGCCCGGTTCCATCCTCCGGTGTTGCCTCTTTATATATGGATATCTTTCTTCTGCTTGTTTCTCCTGCTCTTGTAACAGCCATCACTCCGATACCCACCAGTACCAGAATATAGACTACAAAAAATAAAAAGCCTTTTTTCTTCATATGTGACCAGACCTTCCAGTTATTTTATTCTAGCATATAACTATTTTATCAAATCTAAATTTATCTTACATATCCGGTTACCCGGTTTTGCTGCGCATTTATTTTCCTGCATCAGAAATCATTTTCTTCCGCAAACCGTCATTTTCACTAAATTACCTCAATCATTTTCTCCATACCTTTTTGCCGTATAAGCTATTTACACTTTTACAAAAATGTATATAATTCTATAAAGCAGAAAGGAGGATGCAGCAATTTTAAATGCTGCCGTTTATATATATGAAAGATTTAACCGAAGGAAAACCAATAAAAGTAATCTGGCTCTACGCTCTTCCAATGATCCTGGGTCAGATCGCACAGCAGCTTTATAACTTCTGTGACTCCGCTATCGTCGGAAACTGTATCAATCCGGAAGCACTTGCCGCAGTTGGAGCGACCAGTGTTATTTCCAACACCCTGATCGGCTTCTTAAACAGTGCCACTCTGGGTCTGTCCATACCGATTGCCCGATATTTTGGTGCGCAGGATAAGAAAAATATGAGAAAATGCATCGGTGTTTCTGCCATTCTCACACTTGTCTCCGCCATTGTACTTACCATCGTAGGATTACTGTTTATCTATGACCTTTTGGTGCTTCTTGATACACCTGAGGAAATTATACATATGGCTGACAACTACGTCAAATATATTTTAGCCGGACTGATCTTCTCCGCTGTTTATAATTTTGGTGCAAATCTGCTGCGTGCTGTCGGTGACAGCAAAACACCGCTTATCTTCCTGAGCATATCCGTTGTATTAAATATCGGTCTGGATCTGCTGTTCATTCAGGTCTTCCAGTCAGGCGTTGCTGGTGCTGCCATCGCAACTGTCATCTCGCAGGCAGTCGCAGGAATTGCATGTTTTATCTATATATTTACAAAGTGTCGTTTTCTGATTCCGGAAAAAGACGAATTCCGTGTTGCCCGTGCAGATTTTAATGATCTGGTACAGTCCGCTCTGGCTATGGGCTTCATGAGCTGCATCGTTAATTTCGGTACTGTCACCTTACAAAGCTCGATCAATAAATTAGGAACAAATATCATTACTGCACATACGGCTGCCAGAAAGATCTTCGACATTCTGGATGTCGTTCTCTATATCATCGGAAATGCAGTTACAACATTTGTCAGCCAGAACCTGGGTGCAAAGCGGATCGACCGTGTAAAAACAGGTGTCCGTGCCGGCATCATTATCAATACGATCGCAACCACGATCATCATTCTGATCGGATTCCCTGCTTCCCCGCTTCTGATCCGGCTGATCGCAGGAACAAATGACCCGGCAGTCATCGATCCGGCAGTTATGTATATAAGGATCAGCGTCTGCTGCTTCTATGTCCTTGGTCCTTTATTTGTTCTCCGCTGTGCAATGCAGGGTATGGGAAGAAAGATCGTACCGGTTCTTTCCAGTACCATGGAAATGGTAGGAAAAATCCTTGCTGTTCTGTTCCTTGCTCCTGCACTTGGCTATCTCGGTGTTGCGATCACAGAACCGATCATCTGGGCAGCCTGCACGCTCATGCTTACGATCATGTACCTGTCCAATCCTCCGGAGAAAATGTTTGCTTCTATTTTAGGATCTTCTTCAGCATATGAACACGATTAAATGGGAATGAGAAATAATATCCGTCTGCAAAATCATCTGTCACCGCCATGAATTCTCTGGCGATCTGGACACCACAGGCTTCTCCTTCTTCCCGGCTCATATCTTCCCGGTATCGTTCTATGATCGTATCCGGTATCTCAATACCGGTCATTTCGTTTTTCATAAATACCGCATTTTTGCGGCTGACAAGGGGCATCAATCCAACCAGGATCGTTGCCCCGGTTTCTTTTTTCATCTGCCTTATAACATCTGCCTGCTCGGCTGAAAAGATCGGCTGTGTCATAAAGAAGGTCGCTCCCGCTGCCATTTTTCTTCTGATCCGTTCTGTTTCTGCCTTGGTATTCATCCGGTTGTGATTGATCGCCCCGCCATAGGTAACCGGATGGTCGGTAAATGTATCACTGTTCATCTCCTGAACAATCTTCATCATTCCAACCGAATCAAAGTTAAATACACTCTTTGTTGTCTGACGGAACAGTACCGGAACCGGATCCCCTGTCAGCAAAAGGAAGTTCGTGATGTGGTTCAGACTTGAACCAAGGATCGTAGAACGGATCGCAATCGCATTCTTATCCCGACAGCAGATATGCGGCATTACACATAATCCGGTCTCCAGCCTGATCTTCTCTGCCATCAATACGGAATCCGCTCTGGTTCTTCCGGATGGGGAATCCGGGAAAGTTACAACATCGACCTCTGCATTTTTTAATATATGCGCCGCATCTAATAGCTTTTCATCATTTGCATTCAATGGTGGCACCAGTTCAACTGCGATCAGTTTGTGGGCAGGCTCTTTCACCCGGCGTTCCATAAATCCATATGCCGGATGCTCAGAGACAGTAATCTTCTCTGCCTCTGTTTCTGTTTTCCTAACCGGATGATCGGCTGATATGCCTGCTGCGATCCTTCGGATATACTCCGGTGTTGTACCGCAGCAGCCGCCAAAGATACCGACATCAAGAGCTGCGATCTCTTCCATCTTCTCAGTAAAATATTCTGCATTATCTGTGAATGTCAGACGATTGTTCAGATACTTCGGGTATCCGGAATTTGGAAACACCGACAGAAATGTCGTATCGTCCGGTACGATCTTCCGGATCAGCTTCTCCATATGTCCGGGACCGACACCACAGTTTAAACCGGTACCATCAATATACGGGCAGGCATTTGCCTCTGCGATCAGACGTTTTGCAGACAGCCCTGTATTGCTGTAACCAAACTGATTCACGCTGAAATGTACCAGGATCGTACAGTCATGGTTTTCTTTCAGATATGTAACCGCCGGAAGGATCGTTTCGAGCTCCGGGAAGGTCTCAAATAACAGGATATCGATTCCCTGACTGAGCAATGTTTCTCCAATCGCAATATATTCCTGTGTCAGCCGGTCAGAATGCAGCATACCTTCGACAGGAATCGGTCCGATATCACCTGCAAGATAAATTTCCCGATCCACTTTGCCCGCTGCCATTTTTGCACACATAACCGCTGCACGGATATTCTCTTTCACTTTTTCCATATCAGCAGAAAGACTCTTTGTATTTGATGCAAATGTATTCGTCCGGACAAACTGTGCGCCGGCCTCTATATATTCTGTATGGATCCCGATAACACGCTCCGGCGCTTTTATATTAGCAAGCTCCGGAAGATTGGAAAGTCCTGCACCATTTTCTGCCCTGCTCCCATCCCCATATAACGATATATAATAAGTACCAAACGCTCCATCTGCAATGATACGTTTTGTCTGTATGTATTCCTTTAATTTCATAAAAATCTGCTTATCTCCTTGTTCGTTTCAAAATCCGACTTGCACAACATTATAAATCAAAAAATGATCTGCATGCAAGTCTGTCATTTCTGACTATCCTGCCTACAGATCATTTCATTTAATCAGAACATTATGATACCTTTATCATCTGCTCTTTTTCAGCAACGTACTTCATCATCCGAAGCACATAGGATGGCATCTTTCTTTTTCCTGCCTCCCAATCCTGCACGGTACGATATGGAATTCCATAATAGTCACAGAACTTTTTACGGTTCATTCCCATACTGTCTCGAAGTTTCCGGACTTCATTTCCATATACTTCTCTCTCATCCATTCTTGTTTCCTCCTTAACCCATTTGTATTCGTCCCCAAAACCAATACAGCATCAGTTTACAAAAATACCGGTCAATTTGCAATAGTCCCTGCAAAAATGTCCCATTTTCTGTCTTATTTTACCGTTTTTTAGTCGTTTCAGGAATATATTGAACCCATACTCCCTTATCAGAGTCAGATCAACTGTCTGTTTTTTGCTTCCAGTACTGCACCAGCTTTATCTTTTACACCTAACTTTTTATACGCCTGTGCCATATGATATTTTACATTTGCTTCCGTCATATCGAGCTGCTCTGCAACCTGTATTCTGGAATATCCTTCTGCCAGAAGTTTAATGATACGGATACCGGTTTCATTTAACCGGACCTCAGCCTTTCCTGCTTTGAGATACCCCGGATACGACTTTGCAACATTCTCCGTTTCCTTCATTACCTGTCTGTAATACTGGCGGTGTGTTTTCACCAGTTCTGCATCCTCCTCTGCCTTACCCTCGTCATCCGGAAATGCCTGTAGCAATGGATATATAGCCGCTCCTTCTCTGGATATCACCCTTACAAAATGGTACTCTTCCGCTTCTGCAAGACCTTTCTGAAGAACCACTTTCCAGTCATCATTTCCCATCCGGTACAAAGTAACCGCCATCAACAGATTACATTCTATCCGGATATAAGTACGCTTCATGACATCTGCATAATATTGCAGCTTTACTAGCAGATTATATGCCTGATCATATTTTCCACGCTGGATATATACCCGCACCTTCGTTATATATAAGAAACGCTCATAGATCGAAAATTCCACATTTTCATCTGCCGTCTGTTCCATCCATCGGTTCACTTCTGACCACTCGCCCTTGTACAATGCACACCGGATCAGAAATGCCTGTATATTCGGAAGTAGCTTTTCTGCACCTTCCTTTTCTGCTTTTTCATAAAAGCTGCACAGAATCTCTTCCGCCTCCTGAACTTTTCCATTTATGATATGTAGCCATGCCAGGATTCCATCTGCTACAAAGCACTGCTCGATCTTGCCGCCTGCTTCTGCCTGCATCCGTCCTTTATTTGCAAGGACAGCAACCTCGTAATTGTCTTCGCCTTTTTCAAAAAAGCTCTCTGCCAATGCCAGATTGACCAACCCTTTGCCGTATTTGCCAAGGACAAATTCCACAAGCTTACCTATCTTGCCTGCCAGTTCGCGGTCTTTTTTGCTCCATTCACAGAAATCCTTGCCGCCGTTCATCATCGATGGCTGGTTGGATGTAACTGATAATTCTCCAAGCGTTGCCTGCCGGTCAAATACCAGCCGGTATGCCTGCTTCATAATATTGACCATATCCACAGAACCTCTGTGCGGCAATCCGATCTCCAGATACAGCAGATTATTTTTTGCGATTCTCCGGCTACTGCCCTGATGACTGTCTGCATATGCCTGCAGTTCCTGATACCACCGTTCACTTTCTTCCGGATTCAGCAATAGCGATTGCAGCATACTCATGCCACACATAAGCTCCGGACTTTTTTTCACGCTCTCTTCCGGCAGTGCGAGATAATATTGCTTCAATTCATAAAAATATGCGCTGTTTGGTGATTTTCTTGCATTGTCGATCAGGATAGAAAGCATCCGTTCTGTTGAACCTGCTTTCTCATACATTGTAAGTGCCTGCATTGGATCACCAGCTAACTGATAGAACAGTCCGGCATTTTCATATACATTTTTTATCTGTTCCTTTGTGTACTTTCTGTGCATCCTGCGCTGCATGGATAACCGCATATGATCTCGAAGCTTATAGATTTTTTCTCCGTTTGCTCCCATCTGTTCATCTAAGAAATTACCCATCCATCTTGCATGTTCGATCAGATTTTCTGCATCATTTGTTCCTGTGATCATCTCTGCCAGACGAACCGTAAATGTATCCACGATCGATATCTTCATCAAGAATTCCTGCATACGGATATCCCACTTGTCGTATACATGAAATTCCAGATAATTCCACATCTGCTCTGTTACTTTTCTGGAATATTCATCATACTCTGAATCAGTCAGTCCATTTGTATATCCCAGTTCATAATACATGGACATTGCCACGCACAATGCAAATGCCATACCTCCGGTTTCGCGTGACAGACGCTGCTTCTGGGCTTCTGTTAAAACCATCTGTGTCTGTTCCACATATTTTAATATAGCCTGCATGTCCATAATAAGCATGGTTTCATCTATGATATAGAAGCCTTCCCGAAACCGGATCGTGGTAAGCCACGGCGGAACCGGGCATCGTCCTGACAAGATCACCCAGACATCTTCCCTCACGATCAACCGGAAAATAGCATCCTGGATTGCATCATCTTCTTCCCAGATCAACTCATGCAGATCATCGATCACTATGATCTTCCGCACCGCTCCTTCCGGAATCTGAAGTTCCTCCAGTGTTATCGTTCCTGCATGAAGCATTTTGTATTTTCTCTTTCCAAGATAGCGAGTGATCAGGGTGCTTTTTCCTGTTCCACTGACTCCATATATGTACGCGGTTACATTCTCATCATCTGCTGTCTTTAATAACCGCCACGCTTTTTTCGGTTTGATATAACAGTCTTTTTCTATTAATCTTGTTCCGTTCATAACCGCTGTCCTTTCGTTTGTTCCTTCTTCTCCGTGAATATCTGCGATTTCTCCGTTCTTCGAACTCCCGAAATCGCCACAGGCATTCGCATTCCGGACTTTCGTCCTTCTTGCTCATGTCTGTTTGCCCGGCAAATAATTACACAGCTTCGCCTGCTAGCAGGCATGCTGTCATTCGCTTATTTCTTCTCCGTGAATAACTACGATTTCTCCGTTCTTCGAACTCCTGAAATCGCCACAGGCATTCGCATTCCGGACTTTCGTCCTTCTTGCTCATGTCTGTTTGCCCGGCAAATAATTACACAGCTTCGCCTGCTAGCAGGCATGCTGTCATTCGCTTATTTCTTCTCCGTGAATAACTACGATTTCTCCGTTCTTCGAACTCCTGAAATCGCCACAGGCATTCGCATTCCGGACTTTCGTCCTTCTTGCTCATGTCTGTTTGCCCGGCAAATAATTACACAGCTTCGCCTGCTAGCAGGCATGCTGTGTAATTGCTTGCCGGGGTTATTCACTCATTATATCACTTGTTTTGGTACACTGTACACTGGACAAACGGCTAGTGTTGCACGCTTTTTTATAATTTTTAATTCTTTCTAACAAAACACTTGCTTTTTTCAGGAGAAATATTTATACTAATACAGGTGTTGGGAACCATACATTTGAGTATGGATTTTCTTTCGGCGCGTGGCTCAGCTTGGTAGAGCGCTTCGTTCGGGACGAAGAGGTCGCAGGTTCAAATCCTGTCGCGCCGATTTTTTTGTGCTCTTTTTTACGCACAGTTATAAAACAATCCGTTTTTCCAAATCTTAAAAATGGAAGAACACATTACCCATTATTACGCAAGACGTTTGCACTCTATTCTAACGCAACGGTGCTAAGTTCCCCGCCTTTGGCGGCTCACTAAGAACCGGCGTTAGAAAAGGCTTGCTGCATAATAGTAATGTATCCTTCCATTTTTGTATTTCAACACAAGAAACGGATTGTTTTATAACCGCACATACAGGTAAGCGAATTTTTAACAACAGAAGCTGTTGCATCCACGGATGATAGTTCAACAGCATCTGACGCTTCTTCCGGTCAGTCTGGAGACCAGAACGCTCCATCCGATTCGAATGGTACTCCACCGAAAAAACCGGACGACGACAATGCACCGGAAGATTCCAATGGCACTCCTCCTGATAAGCCGGATGGTGACAACGCAGGTCAGCTCGGCAGTGGATTTGGCGGTTCAAGCGAAGTAACTCAGTGTAATAGCGCAAATACGATTGATTCCGCCGGAACCTACAGCAACGAATCTTATACCTCTACCGGCGATGATGAGAACGCTCTCCGGGTGGATGGTGCAACTGTTACGATCAAAAATGCAACCGTCACTTCTTCTGCCCAAAACGGAAACGGTGTTGAAGTAAATTTCTGAAACTATATACAGTACGCAAAGTATTTTTTGCTCAAATTATATACAGTGCGCAAAATAACCCGCTTCATAATTTAACCAGCTTGGAAGCGCTACATTTCTTCTAACAGTTCTTGTATCAATTTTTCGTCTATATTCTGCCGAATCAACATCCACAAAAGAAACAATGGTCTCACCTTCTTCAGCAAATGTTCCACTACTAATATCTAACTCTGTTATTCTGGATGGATCAGGAATATCCTCTTTATCATCCTCCATGGATATACATTTCAATTCAATAGCATCACGAGCCATATCAATGGCTTCGTTCATATCCCTTCCCTCTGTCAAAATATCGAAATCTGGAACTTCAACTAATATATTTTTTTCTGTCTTTGTAAAATAAACTGGATATACATTTCTCATCCTTATTGCCTCAAGTTGTCTAATTAAATCCGATCTTTTCACCCAGTATTATCCCTCCTTATAATATTATTTATACACAACAATTGTGTAATGTTAATATATTTTCGTTCGTTCAATTCTTCCATCCTCTATCCTGTACCGGATCGGACACCGCATCGCAACCTTTGGATCATGCGATACGATAATGATCGTTATCCCCTGTCTGTTTAGTTCCAACAATAAATCCATAAGACTATCGGTATTTTCAGAATCTAACGCTCCCGTTGGTTCATCTGCAATGATTATTTTTGCATCCATTGCCAATGCTCTGGCGATCGCAACCCGCTGTCTTTGTCCGCCCGATAACTGATTTGTCTTTTTTTGCTCTAACCCCGAAAGCCCAACAGCCGACAATATTTCCTTTGCTTTATTTTCAAATTTACGATTATATCGTCCTCCGATCACTTCGGGCAGACATACATTCCGCAGAACTGTATCGTTTCCAAGGAGTCCAAAATCCTGCATGATCATCCCTATCTTTTGATTGCGTATTCTGCATCTTTCTTTATCAGACATATCAGAAACCAGTTTCCCACAAAAACGATATTTCCCGGAACTCGGCGAATCAATTCCTGCAATAATATGCAGCAGAGTTGATTTCCCGGAACCGGAGGGTCCAGTAATGGCAACCATATCCCCCTCTTCTATTCTCAGATTAATATCCTTTAATGCGTGCGTCTCGGTTGCTTTTCCTGCATTATATATTTTTTCAATCTTTTCTAATTCGATCATATCAGTCACCACCCTTTAATAATTCGATCTCTGCCTGTTTTCCGGTTCGCCGGAATCCCATCCATATGCTCAATAGCAGAATGAACAAAAGCACACCTGCTGAAAATCCATAACTAAATATCCCTGTGTATCCGTAACTCTCCTGTATTTTTAATACCGTTTTTGTAAACCATGGATATAAAAGTGCCGCTATTCCAAATGACACAGCCAGCAAAATTGCACCGGATGAGAAAATAACCGCTATCATCTTCTTTCTTGTCATTCCTAATATATAAAATACTGCAAACTCATTTTTCTTCTGTGCGATCATAAGATACAGATACCCGCCATATCCAAATACTGCGATCAAGGTCAACAAAGCAAATGCAAGCACATACCATGCATTTTCTTTCAGCATATTCTTAAAAGCTCCTGCTGCTATCGTCCGATAAGTATTTAAAGTTCCATAATTTCTCATTTTGCTTTGCAAAGAGGTTGCCAGATTTTCTCCCGATATATGTTCATCCGGTTCTATCAGGAAATTAACATTTGTCAAACGAGCAAATAATTCATCCATAGCCTTGCCAAATACAATAAATCTGTATTCCGATAAATCTTTCGACGGAACTGCCATATCTCCCAGTTCCATGATATCTCCATAACTGAAAACCACAGGAACCGCACTGTCTTCCTGTAAGATACCTGCCACCTCACACGGTATTTTTATCGTATCATCAAAAGCAAGATTGATTTCTGTCTTTGTTCCAACCGGTAATTCCTCTGCCATAGAACTGCTGACCAATATCGGAACATATCCTTCCGATACATTTTTCAACGCCGCCGATTCCGTATTTAACCGGATAACATCTAACATTTCACTCGAATATAAAACCAGATTTGCACTGCTCATCTTCCCATCCGTCTGCATATAAGTACCATTTTCAAATGCACATCGATCCACTTTTTCAACATCGTCTGCCTCCAGCAGAAGTTTATAGATTTCCTGTGCCGCAGCTCTATTTCCTTTCATCTCTTGTTCATATATCAAATTATTTTTACTAAAATGCACCATAGAATCGAGGTCTGATACATATGCCGCCCTTAATTGTTTTTTCTCCATTAAATATGAATCAACCGGTTTTAATACAACAAACGACATTTCTAACATACATATTAATTGAACAAATAAAACAAACTCCCCCCATAACCTTTTTGTATATAAATACCTGCATATCCGAAGAAAATTCATACGATCTCCCCCTTTGTATATAAACGAACGACTTTTCCCATTGGTCTTAACGTACATAATATCGAAAATCCAAACATAACAGCTAATATATATCTCAGGCTGTCAGGCATTGGGAATGCATTTCCATAGACATATTGAAGTAATGGAAATGTAAGATATTGCAGAATAATCGCAATGATACTGCCAACGCCATAATATAAAAGCCAGTGTCCATAGATCAATAACATGCATCGTACTTTTGGCATCCCGCACAACCACAAAACGGTGATCTCTTTTTTATAAGTTGTGATCCACTCTGACATGAGTCTGATCACTGTTATCCCGGCGATCATACACAAAAGAAATGCCAGTATTTCATATTGCGTCCGTCCTTCTTCCAGCACATCATCGGAATTACTATCAGGTAAATATACCTGCGTCGAAGGAAACATATCCTGTATTTTTTCTGCATATTTCTGCAAATCCTCATAAGATGCATAATTGAATTGTGCCAGTATCTGTTCCGGTTGAAATTCTTCTTTATAGCATTTATATGGAATCAACATATATTGCATTTCCTCACCGGCTTCTTCCCCTAAAATGTCGATCTGCGACTGTGATGATCTGGCTGAAGCAAAGGACCATGGAACGATCCAGCCCATACCGATTACTTCATATGTATGCTCTCCTGCCTCAAAACTTCCGCTTCCGGCTATTGCATTTTTCATATTATCAGATACAAAACCAACATATTCACCTGCTGCCTGTTCCTCTTTGTTAAAAAAATTTCCTGAAGTGATCGGAAACCAATTGTTTCCTTTTGTTCCATCCCAGCCTACCAATATTTTTTTACTTTCCAACCTTGTGAAATATAATACATTTACCATCCCTTTTTTTGAGATGCTGTTCAGATATGCAGACATCTCATCCATATTTATACCGTTTTTCTCGTCTATATCTATCGTCAGAGATGCTTCCGTATTGCTGCAGGTAGCCAACTGATACTGTCCAACTGCCAACCCCAGCATGATACTGATGCAATATACACATATGACAACGCCTGACAATAACAACCCGGATATGACAGGATTCATGCTTATGTGTTTCTTTAATACATGTCCGAATATCATAGATATGCCCTCCTTCCTAAATAACCATGCAAGTAAATGATTTTGCAGCCACCTCTCACCCCGTACACCTGAAAGATCATCCCTTGCAAGTAAATGATTTTTCATCATCATACCATCCACATTCCCCTGTTCAAGGCACGCCGGCGCAAACAACATCCTGCCGGATGCAAACAACATACGGAAATGAAATTATAGTCTTCACAGCAAAGGCTGGTATGTTACAATAAATATTGTAGAAGTGTAGATTTATCGAAAATGAACACAAACGATATGGGAATGCGAGGGGATATTTTTGAGTGACTATATTGTAGAATTTATTATAAATATCTGGGTATCATTTCTTTTTCTGATACTTGCAAATGGAAAATTAAACCGACGAAACTTGAAATATTCTTATCTGTTACAGATCCTGTCGGTTCTCGTATTGGCAGAATGTGCCTTATTACTGGATGTCATGCAGGCTCCCGTTATCATCAAATCCCTGACTATACTATTGGTCTTACATTACCTGTATACCTGTATATTCTTTACGTTCCAGATCAGCAATCTGTTCTGGGTCGTTATATTCTGCATAGTAGAACTTGCTTCCAAATTCACAGCGACCATATTCCCTGTAGAATGGCTGCACACAGATGCCGATAGGATGCTGACGGATCATGCAGTACAAAGCTCGGTTACGATCCTGTATCTTCTGACCCTTACGGTATTGACATCCATTCTGCTCTGTTTCTCATCCAGAGCCTTCAAGCTCTCACGAACAGAAAAAATAACCTTCGTTCTGTTGTCAGTCTTATGCATCGTGATTGAAAATCTTATCGTTGCCGGTCAGGTAAATATCCATACCGGAAGCCCGGAAACCTATGCAGATCTTCTGTCTGCCATCTGTTTCCTGATCTTGATCTTATTTGTCTCCCTGACAATATACCTGTACCATCTCGGCATAGAACGTGAGAAAAATATCCAGTTGTCCAGACAACAGCTCCTATCAGAAATGGAGCGTAAGCAATACGACCAGATCATCAGCTCCATATCAGAGCTTCGCTATCTGAAGCATGACATCAGCAATCATCTGGACACCCTTCACGCCCTGATGGTAAATCATGCATATCCGGAAGCAGAGGCATTTATCCGGGACCTGACCGCAACCGTAAATAACAACCACTACATTCTTGCGAGTGGCAACTCCACGGTAGACAGCATCCTCACAAATAAACTGATCCAATGTAAATCTGCACAGATTCAGGTTGAATACTCGGTATTTCTGCCGGACAGCATTCCGCTATCGGATATTGAATTATGTTCCTTACTTGGTAATTTATTTGACAATGCCATCGAAGCATGTGAACAGCTTCCGGAAACAGAACAACGCTCGATTGATTTTTCGATGAAACCATTTCAGAATATGCTTTCCATCGTCATAAGCAACCGGACAAATGGAAATTACAGAATAGATAAGAAGAATCATTTTCTATCAACGAAAACCATAAAGGATACACCCGAACATGGATTAGGGCTGTCGAGAATCCAAAGCATTATAAATGATCATAACGGTATCTTAGATATTCAACCAACAACAGATACCTTTATGATCCGGATATTATTGCCACTTAAATGAAAGGATGAACTAATCGGATGAATATAAATATCGCTGTACTGGAAGACATTCCAAAACATTATAAACAATTAGCGGAAGTTATACATAACTGGGCTGAGAAAAAGGAATATGCTGTTTCTGTCAAATGGTTTCACGATGAAACTTCTATTTTAGGATCAGCATTTATGAAAGATTGTAATTTGCTGTTTTCCGATATTGAACTGAAAAATGCCGACACGAATATACCTGCCGATGATCACATCAAAAATGGAATCGATATCTGTACACAATTAAGGAAAAACGGATATCAAGGAGATATTATTTTTCTTACAGCCTTCCGCGAATATGTCTTTGACGGATATCAGGCACAGGCGATCAACTATTTATTAAAACCTGTTTCACCTGAAGCGATCGAACGTTGCCTGGATCAGTATATTTCACTGCATTCTTCAGACTACTATTGCCTGCATAAGGACAATAATATCATACGGATTCCATTCAACGATATCATTTCCATAAGCAGGCTGGGGCATGACTGCTGTATCACAACAGCTTCCGGCTTATACACAGAACGAACCTCGCTGAAAAACATGGAACAGCATCTGCCCGAACCATTTATACGGTGTCACAAATCCTGCATTGTCAATATAAATCATGTCACTTCCTTATCCGGCTCCACGATCTATCTTGCAAATAAACAGACCCAGACGGTCGGAAGAAATTATCTGGATGACATACGAAAAGCATTGCTGCGAATCGCACAATAAAACAGCACCCTATAAGCATGATACCTTTCAAGCAGTCAATGAAAATAACCAATGTCTGCTCAAAAACGTATCACTGCCCACAGAGTGCCTGAAATAATACATCTTCTACTGATTCTTCACATTCTCCACAAATCTCAGGATCTTCTCCCGGTCTTTGCCGATTCCGGTGTCGTTCTCCACACCGGAGCTGGTGTCTGCACCATCCACATGAGTTGCGGCAAATGCCTCTGCCACATTGTCAGGATTTAAACCTCCGGCAAGAAGGGCAAACTTCTCATCATGTGGAATATCGGAAAGTACAGACCAGTCAAAGATCTTCCCACTGCCCGGTGTCTGTGCATCAAAGATATATCCTTTTACTATATCAGCCTGATGATATTTCTCATAGGAAGACAGATCATGTACATTAAATGCTTTGATAACAGGAATATGGATCTCCTGCAGCAGTTCCTGGCTGATATCCCCATGAATCTGGATCATCTGGATTCCGGCAGCTTCGATCTCCCGGATCTGATCGAGCGTCGGTTCTACCGTTACCGCTACGGATGTGACCGCAGGGTTCAGTTTTTTTATAAGGGAAGATGCTTTTTCTACTGTGATATTCCGCTTGCTTTTCGGAAAGAACATCACCATTCCCATAAAATCCACGCCGGCTTCATTTACATATTCAACTTCCTGTTCTTCTGTGATTCCACAGATTTTTACCAGACTCATAGTTTCTCCATTCTGTCATTTATATGTACGACCTCTTTATCATAGTGGTAGAACAATACTTCTATATAAGAATCGATTATTTACACAGTTCATCTGCCAGTGCATCGATCTGTGCAAGGCTTGCGTCATTTAATGCCGCCTTGATCTGAACTGTTGTATCAGTAAATGTCAGATTCTTGCTGTTTTCAAACATACCCTTCATAACCTTTGCAGCCATTGGAGCCCATGCGCCATTCTCGATCAGACCGATCGTGCGGTTCTGGAAATTACGCTCTGTCAGGTGATTGATGAACTCTCTCATAAATGGGAAAATGTCACCGTTATAGGTCGTTGTTGCAAGCACCAGTTTGCCATAACGGAACGCATCCTCTACTGCCTCTGCCATATCACAACGGGCAAGATCATTGACTGCTACCTTTGGGCATCCCTTCTCGGTCAGCTTCTTTGCAAGAAGCTCTGCTGCTTCTTTTGTATGTCCATAAACAGATGTGTAAGCGATCACTACGCCATCCGTTTCCACTCCATACGATGACCATGTATCATATAAACCGATGTAGTATCCGAGATTCTCTGTCAGAACCGGTCCATGAAGCGGACAGATGATCTGGATATCCAGTCCTGCTGCCTTCTTCAACAATGCCTGAACCTGTGCACCGAACTTTCCTACGATTCCGATGTAGTAACGGCGAGCCTCACATGCCCAGTCCTCCTCTACATCCAAGGCTCCGAATTTGCCGAAGCCGTCCGCGGAGAATAATACCTTATCTGTGCTGTCATAGGTCACCATAACCTCCGGCCAGTGTACCATCGGAGCCATGACAAATGTCAGCTCATGCTTTCCAAGTGATAAGGTATCTCCCTCTTTCACCATCATTCTTCTATCAGCATAATCTTTTCCAAAGAAGTTCTTCATCATGTTAAATGCTGCCGCTGTTGCAACAACTGTTGCTGTCGGATATTTCTCCATGAAATTTGCAAGATTCGCCGAATGATCCGGCTCCATATGCTGAACTACGATGTAATCCGGTGTCCGGCCTGCAAGCTCCGTTTCCAGCTTTGCAAACCATTCATCTGTAAAATTCTGATCCACCGTATCCATAACGGCAATCTCCTCATCCATGATCACATAAGAATTATATGCCATGCCATTTGGCACAATATACTGTCCCTCAAACAGATCGATCTCATGGTCATTCACACCGATGTACTTAATATCATTTGTAACTGTCATTCTTTTCTTCCTCCTGTCATTTCATTTATATATTTTCTGCCTGCAATCACTCTATACACCTGCAGTTTTCTTATAACATATGGTATCAACACAGAACCCGATACAATATGTTCTTTGCATTTTTATCTTATCCGCTTTAATCCACAGACTTCAAGGACTCCGCCATATTGATCCGCTCCAGTCTCACCGACATGAACAGGTTGACACAGCCATTAAAAGCAAACGTCAGGATAATGCTGTACACATAACTAAGCGGTGAAATGTAAGTGTCAAATGAAACCATATCCACACGAATCTGATCCATAACAAAGCTATGCAGAAATACTCCGAGCACCAGACCGACCGCTATTCCGATTGCCGTCAGCACCCAGTTTTCACGGAACACATAAGATGAGGTTTCATTTCTGAAAAATCCAAGCACCTTTACGGTTGCAATCTCCCGGATTCGTTCTGTAATATTGATATTTGTCAGGTTATACAGCACGATAAATGCCAGTGCTGCCGCCGACAGGATAACGACCAGAACGATATAGTCCAGACTCTTCATCATATTGCTGATACGTTCGCGCATATCTCCATTCACGACTACTGCAGAAACTACATTTCCTTTCATAAGATCGGCAGCCACTTCATGTGCATCCATATCAGGCTTCAGATTGAAATAGACGGAATGATATACCGGAGCTTCTCCCATCTGATCCATGTATGTTTCCGGCGACAGATATACATAATTATATACATAATTTTCAAAGATGCCGGAAATCTTTGCCTTGATCTCTTTCATATCACTGTTCCGGATCGTAATGGTATCTCCAACGGACAGATCATACCGGGTTGCCAGAGCACTGTTGATAATCGCCTCATCCTTGCCCGGATAAGCGACCTTCTCATTCTTACTGTTGTGAAAATCCATGTATTTGTCCGAATGCTCCGGTTCCTTCATAATAACCAGATTAATGCTCTTAATGCCATCGGACTCTATCAGATCCCAGCTTGTCTCACCAACAAAATCATAGTCCTGCATATATTTGTCTAATTTATCATACAGATCACCGGCTGCCGCTGATTCCGAACCCGTCTGCGTTGCTTCCTGCTGATCCTTCTGATTTTCCTCAGAAGCTGCATTCGTTTTCTTCACATCATCAACACTCTCTGCAAGGGTCATCGTTCCGTCTGAGATCTGGATCTCATCATACTGACGATCTGCAAAGCCGGCGATCGAATCATTGATACCAAATCCGGTCAGAAGCAGGGCTGTGCATCCGCTGATTCCTATTACCATCATAAAGAAACGCTTCTTATACCGGAAGATATTTCGAACCGATACCTTATGCAGGAATTTTAACCGTTTCCATACAAATGATATTTTCTCAAGAAATACACGTTTGCCCGCCTTCGGTGCCTTCGGCCGCATCAGACCTGCCGCAGTCTCCGACAGCTCATACCGGCAGGTAAACCATGTCGTTCCTACCGAACATGCCAGAGATACCAGCATAGCAATTCCTGCCAGCTTCCAGTCTACAATATATTTTAAGCTAATATTCAGATACATCATATGATATGCTTTCCAGATTACCCGTGGGAATGCATACGTTCCAGCAAAAAAGCCTCCTATACATCCGATAACTGCTGCCAGCCCTGAATAGATCATATATTTGCTCATGATCGTATGCTCACTGTATCCAAGTGCCTTTAGCATTCCGATCATTGTTCGCTGTTCCTCGACCATACGATTCATCGTCGTCATACAGACAAGCACAGCAACCAATACAAAGAACACCGGAAATACCTTTGCTACACCATCCACGATATCGGAATCACTCTCAAAACAGACATAACCGACATTCGTCTCCCTGCCAAGAATATAATAACTGACATCCGGTGCGTCATCTATGGTTACGCCGGCAACCATATCTTCGGTAAGCCCGGTCTGCATCAAAAGCGCCTGATATCGTTTCGTAACACGCTCATGACAGATAGCATCCCATTCATCCTTTTTCTCGTCCATATAGGTATCGTACGCATCATTGTATAACGCATAGTCCTGATCAAACCTGACATAGACGTCAGTGTAGCATTCACAGTCGAATGCTTCCGGCTTCATATATACAAATCCACTTAATTTACCGGTCCCGAGAGTAGTCGTTCCACGTTCAAAATTAATATAAAGGGAGGACTGTACGGTTCCGGTAACCGTAAATTCCCTATAGCGGAGCTTTGTCTCAGTGGCATCACCATTCGTATCTGCCACGGTAATGACATCACCGATTCTCACATCTGTCAGCTTGTCATCCACTACGCATTCATCATCCTCTTCCGGCAGTCTGCCATCCACCAAGCGGATGTCATTCACATGCTCCGGCAATGACAGGGTTTTGAGTGCACGTTCATTATCACCCATACCATCATAAAGCACATCAAATGAATAGCTGCCCTCTGCATACCGGACATCATCCTCACCCGCAAATGCTTCCACATCCTCATCTGTATAGCCAAGAGTAGACACCAGATGCAGATCATAGAATTCCGAATCACTGAGGAAATCCGTAATCGTCTTCACCATAGCCGGCTTGGTCATCTTCAGGCCTGAAAAGAAACCAACACCTAACGCTATGATTGCGAGAATCGCTGCAAACCGTCCAAAACTGTTTTTAATTTCTCGAAATGTCGTACGACGCATCATTGATTTCATAAGACATACCTACCATTCCAGATCTTCTACATTTTTAATGTTATCATTCAGAACAACCTTCTCTACTGTTCCGCTCTTAACTGTGATCACACGATCTGCCATTGCTGTAAGTGCCTGATTATGTGTGATAACGATAACCGTAGTTCCGGTATTCCTACAGGTATCCTGAAGCAATTTGAGTACGGATTTTCCTGTATTATAGTCCAGCGCACCGGTCGGTTCATCACATAAAAGCAGCTTCGGATTCTTTGCAAGTGCTCTGGCGATCGCTACCCGCTGCTGCTCTCCACCGGATAACTGTGCAGGGAAATTTGCCATACGATCCTCAAGCCCTACCTGCTTTAATACCGTTGCCGCATCTAACGGGTCCTTACAGATCTGTGCCGCAAGCTCTACATTTTCCAGTGCCGTCAGATTCTGCACCAGATTATAGAACTGAAATACAAATCCTACATCATATCTCCTGTATGCCGTAAGCTGCCGCTTGTTCAGCCCGGAGATTTCTTTTCCGTCCAGATATACACTGCCGCCGGACAGCGTGTCCATTCCGCCCAGGATATTCAGAATCGTTGTCTTTCCCGCTCCTGACGCTCCAACGATGACACAGAATTCTCCTTTTTCAATCTCAAAGTTCACATCCCGCAGAGCATGGATTTCAACCTCACCGGTCTTATATATTTTCTTAACATCCTTAAACTCAACATATGCACTCATGCCGCCTCGCTCCTTTCTGTTATTCACTTCTAAGTGCTATTACAGGGTCTTTCTTCGCTGCCATCTTAGATGGGATAAGACCGCCGATCAGAGTAAGCACAACACTAATGACCACAAGGATCACCGCACCCTTTACCGGAAGTGAAGATACATTTGGCACATTTACAAATTTCTCTATCACCTTGCTGATCGGGATATTTAACAGCACCGTAACCAGAATACCGATCGCACCGGATACCAGTCCGATAATAAATGTCTCTGCGTTAAACACACGGGAAATATCCTTTTTCGACGCTCCGATACTTCGAAGAATACCGATCTCCTTCGTTCTCTCCAGTACAGAGATATAGGTGATGATTCCGATCATGATCGATGATACGATCAACGAGATAGCTACAAATGCGATCAATACATAAGTGATCGCATCGATGATCTTCGTAACGGAAGATAGCATCAGCCCGATATAATCGGTATAAGTGATCTCGCTGTCTGAATGTGAATCATTATATTTGTCGATCAGATCTGTCAGCTTATCCTTGTCCGCGAATTCTGAACAATACAGGCTGATAACGGACGGCTTTGCCAGATCCGCAAATCCAAGCTTCTCGATATTATCATCATAGGTTGCGGTAGACTGTGCAAAATAGCCCTGTTCCTTTAACATTTCAAATAACTGCTCATCAGACATCTGTGAAATATATGCCTGCTGTTCCTCTGACAGGTTCATAGATGCAACGATCTGCTGCATGTCCACCTGACTCATGTCGATATCTTCTCCGTTTGAAAACGGAAGTCCTGTAAATACATCGGTATCCGGATTGTCAAGCTGTCGTTTTACGATCTCCGATTTTTCATTTTCGGATACAACATACTCTGCAAGTTCAGCGGTATAACCGATCATTCCCGCATCGATCGATGCTGCATAAGAGGATTCGCTCTGACGGATGATACCACAGACCTGAATATCCAGACCTTTGCTGATCACATCTGCCATATAATCTTCATCGGAACTCTTGTCTGCCCATGTTCCGTCTGCATTTTTTTGGTAAATGTCACTCGGCAGAATGAGCTTGAATTTGAGATTTAAAAGATCATCATAGGAGAAGCTCATTTCCTCCGGTGCATCGTAATCTTTACCTGCCATGATCTTCGGAACCATCTCTCCAAGATCAGAAGCATTTCTGACACCTAATGTATATAAGGTAAAATCACTGATCTCGTTATTCTTATCAACGACCAGTACAACTTCATTTTTATTCTGAGGCCAGTGTCCTGCAAGCACATCGTACTGCTGTTCCAACAGCTCCCGATTACTCATTAACTGCTTCCACATATCCATGGAATTATTTCCGTAACTGAATGCCGACATGAAGCCTGAAAGGGATTTCTGAGATTCTTCCATATCGCCAAATCCCATCTCTCGCATCATGATACTTGGATTTACCTGCTGTGTACCGCCTGCTGCATTTTCGTTAAATACATACATCGGAGTATCATAGGTATACTTGATATCACTCACGATATCCTTGAATCCATTTGTATCATCTTCAATATATTTCTTAAATGTTTCCAGATCGTTTTCCTTTACCTCTGAGAGCATGGATACCATCATATCGCCCATGACATCACCGGAGTATACACGATCCGGGTCATGATCACTCAGATCTTCTTCCTTTGTATTACCCGCCATTTCCGAGATCAGGGCAGAATAATCCATTGCCTTTTTCTGGATCTCGATCGGATAGGATGACAGGGTTTCCTCCTGCACATCATTGATATAGCCCTGGAATCCACTGGATAATGACAGGATCAGAGCCATACCGATGATACCGATACTTCCGGCAAATGCCGTTAAAAGGGTTCGTCCTTTCTTCGTCAGCAGGTTATTAAAGCTGAGGGAAAATGCCGTAAATACAGACATAGATGTCTTTCTCGGTGCATATGCTTCTTCTGATTCTTTCGCTTCGTCTTCATCTGAAAATGGTGCGGAATCATCTATGATCTTACCATCTAACAACTTCACGATTCTTGTAGAATATTTGTCTGCAAGCTCCGGATTGTGTGTTACCATGATGACCAGCTTTTCTTCTGCGATCTCCTTTAACAGCTCCATGATCTGGACACTGGTTTCGGAGTCCAGGGCTCCAGTCGGCTCATCTGCAAGCAGAATATCGGGATCATTGATCAATGCTCTGGCGATCGCTACCCGCTGCATCTGTCCACCGGACATCTGATTCGGCTTCTTATAGATCTGATCGCCCAGACCAACCTTTTCCAACACCTCTTTTGCACGTTTTCTGCGCTCGGATTTGGATACACCGGATAAGGTCAGCGCCAGCTCGACATTTGCGAGAACCGTCTGATGCGGAATCAGATTGTAACTCTGGAATACAAAACCGATCGAATTATTCCGGTATGAATCCCAGTCTCTTGCCTTAAATTCTTTTGTTGATCTGCCATTGATAACCAGATCACCACTCGTATACTGATCAAGTCCGCCTATAATATTAAGAAGCGTTGTCTTACCACAACCGGACTGACCAAGTACCGATACGAATTCATTCTTTCTGAAATTAATGGAAATGCCTTTTAACGCCTTTACCACTTCATCTCCAGTCTGATAGTCCTTCACAATCTTCTTTAACTGAAGCATATATTGTTTCCTCCACGAATTATATTATAAAAATTTTACCATCCCGGTTTTAGCATTTCAAGGAAATGGCGGATTCTTTTATAAATGTTTTACATAATGATAAAATACTACGCCGCGATATCAGGGTTATTATGGCGCAGTATTTTTTTATTTTTATCAAGTTTTTGTAAATGGCTTTTATTTTGGAAATAAATAATGTATAATGGCGACAGAGTAGGGTTATCTAACCGGATTTTTACATTATAAATGTGGACAATTCGGGCAGATGAAAGCCCAAAATAATTTTTTCAATGGAGGAATTTATAATGTTAGTTTCAGCAAAAGAAATGTTGGAAAAGGCTAAGGCTGGAAAATATGCCGTTGGTCAGTTTAACATCAATAACCTTGAATGGACAAAGGCTGTTCTTCTTACAGCTCAGGAACTTCAGTCTCCTGTAATCCTTGGTGTTTCAGAAGGCGCTGGAAAGTATATGACTGGATTTGAAACAGTTGCAGCTATGGTTAAGGCTATGCACGATTCTTTAGGAATTACAGTTCCTGTAGCTCTTCACCTTGATCACGGAACATATGAAGGATGCTACAAGTGTGTTAAGGCCGGATTCACATCTATCATGTTCGATGGTTCACACTATCCATTCGAAGAGAACCTTGCTAAGTCAACAGAGCTTGTTAATGTTGCTCATCAGCTTGGTCTTTCTATCGAGTGTGAAGTTGGTTCAATCGGTGGTGAAGAAGACGGTGTTATTGGTATGGGCGAGTGCGCAGATCCAGAAGAGTGTAAGATCATCGCTGATCTTGGCGTAGATATGCTTGCTGCCGGTATCGGTAACATCCATGGTAAGTACCCAGCAAACTGGAAGGGTCTTTCATTCGAAACACTTGATGCTATCCAGCAGAAGACAGGTACTATGCCATTAGTTCTTCACGGTGGTACAGGTATCCCTGCTGACATGATCAAGAAAGCTATCTCACTTGGCGTTTCAAAAATCAATGTTAACACAGAGTGCCAGTTATCATTCGCAGATGCTACAAGAAAGTACATCGAGGCTGGTAAGGATCTTGAAGGTAAGGGATTTGATCCTAGAAAGCTTCTTGCTCCTGGTTTCGAAGCTATCAAGGCTACTGTTAAAGAAAAGATGGAACTTTTCGGATCAGTTGGCAAAGCTAACGACTAGTATATAGTACGAATATCATAACATAGTACAAGCCAGATATGGCTTTATGTAGCAGATCAGATTTCTGTATAACAGTTGCCAGCTGATACATTTCACATATTATTCCGCAAGGCGCTTTTGCTCTATTTCAACGTAGCGGTTCTAACCTCACTACCTGTGGTAGTTCGCTAAGAACCGACGTTGAAAAAGGCTTGCTTCATAATAGTGAATGTATCATCTGACAACTGCCTTATAATCTCGTTCTGCTACATAAACCATATCTGGCTTGTACTATGTTATGATATTCTGTGCTATGGAGAATTTTCTCTCATGCTACATAAATATTTTCATTCAGGAACGTCCCCGGGCATAGCTGCCAGCCGGCATAATACCTGAAAAATATTGCGAGGATTTCGTGATGAAATGCATATATCTGCAAATGTGGGTGCCTGTTTGAGCCCCACGGGCATTCCTATATCTCTTTACCAGATTTCCATAACATGCTGCATAAGCAGGCTGACCAAGGTAATGCCGATCCAACAGCATGCACCTAACAAAATCGGCTTGCCACCGGTTTTGATCAGCTTAATAACATTGCTGTTTAACCCGATCGCCGCCATAGCCATGATAATGAAGAATTTGGACAGCTCCTTTAACGGTGCAAATACATCCGCATTTACGCCCAGACTGATACAGATCGTTGTGATTATAGATGCGATCACAAAATACAGAATGAACATAGGAAATGCTTTTTTCAAGCTGAATCCATTTGTCTTCTGCTCTGTCTTTGCCGCCTGTCTTGCACGAACTGCCGCAAGCACTAATGTGATCGGTATAATTGCCAGTGTTCTGGTCAGTTTTACCGTTACTGCCTTATTGAGAGTCTCACTTCCAAGATTCCACATGCTGTCCCATGTTGATGCCGCCGCTGTTACAGAAGATGTATCATTGATGGCTGTTCCCGCAAATATTCCAAATGCATCACCGGATGCCGTGTCAAATCCTATTACTTTTCCAATGATTGGGAAGAAGATAGCCGCAAGCACGTTAAAGAAAAAGATAACAGAAATAGCCTGTGCGACTTCATCGTCATCTGCATCTATAACCGGTGCTGTTGCTGCGATTGCAGAACCACCACAGATAGAAGATCCAACACCGACAAGAATCGAAGTATTTGCCGGAACCTTCATCACCTTTCGAAGGATCCATGCGATCAATAAGGATGTACCGATCGTACAGATAATGATCGGAAGCGACTGTTTTCCTGTCTGCAGGATTACTCCGAGATTCATGCCAAATCCTAATAATACAACGGCTGTCTGCAAAACAATCTTTGATGTCCATTTGATACCGGCTTCTGCCTTTCCCTTATCCGTCCATACAAGTGCGATCAACATACCGGCTAATATCGCAATGATCGGTCCGCCGACAACCGGAAACCGTTTTCCAATTAACCATGAAGGAACTGCTATGATAAAACACACCAGAATTCCTATCCAGTTTTTCTTAATAAAATTCATTTATTCCTACCTCACTGTGTTTTTTGCGGATGCTATTATAACACCCGCATACTAAAAATGCCATAAAATTGATTGACATTTTCTATCAACTTGGTATAATAGGCACGAATCGGACGGTATATATGATATACCTTGCAAGGTGTTCTGAATGTTATTCAGGATTCCCGGATGGACATGAATGTTATGAGCCAGATAAGATTATCTTATCTGGCTCTTTTTTTGTGAACAGCACAGCATAGGAGGACTTATAATGGATTTATTAAAAGACAATCTGAAAAAATTATACTTCAAATTTCTGATACCATCACTTGGAAGTGCCATGGTTATGTCTATTTATACACTGACAGATGCGATCGTCATTGGAAAAGGTGTCGGCGCAAATGCTCTTGCTGCCCTAAGTATTACAACACCACTTCTCTGCATCCTGATGTCAACCGGAATCCTGTTTGGTGTCGGCGGCTCTGTACAGATGAGTGTTCACAGGGGAAGTGGTAATCATCAGAAATCCAATCGTTATTTTACGATCTCTTTTTTCCTGATTACGGCTGTTACTGCCCTTTTATGGCTGATCTATGCCACCTGCATGCCTAAGCTGCTTCATCTGATGGGAGCAAATGACACCTTATTCCCATACGCCATGTCCTACATGCGTTATATCAACATTTTCCTTCCGGTTGCTGTATTTTCAAATTATGTAGCAATCTTTATCCGTGCCGACAATGATCCAAACCGTGCAATGGCGGGAGTTCTGCTTGGCGGCGTCGTAAATATCGCACTGGATATCATTTTTGTATTTCCTATGCATATGGGAATGGGCGGTGCCGCATTCGCTTCCGTTCTCGGTATGACTATCCAGGTAATTGTCGGTGGCTCACACTTTTTCTCACGCAAAAACGGTCTTCATTTCATCCGACCGATTCACACGATTCCCAGTATCCGTCATATTATTGTCGGTGGTATCCCAAGTTTTTTCAATGAATTTGCAAATGGATTCATCGTACTGCTGTTTAATATCCAAATCCTGAAATACTGCGGTGAAAATGCACTCTCGATCTACAGCGTGATCTCAAACTGTGTAATCCTGTTCAACTCCCTGTTTACCGGAGTCGGTCAGTCGATCCAGCCTGTTATCTCTACTAATTATGGTGCAGGAAATGGGGTCCGAATCAAAGGAATAAAAAAGATGGCATATACCACTATCCTTATAATGGGTGCCATCTTCTCACTTAGTGGAATCTTATTCCCGACTGCGGTCTGTCGTATTTTTATTAAAATGAATCCAACACTGACTGATATTGCAAATCTGGGTGTACGAACCTACTTTTTTGCATTCCTGCCATTTGGCATTAACCTGCTGACTTCTTACTATTTACAGGCGATACTGCAATCTGCACAATCCCTGTGCATCTCACTGCTCCGAAATATCATCTTAAGCAGTATCTGTATCCTTGTATTTCCATTGTGTCTGGGTGCATCCAGCCTGTGGTTTGTTATGCCGATCGTTGAAGTCGTAGTGTTATTTGTCAGCCTTGGCTGCCTGAAAAGCAAATCTATATAGAACATAAACGCTAAGATATAACTGTAACTCTATCTGCAGTTCTGCTCTTAAACAGTTTCGGCTATATTATGGAAGTCGCTCATTAAAGACTCGTATGCAGCTTCGTCCATGCCATAAGAAAAGCATGCAAGTGCACGGAAACAGACCTCAGGTAATCTCTTAAGTTTTCCGCTGTTATACTGTTCTGCCACCTGCTGTAATTCATTGATTATGTCATGCTTACGCTTCTGTTCTTCCAGGCTGCCATTCCAGAAACAGCTCATATCATAATCAGATGTATTCCCGCATGGAGCCGTACAGGTGGAACACCCGGGAGAAAGCCGGTATTTCTCCCGGTGTATTTCCTCTATTGTCTCATCATTGTCTTCCTGTAATAACGCACTTGCGATCGTCTGATCTGTTTTCTCTGTCCAGCCGGAATTACCGGCCGCACCTACAAGGCCGATCAATGCGCCAATGATCTTATCATTCCTCATGTTGCTAATTCCTTATGTTTCCAAATTTCTATATCTCTAATTCCTCTATATCAATTCTACACATTCTATAAAACTGATATCTATATAAGAGCTTAATTGTATTCTCTATCTTCACACTTTATAAATACCGCTTCAGATATTGTCCGGTATATGAATTCTCACATTCTGCGATCTCCTCCGGTGTTCCCTGTGCGATCACTGTTCCACCGCGGACACCGCCTTCCGGTCCCATGTCGATGATATAATCGGCAGTCTTTATAACATCCAGATTATGCTCGATAACAACTACGGTATTTCCACTGTCACTAAGTCTGCGAAGAATATCCACCAGACGATGAACATCGGCGAAATGAAGTCCGGTCGTCGGTTCATCCAGAATGTAGATCGTCTTTCCGGTTCCACGTCTGGCAAGCTCCGTCGCAAGCTTTACTCTCTGTGCCTCTCCTCCGGATAAAGTGGTAGATGGCTGTCCCAGACGGATATAGCCCAGACCAACATCCTTTAACGTTTCGATCTTGCGCAGAATGCTTGGAACATTTGCAAAGAACTCGCAGGCTTCATCCACAGTCATATCCAGAACATCATAAATGCTCTTACCTTTATATTTTACTTCCAGTGTCTCACGATTGTACCGCTTGCCACCGCATACCTCACAAGGAACATAGACATCCGGCAGGAAATGCATCTCGATCTTGATGATACCATCACCACGGCAGGCTTCGCATCGTCCACCCGATACATTGAATGAAAATCTTCCCTTCTTATATCCTCTTGCCTTGGCATCCTTTGTATTTGCAAACAGATCACGGATCATGTCAAATACACCTGTATAGGTTGCCGGGTTCGATCTCGGGCTTCTTCCGATTGGTGACTGATCGATATTGATCACCTTATCGAGTGCATCGTATCCCACGATGTGATCATGATGTCCCGGTTTGATACGGCTCTTGTTCAGTCTTCTCGCCAGCTTCTTATATAAGATCTCATTTACAAGTGAGCTCTTTCCCGAACCGGATACACCAGTCACGCATACCATAATACCCAGTGGTATATTCACATCAATATGCTTCAGGTTGTTCTCATAAGCATTCTGAACGGTCAGCCAGCCCGTTGGCTTTCTTCGTACCTCCGGTACCGGAATCTTTTTTCTTCCGCTTAAATAATCACCGGTGATCGAGTTCTCATTTTTCATGATCTCCTCTGCCGTACCTTCCGCAACGACATAACCACCATTTTCACCGGCTCCCGGACCGATATCTATAATATAATCCGCAGCACGCATCGTATCTTCATCATGCTCTACTACGATCAGAGTATTTCCAAGATCACGCAAATGCTCCAATGCTCCGATCAGCTTATCATTATCTCTCTGATGCAGACCGATACTTGGTTCATCCAGAATATAAGCAACGCCCACAAGCCCGGAACCGATCTGTGTCGCCAGACGGATTCGCTGTGCCTCGCCACCGGACAATGTGCCTGTAGAACGATAAAGTGCCAGATAATCAAGGCCTACATCGATCAGAAAATGCAATCTCGCCCGGATCTCCTTTAAAACTGCCCCGCCGATCAGCATCTGCCGGTCTGTCAACTTAATATTATCCATAAAGTCTGTAAGATCCTCGATCGACATTCTGGTTAGATCATCAATATTCTTATCGGCGATCGTAACAGCCAGTGCTGTCGGTTTCAGACGTTTTCCCTTACATTCTTCACATGGCGTGATCGTCATAAAAGTCTCATACTCTGCCTTGGTCGTCTCACCTCCGGTCTCCCGGTACCTTCGCTGGACGTTCTTGATCAGACCTTCAAATGTAATATCATAGACGCCTTCTCCACGCTGTCCTTTATAGTGAACCTTTACCGGACGGCTGTTCTTGCCATATAATAACAGATCTTTGATCTCATCACTGTAATCCTGAAATGGTGTGTCCAGTGAGAAATGATATTCCTCTGCCAATGCACGAAGTACTGCATTTGTGAAACTCTTTCCATCATTACAGGACTGCCAGCCCAGCACAACAATTGCCCCTTCATTGATCGACAGCTTGCTATCCGGGATCATCAGATCCGGATCAAATTCCATCTTAAATCCCAGACCGGCACAACATGGACATGCGCCAAATGGATTGTTGAATGAAAAGCTTCTGGGCTCGATCTCATCAATGCTGATTCCACAATCCGGACAGGAAAAGCTGTCAGAGAAATTCAAGATCTCATTTTCTCCATCTGCATTTATAACCTCAATCTTCATCAGACCTTCTGCCATCCGCAGAGTTGTCTCTACAGAATCTGTCAGTCTTCGTTCCATATCAGGACGAACGACCAGACGATCCACAACGATATCAATATTATGCTTCTTATTCTTATCCAGCTTGATCTCCTCGGATAACTCATACATACTGCCATCAATGATCGCACGGACAAAACCGCTCTTTGCCGCCTTCTCCAACAGCTTCACATGTTCCCCTTTTCTGCCTCTTATAACCGGTGCGAGTACCATGAATTTTGTCCGTTCCGGCAATTGCATGATATCGTCTACCATCTGATCCACGCTCTGTTTGCTGATCACTTTTCCACATTTCGGACAGTGTGGGATTCCTGCTCTTGCATATAACAGACGGAAATAATCATAGATCTCTGTTACTGTTCCGACTGTGGATCTCGGATTCTTATTCGTCGATTTCTGATCGATCGATATCGCAGGCGACAGGCCCTCGATCTTCTCGACATCCGGCTTCTCTGCCTGTCCAAGGAACTGTCTTGCATAGGAAGATAAGGACTCCATATAGCGTCGCTGACCTTCGGCATAGATCGTATCAAATGCCAGTGAGGATTTGCCCGAACCGGACAGACCTGTCACAACGACAAATTTATCTCTCGGAATCTTCACATCTATATTCTTCAGGTTATGTTCTTTTGCACCTTTAATCGTAATATACTTAATATCACCCATTTCGGTTGACCTTCTTTCTGCTCATTTTATTTGAATCTTATAAACATGTATGATCATTATATTTATTATTACTTTTATACAATATGAAAGATACATTACATATTAGTTTAACAACTAATATTCAAACAAATAATATTATGATCATACATGTTTATACACTTTCAATTAGTACGACAGCATGATCTGTATTGTATTTTCTACTTATCATAGTCCCGAAGTGCTTCTTTATACTTCTTCAGCTCATCACGGACGATCGCTGCCATTTCAAAGTTCAGGTCAGCGGCTGCCATGTTCATCTTCTTTGTCAGCTTATCGATCATTGCTTTCAGCTCTTTCTTTGTCATGGATTCAATATCTTTCTCTGCATCCACAACCGGTTTATCTTCTGTGACTTCATTTGTAATAAGATCACGGATACTCTTCTGGATCGTCTTCGGTATGATCCCATGTTCTTTATTATATGCATCCTGTATCTTCCGGCGTCGATTCGTCTCCGAGATCGCATGCTTCATGGAATCCGTCATGGTATCCGCATACATGATAACATGACCTTCTGAATTTCTCGCAGCACGTCCGATCGTCTGGATCAATGAAGTCTCCGAACGCAGGAAGCCCTCTTTATCTGCATCCAGGATAGCCACCAGTGTGATCTCCGGAATATCAAGTCCCTCACGAAGGAGGTTGATACCAACTAATACGTCAAATACACCCATTCTGAGATCGCGCACGATCTCTACACGCTCCATTGTATCAATATCGGAATGAAGATATTTGACCTTAATGCCATTCTCACGCAGGAAATCTGTCAGATCCTCTGCCATACGTTTTGTAAGTGTTGTAACCAGAACCTTGTGTCCCTGTTCTGTCTCTTTCAATATCTCTGACATCAGGTCGTCGATCTGTCCTTCTACCGGACGGACATCCACCGGTGGATCCAGCAATCCGGTCGGCCGGATGATCTGTTCAGCCCGGAGCAGCTCGTGCTCTGCTTCATATTTGGATGGTGTCGCCGATACAAATAACACCTGATCTAACTTCGATTCAAATTCTTCAAAATTCAACGGACGGTTGTCCAATGCGGATGGCAGACGGAATCCATAATCTACCAGATTCTGTTTTCTGGAACGGTCACCTGCATACATTCCTCCGACCTGCGGAATCGTCATATGCGACTCATCTATGATCAACAGGAAATCATCACCGAAGAAATCCAGCAATGTACTCGGAGTCTCCCCGGATTCTCTGCCGGATAATGGCCCTGAATAGTTCTCGATACCGGAGCAGAAGCCTGTCTCCCGCATCATCTCTATATCAAAATTTGTCCGTTCTTCAATCCGCTGCGCTTCGATCAACTTATCATTTTCCTTAAAATACTGTACCCGTTCAGCCAATTCCGCTTCGATCTTTGTAAGTGCACGCTCCAGCTTCTCATGTCCGACAACATAATGAGAAGCAGGAAAGATACAGGTAAAATTCAGGCTGCGCCTGATCTCTCCGGTCAACGGATCAAATTCACAGATACGGTCAATCTCATCACCAAAGAATTCAACCCGCACAGCATCTTCAAATGTCGATACCGGAAGAATCTCCAGCACATCCCCGTGTACACGAAATGTTCCACGGTGGAAATCCATATCATTTCTGACATACTGGATATCCGTCAGTTCATCGATCACCATATCCCGATCCTTGATCATTCCGACACGGAGCGACAGCATCTGCTCCCGATATTCATCCGGATCACCGATACCGTAAATACAGGATACCGAGGATACGACCACAACATCTTTTCTGTCTATCAATGCCGCAGTTGCGCTGTGACGCATCTTATCAATATCATCGTTGATCGCAGAATCCTTCGCTATATAAGTATCAGTCGATGCCACATATGCTTCCGGCTGATAATAATCATAATATGAAACAAAATATTCTACCGCATTTTCCGGAAAGAATTCCTTCATTTCCGAATACAACTGTGCCGCCAACGTTTTGTTATGCGCAAGCACCAGCGTCGGTTTATTCAGTTGTGCTATTACATTTGCCATGGTAAATGTCTTACCGGAACCGGTTACACCTAACAGGGTTTCAAACTGGTTTCCCTCTTTAAATCCATCCACCAGCTCTTTGATCGCCTGCGGCTGATCACCGGTCGGCTGATATTCTGATACTAATTTGAAATGATCCATTATGTTCTCCTGATATATCTATCTAAATACAATCAATATTCTTATTATTGTTCTCTGTCTAATATATCATTCCATTTAAAAAAAGTACAGAGCAAATCGAATATTTGTTCTTTATTCTATAAGAACCTTCCGCTTCCCACTGTGTCATCCGCAAAGCGGATTTAAAAACCATGCCATCCATGGTATACTATGTCTTATCAAAAAAATGAACGAGGTGTAACATGAGCGCAATCGTAACATTAAAGAAGGGCGAGGGCAGAACCATCAAAGCCGGCGGCGCCTGGATTTATGACAATGAAATAGATACCATCATGGGAAGTTTTGAAAACGGAGATATCATCATTGTAAAAGACTTTGACGGATATCCGATGGGAAAGGGATTTATCAATACGAATTCCAAGATCACTGTCCGTATGCTGACACGTCACGTCGATACCGAGATCAATGAAGATTTCTTCCGCATGCGTCTGCAGGCAGCATGGGATTATCGTAAGAAAACCGTAGATACAAGCAGCTGCCGTATCGTATTTGGCGAGGCAGACTTCCTGCCCGGTATTGTGATTGACAAATTTGAAGATGTGCTGGTCGTTGAGTCACTTGCACTTGGAATTGACAGAGTTAAAAATTTGTTAATAAATATTTTAAAAAATGTCCTTAAATCGGATGGTATAATAATCAAAGGTGTTTATGAGCGTAGCGATGCTAAAGTTAGAATAAATGAAGGGATGCAGCCATTCAAGGGATTCATTGGGGATGAATTCGACACGAACGTGGAAATTATTGAAAATGGCGTACACTATATTGTTGACGTAAAAGACGGTCAGAAGACCGGCTTCTTTCTTGACCAGAAATACAACCGACTTGCGATCCAGCGTCTTTGTAAGGATGCAAAAGTTCTTGACTGTTTCACACACACAGGCTCTTTTGCGCTGAATGCCGGAATTGCCGGTGCCGCAAGCGTACTGGGTGTAGATGCTTCCGCACTTGCGGTCAGACAGGCACAGGAAAATGCAAAGCTGAACCACCTGGAGGATTCGGTTACATTTATCTGTAAAGATGTCTTTGATCTGCTTCCTGAACTGGAAGAACAGGGCGAGAAATTCGACGTTGTAATTCTGGATCCACCTGCATTTACAAAATCACGCAACTCAATTAAAAACGCTGTAAAAGGTTATCGGGAAATAAATCTGAGAGCCATGAAGCTCGTTAAAGATGGCGGCTTTCTTGCCACCTGTTCATGCTCCCATTTCATGGACTATGAACTCTTTACAAAAACCATCGGACAGGCTGCTTCCAACTCTCACAAACGACTGAGACAGGTTGAATTCCGTACTCAGGCTCCTGATCATCCGATTCTGTGGGCTGCAGATGAATCATACTATCTGAAGTTCTACATATTTCAAGTAACCAGCGACAAATAGCTGGAGTTTCAGAGATTGGTCCTCTGTCATTTATCTTACTTGTAATACTTTTGGGAGGTAAACATGAAGCTAATACAGAGAAATAGGGATGCAGCATATCTACAGTATGATAAATATGTCGATTTCGACAATCCCATGGTTATGGAGAAGGCTATGGATCTTACCAAAAACTGCAGATCTGTTTACGAAAAAATAGAAACCATATATTATTTTGTCAGAGATGAAATTGATCACACCTGGGACGCCAAAGATTCCACGATCACAATCTCTGCGTCAGATGTTCTGGAAAAGAAAACCGGCATCAGCTATTCAAAGGCAAATCTGTTAGCCGCACTGATGCGTGCAAACGGTATTTACACCGGATTCTGCTACCAGAGGATCAAACGATTCACATATGATAACAAGCTGGCACTTCATGCACTGAATGCGGTATTTGAACCGGATGTCAAGAAATGGATCCGCTTGGATGCCAGAGGAAACAATTACCAGTTTCAGGCTGATTTCTCGATCAACGAACGACATCTTGGATATGAGCTCCGACCGGAGCTTGGTGAATTTGAATTCGATGATCTGATCGCGGTTCCCCTTCCATCGACAATGGCCGTTCTGGAAAAGAGCACAAATGCGATCAAAATGTACTATAACGATCTGCCGGACTACAACGATTAATATCATATTATACAAAATCATCGGTCCTGCCGACCGACAGTTTTTCCTGATCATTCTAAAAACTGTTCTGTTGGCGCGGTCGATGATTTTTTATGTCTATCCGAAATGTTTTCCGTTGATTTTTCCGGTATCGCAGGGTTTAATTTCCTGTTGTCTTATGGTAGAATTATACACAGTTAAAAATTTTACGAAAAGGGGTTACCGATATGAGTAATGTCACAATTATGAATCATCCTTTGATCAAACACAAAATATCAATGTTAAGAAACGAGAACACCGGAACAAATGAATTCCGTACACTTGTAGAAGAAATCGCTATGCTTATGGGCTACGAAGCACTTCGTGATCTGCCTACAGAAGATGTAGAGATCAAGACTCCGATCGAAACCTGCAAATCTCCTATGATCGCAGGCAAGAAGATGGCAGTTGTACCGATCCTCCGTGCCGGGCTTGGCATGGTAAGCGGCATCCTTGCTCTGGTTCCATCAGCAAAGGTTGGACACATCGGGCTCTACAGAGACCCGGAGACACACGAGCCGCATGAGTATTACTGTAAACTGCCGGATCCGATCGAGCAGAGAACAATCCTTGTTGTTGATCCAATGTTAGCAACCGGCGGTTCCGGTTCCGAAGCTGTTTCATTTATCAAACAGCACGGCGGCAAGAATATCAAATTCATGTGTATCATCGCTGCTCCCGAAGGTCTGGAAAGACTTCAGAAGGATCACCCGGACATCCAGATCTATGTTGGTCAGCTTGACAGATGCTTAAATGAAAATGCTTACATCTGCCCGGGTCTCGGTGATGCCGGCGACAGAATTTTCGGAACAAAATAACAGGAAGGCTTACATTATGAGATATATACACGAGCTTCGCGAAGGCGAAATGGTTTCAGAGGTTTACCTCTGCAAAAACAAGATCACAGGAAAGACAAAATCAGGTAAATCCTACTATTCTCTGCAACTGGTAGATGCCAGCGGAACAATGGATGGTAAGATCTGGGAACTGAACAGCGGAATTGGACATTTTGAATCCATGAACTATGTTAAGGTTGACGGCCAGGTTACCTCATTTAACAACACTCTCCAGTTGACAATTAAGAAGATCCGTATCGCTGAAGAAGGGGAATACGATATCAACGACTATATGCCATGCACGAAGAAAAATGTCGATGAAATGTTTGACAAGCTGCTTGGCATTATCGCAACGATCGAAAAGCCTTACTACAAAAAGCTTCTGGAAAGCTTCTTTGTAGAGGACAAAGCTCTTGCAAAAGAATTCAAAAAACATTCGGCTGCCAAATCCATTCATCATGGATTTGTCGGTGGTCTGTTAGAGCACACTCTGGCAGTTACCAGCATGTGTGACTACTACACTACATACTACCCGATCTTAAATCGTGACCTGCTCCTGACTGCTGCCATGCTTCATGACATCGGCAAGGTCTATGAGCTTTCAACATTCCCGGAAAACGATTACACAGATTCCGGTCAGTTACTTGGTCACATCGTAATGGGTACTATGATGATCCGCGACAAGATTCGTGATTCTGTTCCGGAATTTCCTGCAAAGGAAGCAAACGAACTGGAGCACTGTATCCTCGCCCACCACGGCGAACTGGAATACGGCTCTCCAAAGAAGCCTGCCCTGATCGAAGCACTTGCATTATCATTTGCCGATAATACAGATGCCAAGATCCAGACATTCATGGAAGCATTAGACAGCAAGGACGAGACCGGCTGGCTTGGTTACAATAAAATGATAGAAAGTAATATCCGCAGATCTACAAAATAAAGGATACGATATTTATTTTATGGAACTTAAAAAGAACAGTATATATACAATAGAAATAACGGACATGGGAAATGAGGGAGAAGGCATCGGCCATCTCTCTCTTTCTGATGTAGCAAATAACAAAACAGGCACAGACATTTCCACGAAAGCTTCATCCGAAGATGGAAATAACGTGCAGAATATCACTGTATTTGTCAAAGATACGGTAATCGGTGATGTAGCCGAGATCTCAATCATGAAGGCAAAGAAATCGATCGCCTACGGACGGCTGGTTCGCCTGATCACACCATCCCCTTACCGCGTAACTCCGGTCTGCCCGGTCGCAAAGAGCTGTGGCGGATGCAGTCTTCAGCACATTTCCTATGAGAAACAGCTGGAATACAAATGGAACAAGGTAAGAGAATGTCTGCGCCGGATCGGCAAGATTGAGAATCCCGATACTCTGATGGAACCGATCTATGGTATGAAAGAACCATACCACTATCGAAATAAAGCACAGTTTCCGGTTGGCAGAGACAAAAACGGCAATATCGTGATCGGCTTTTATGCCGGCAGAACCCATTCAATCATCGATTCCGATACCTGTGCGATCGGTGCAGAAGTAAACGATCAGATTCTGCCGATCATCCGTGCATTTCTCACGGAATATAACATTTCCACTTATAACGAAACAACCGGACAGGGTCTGGTACGTCATATTCTGACCCGTGTCGGGTTTACAACCGGCGAAGTTATGGTCTGTCTCATCGTAAATGGAAAAAAACTACCTCATGCAGATGAACTCATCTCCCGTCTGACAAAAATTTCCGGAATGACTTCAATCTGCCTGAACATCAATACAGAAAAAACAAATAAGATTCTTGGGCCAACCTGCAAAACACTGTGGGGCAGTCCATACATCACAGATTATATCGGCAATGTAAAATACCGGATCTCACCTCTGTCCTTCTATCAGGTAAACCCTGTGCAGACTAAGGTACTTTATGAAAAAGCATTGGAATATGCAGATCTGAACGGTGAAGAAACTGTCTGGGATATGTACTGCGGCATCGGAACCATTTCCCTGTTCCTTGCTCAGAAAGCAAAACAGGTATACGGTGTGGAGATCGTTCCCCAGGCAATTCTGGATGCCCGTAAAAACGCGGAACTTAACGATATCCACAACGTCGAATTCTTTACCGGAAAAGCGGAGGAAGTCGTTCCTGCCATTTACGAAAAAGGCGGCGATGGTTCCCAGGCAGATGTCGTCGTTGTCGATCCACCAAGAAAAGGCTGTGACAAGGTACTCCTTGACACCCTGATCCGGATGAATCCAAAACGGCTTGTCTATGTAAGCTGCGATCCCGCAACCCTTGCCCGTGACATCGCCATCCTCACTCCCGCCGGCTACCACCTCGAAAAAGTCGCTGTCGTCGACCAATTTGGCCACACCGGGCATTGTGAAAATGTTTGCTTGCTGTCGAAGAAACTTTGAGCTTATGGGGGTTAGCGGGCTTTTTTGAAGATTATGTATCTGTGTTTTTAACAGAAAAAATGTAGATAGAAAATAGAAATTTAAGAGGGGTGCCAAAATTTGCGAAAACACCAGACATGCGCCGGAATAGTATAGGCCTCCAGACGTGTGCGAATAATATATGTTTCTTTAGAAAAAATCGAATGAATTAAGAAAGGCCATAAGAAGGATGAGTAAGAAAAAAGAAATTATTTCTTTGATAATAGGTTTTGTGGGAGCTGTGGCTGGATTGTATGGTGTTATGTCATTTAACCGGTTCGTATTGATGTCATTACCGATAGGAATAAGAATGGTATGTATGATTCTGACTTACTGGTTAATTGCATTGATTCCAGCCATAGTTATGATTGTTAATAAAGACAAGTTGACAGATTATGGGTTTAGCAAAGAGAAAATAGGAATGCAGATTATTGTTGGCATCCTAATTGGAACTGTAATGTCGGTTTTGCTGACATTAATACCACATCAAATTGGTTTTGGTGAATTTGTAGATAGTGGAAAAAGATATAAATACCTATGGCAATTCATTTATGAATTCTTTTATTGTATATTTGCAATTGGTCTTGTTGAAGAGTTTGTATTCAGAGGATTCATTTTTGAAAAAATCAAACGTGTTGCTGGTAAGGATATCATAGCAGTTATTATTTCATCAATCTTTTTCGGGGTGTTTCATTTCTTCAGTGGAAATCTTGTACAAATGGTTATGACAGCGTGTATAGGAGCATTTTTCTGTTTTTGCAGATTAAAGATTAAAAATAGTTCTACTTTATCCTTGATCATTGGACATGGTGTATATGATGCATTAATTACTGTTTTCGCATCTGCTTTGTTATGAGGTTTCCGACCATTGCCACATGGTTTTTGGATTTGGAATCTCTTGATTCGATTATAGCTTTATGATAAAATATCCGAAAATGCGGAAAATATAGAAGGATATTATAGTATGAACATATATGAAAAAATCTTTGCCAGACTAGAAGAATTACATATGAGCCAAATTGAATTATCACGAAGAACTGGTATTGCTACCAGTACAATCAGCGACTGGCGTAAGAAAAAGATTAATCCACAGGCAGATAAATTGGTTTCTATTTGCAAGGCTCTAGATATGTCACTTGTGGATTTGCTTTGTGATGAGAAAGTAGTAGAGCAATCAATCGAAACAGACTTTGTGTCTGATGGTCAACATATTATTGAATTATTTATGGACTCAGATTTAGAAACAAAAAGAAGATTACTAAGATATTTTGAATTGATTGAAATCTGCAGAGAAATCAATCAGGAAAATGAGTTAGAAAATATTAAGCGAAATGTTTCAGTTATTCAGGATGCTGACGGCAACAATATTGTTATGATTAACGATATTGCATTTAAAGGAAAACGTTCTGTAGAGTGGAGTGATGTTGAAAAATATCTTAGGCAGTATGTGGGAGACATTTATCGAATAGCTGAAACAGAAGATATTATTTATATCGGTACAGATCTTCCTGATGAATATTCTGGCTCAAATTACACAAAGCATATAAAGGGAACTATTGCTAAAGCGAAAGCCAATGCTGCGCAGGCTATCCCAGAGATGATAGAAATCGCAACATCAAAGACTTTTGAAGATAATAAGAAAAATAAGCACAGCAGACACGCAAAAAATGGATGGTACCGTTATGACACAAGATTTGCATTGCCAGTATATGATGAAAATGGAGATGTTGAGCGATACAATGTATTCAGTGCGAGAATATTAATTAGACATGCATCTTCAGGAAAAATGTACTTGTATGATGTCTTGAAAATAAAAAAAGAAACGAGCAAGTCCTGTCAGGAATAATCCCTACCCGGTGAAAACCCATTTCCTTTATGATGCTATGGTACAATAAGAAATGCTATTTGTCAATCCGAATATTCAAATGAACCACAGGAGATACAACAATGTTATACATCATGCGACATGGAAAAACAGACTGGAATGCCATGCGGAAACTACAAGGTCGGACAGACATTCCATTAAATGAAGAAGGACGCCAGATGGCGGAGCATGCCAGAACAGAATATGCCGATATCCATTTTGATATCTGCTACTGCTCTCCCCTTATCCGAGCAAAGGAAACAGCCGAGATCGTATTAAAAGGGCGGAACATTCCGATCATAACGGACGACCGGTTAAAAGAAATGAGTTTTGGCAGCTATGAAGGAACCGCAAACTGCATAACTACTCCCGGCTGTCCAATAAAAGATCTCTTTCTTGATCCGGCAAACTATAAAGTTCCAAAGGATGGTGGAGAAAGCTTTGAACAGCTATTTGCGAGAACAGGAGAATTCCTGAAAGAGGTTGTAAAACCACAATTAGACGAAGGAAAAGATGTCCTGATTGTCGGACATGGAGCTATGAATTCCAGTATCATCTGTCAGGTCAAAGGGATCCCGTTGTCAGAATTCTGGAGCGCAGGAATCGAGAACTGCAAACTGAAACGCATACTATAAATATCATTTATAAATCCAAACAAAAGCAACACATTTCATTCAATAGCAAATGAGGAGATATTTGAAAATGAAGACCTACAACTTCTATGGTTGGGAACAGGCAACCGTTCCTGCCATAACAAACAAGTATAAAGGAATCCATACACCACAGGATCTGTATGACAGATTATCTGATATCTGGTGCGCTGATACTTGCGCATCAAGACTGCGTGATGGCTGGACACCGGAGAATAAAACTTTGGGGCAGTGTTCTATCACAGCATTTCTGGTTCAGGACATCTTTGGCGGCAAGGTGTATGGCATCCTGCGTCCCGGCGGAAACTATCATTGCTATAACGATGTCAACGGTCATATATTTGACCTGACCAGTGAACAGTTTGGTGATGAGACTCTTTCTTATAAGAACAATCCTGAGCAGTTCCGTGAAGTACATTTTGCAAAAGAAGAAAAACGTTTAAGATATGAATATCTGAAACAACAACTGGCATGCTTAAACCAGCAATCCACTTGCTGATTTTCGTAAGATCAGGTATGCTGAAAAATAAATATGACATCTGAGAAAGGAACCCGGACTATGATAGGTTTAATCGTTGCTCGTTCAAAAAATAATGTAATCGGAAAAAATGGACAGATCCCATGGCGGATCAAAGGAGAACAGAAACAGTTTAAAGAACTGACAACAGGGAATACTGTGGTTATGGGACGTAAGTCATATGAAGAGATCGGACATCCTCTCCCGAACCGAATGAATATCGTTGTATCAAATACTGCCAATTACTCCGGCGAAAACCTGCTTACCGTTCATTCTTTACAGGAAGCTCTTGATGCTGTAAAAGAGGGAAATGTCTATATCTCCGGTGGATACGGGCTGTTCAAAGAAGCACTTCCATTGGTTGATACCATGTATATCACAGAAGTTGATACTGTCGTTGAAGACGGAGATGTCTTCTTCCCAGAATTCAACGCAGATGAATTCGATATTACAACCGGTGAATCCGGCGGTGACGACATTACATTTACCCGTATGACCTACACCCGCAAGAAACTGTAAACAAGGACAACCCATATGAATACACAGACAACAAATGAAAATCCTCTCGGCTCTCAGCCCGTAAAAAAATTATTAATGCAATTTGCTATTCCAAGTATAGTAGCCATGCTGGTTAGCTCTCTTTATAACATTGTTGACCAGTTTTTCATTGGGCGAAATGTCGGCGAACTTGGTAATGCTGCGACCAATATTTCATTTCCACTTTCCATATCCTGTATCGCGATCGCTCTGCTGTTCGGCATCGGCGGCGCATCTGCTTTTAATCTGGCTATGGGAAAAGGAGAAAAGGAAAAAGCTGTTTATTATATCGGCAATTCCGCTGTTATGCTCTTTGGCTGTGGTGTGATTTTAACTACGATCACCCTGCTGTTCTTAGAGCCTCTGCTCCGCTTCTTTGGATCTCCCGACAATGTACTTTCCTATGCAAAAACTTACACAGGCATTGTTGCAATCGGATTTCCTTTTCTGATCCTCACAACCGGAAGCGGTCATCTGATCCGAGCTGATGGGAGACCGAAGATCAGCATGATCTGTAACCTCACCGGAGCCGTGATCAATACGATCTTAGATGCACTGTTTGTATCCGTTCTTCAGATGGGTATGGCAGGTGCAGCCATCGCAACCGTTATCGGTCAGGTAATCTCCGCCGGTCTTGTCATCTGGTTTTTATCCCACTGCAAGACTGTAACGATAAGAAAAAAACATCTCCGCATCAGCAGATCGATCATAGCAAGAGTCTCATCCCTTGGTACTGCTCCTTGCAGCAACCAGCTTGCCATGATGATCGTACAGATCATTATGAACAAATCTCTCAAATACTATGGCTCCCTTTCTATCTATGGCGAAGCAATCCCTATCGCCTGTGCCGGAATCATCACAAAAGTAAACCAGGTATTCCTATCCCTGATCATCGGTATATCACAGGGCTTACAGCCGATCACCAGCTATAACTATGGTGCAGGGAAATACAAACGGGTGAAATCTGCCTATCTGTTTGCTTCTACCTGTGGATTTGTGATCGTGCTTATTGCATTTCTGCTGTTCCAGTTTGTGCCAAGGCAGATCATATCCATTTTCGGAAACGGCTCCGAAAGCTACTTTCAGTTTTCAATCAGCTATTTTCGTATTTTTCTGTTCTTTACGTTTATAAACTTTATGCAGCCGATCACTTCGAACTTCTTTACATCGATTGGCAAACCGAAAAAAGGAACATTCCTGTCATTGACCAGACAGATCCTGTTCCTTCTACCATTATTAATTATTCTGCCGCTTTTTATGGGCATTGATGGCATTATGTATTCTGGTCCAATCGCCGATGGACTTGCCGGAGCGGTCGCCATTTTCATGGTCTGGAATGAATTCCGCACCAGGCCTTTCCGCTAAAGAGGTTGTTGTTGTTCAACCTCTACTTTTTGCCATGATATTTTGGCTCTGCTGGTATGGCCATATACAAAGACCGTTCCGTTTTCTGCTCGGATTTGCACGCTTATTGCCAGCAGTCGCCCAAACTCACCCTTACGGGTTCAGACATGGGCTTGGTGCTGACAGCTAGTGCAAACCTCACAACGAAAACTTCACTGATGTCTTATGTATATATCCATACCAGCAGAGCCAAAATATCACAACTATAAATAACACAAGAATCATCAACAACCTCTTTTTTACTCACACATCGGGAAACGGACAATAAAGCGGGTGCCGATCTCCGGACGGGAAACGACCTGAATCGTGCCGGAATGAGCATCGATGATCCATTTGGCGATAGACAAACCAAGGCCGGAACCGCCGGTCTCGCCATTTCTCGCTTCGTCCGACCGGTAGAATCGTTCAAAGATATGAACGACATCTGACGATTCCATTCCGATTCCCTCATCCTGTATCATATAACTAACATAACCGGATTCCAGCATAACTCCTAATATAATATCCGCATCATCCGAAGAATACTTTGCCGCATTCTGTACAAAGATCCGGATGGACTGTTTGATCATGGCTATATCACCTGTCATATATGCAGGATCTGTTCCACGGAACAGATAGCGGTGCTTCCCATCGATCATCTGGGATTCCTCCCAGACCTCACTGACCATCTGATTCAGATCCAGTTTCACTTTATTCAAGGTATTTCTTCCGCTGTCACCCCGCGCAAGGAACAGAAGCTGTTCTACCAGTTCTTTCATATGCTGGGACTCATTCTTAAGGGCTTCGATGGATTCTGTCAGAACCTTTTCATCCTCTTTTCCCCATCGATCCAGCATATTCACATATCCCTGGATCACAGCAATAGGTGTCCGAAGCTCATGTGACGCATCCGATACAAACCGTACCTGCCGCCTTTCATTTTCTTTCATATTCCGAAGCAGATTATTCAATGCGATCTCGATACTTTTCAGTTCCTTGTCACCGGTATGGATTCCCTGTTCGGCATCATCCGGAGAAATATGTGATATTGCCTGTTCCAGATGAGCCATCTGATCCCGAGCGATCGTTTCTGTCGTCTTCGAATCAGAATGCTTCTTCCGATCCTCCATACCATTTTGCTCAAATGACATCTTACTGATCTGTTCTGCTTTTACCGCCAGATCATTTAACGGCTTCAGCTTTCTTCTGACAACAGAAGTCCGGAATAACGCAAAGAACAACACAAATCCCTCTGCCGATAACAGTATGATTCCCGGCACAGCTGCCAGATCCCTTACATCCCGAAAATCATATGCATATGATTTCCGGTCACTTCCATCGATCACATATTCCAGTGTATGCTTTTCTTGATTGACATTAAAATAATAATGCTCACCTGTTACCTGATCCGGAAGCTTTGTTGTACACCAGTACATCCATGTTCCCATAATAAGAAGGGCAATGATAATATTGATTCCTATTACATTGCCCACTTCCTTCAGCCAGAAGCTGATATTTATTTTTCTCGCAATCGAGGTCACTCTCTTATTTTCATTCATCTGTGATACCTTTTCTTCTACATTCTTACATCCATACATGCACAGCTCTGGCTCGCGCCCTGCTCTCAAAAACAAATATTTCATGTATGCATTGCGAACTAATCAAGATGGCAATTCCACGCACTGTATTCAAAGCAGACATCCGACGATATCCTGCAGCCTTTATGCCAGTCTGTATCCTTACGATTCTCGGATCACATATCCAACCCCACGGACAGTTGTGATCAGCTTGATCCCAAACCGGTCATCAATCTTCGTACGAAGATAACGGACATATACGTCTATGATATTTGTCTCACCGACATACTCATAACCACAGACAATATTCATCAGCTTTTCCCGATCCATGACGATATTCTTATTCTCCATCAGCGTATGCAGCAGTTCAAATTCCCGATTGGTAAGCTCCACCGGTTCTCCCGCCACCATAACCTCATGCCGGTCAGTATCCAGGCTGACTCCATGGATCTCTAGCTTATGTGTCTCCTGCCGGTCTGTGCTTTTCCGCTTCAGCGCTACACGGATACGAGCCAGAAGTTCTTCGATCGCAAATGGCTTCGTAATGTAATCATCCGCTCCCGCATCCAGCCCGGACACCTTGTCCATTACCGCATCCCTTGCAGTAAGCAGCAGGATCGGTACATTATTTCCTTCTTTACGAATACGGCGAAGAACCTCCAGACCATTTAGCCTTGGAAGCATAACATCCAGCACGATCAGGTCAGCATGTTCTGATAGTGCCAGATCCAGACCTGTCCGCCCGTCAAATGCCTTTATTACTTCATAGCCTTCATGAACCAATTCCAGCTCTACAAATCTGGCAATCTTTTCTTCATCCTCTACAATCAAAATCTTCCGGCTCATCTCTACTCCTTGTTGTGACGATTTATTTTAAGGGAGTATCTTGAGTACCTATGTCCATATTCTGACATACTATTATTCCGCAAGACGCTCTCGCTCTGTTGCTCATGTAACGGTTCTAACCGCTCCACTCCGTGGATCGCTAAGTACCGACATTCGCAAAGGCTTGCTGCATAATAGTATATCAGAACATGGACAATGTATTTTCGTTTCATGTCCCTTAAAATAAATCTGTGTATTGTAAATTAATCTCTCACATTAGTTCTTGTTAATGTCTGTCTTAATAGTTTCTACCGTATCCGCAACCTTGTCACAGGCACTGTTCAAATCTACATTGATATTGTCGATTCCTGCGAAATGGTATCTGCATTCACAGAATAAACCGACCACTAATAATGGAATCGTGATCCAGAATGCGAAGATGATCGCAAGTATCAATACCAGAACAGGTACATTCACCATAGTGCTGCCGCGTCTTTCTATGATGAACTTGGAATCCACGCTTTTCTTTAAAAGTCTTCCACACCAGGAAAAAAACTGATCCATCATCTGACCAAAGGTCTTTTTATTGCAGTCTCTGGTATATTCCTGCTGTGCCTGTTCGAATTCTGTTGATGTTTGCTGTGCCTGTTCCGTCGTGTAACTGGTTACCTCCGGTGCTTTCACCTTACCGTTCTTTTCCAGATAAATGATCGCATCCAGCACATCATAATTCGTTGCTTCCAAAGCTGCCTTGGCTTCTTCATAGCTGACACCTGTTTTTTCTCTTATCTTTTCTACTTTTTCTAAATTATCCATATCTTTTTCCTTCTTTCTCTATTCTCTCCTCAGCTGATGGTTTTACTATACCAGCCACGAATTAATCTAAAATAGGAGAAAGATTAAAATCAGATTAATAAATTAACCTTCTATTTCAATGCAGCTTTCTCGATCGAATAGCTTCCGATCAACTCATCATCTTCATCATAAACAGCAAATTCACCAGTCAGCGTTGTCATTGCTTTCACGTCGGACACGTCACAGAATAAGGTTGCATATGTATGCCCCATTGCATCTGCCACATAAGAAATTTCCTCTTCTTTTCCATTTACAAGAACTGTGTCAAATGTTGCCTGTATCTTTTTATCCGTTTTATTGTAAACCTCAAATGCCAGTACTTGTTCTGCGTCATCGCCATCACTGTCATTCTCAATTCCAATATAAGATACTGTAACCTTGTCATTATCAAGAATCGTTACAGCTCCCTCTTTTACGGTATATTCCTTTGTATCATCTTTTTCATTTGAAAGGGCAACGTCATCGATCTCATATGTACCGATCGTATAACCTTCCATGTCATCCACACATACAATACCAGTCAAAGCAGCCGGCGCTGCATCACAATCCACCAGACAAATCTGATCCTCACTTGTCTGTGCTTCCACATCCAGGCCAAACATTGGCTGAAGCGTCTCTCCATCAACCACTACATCACTGAAATACACATTTACCATCTGATCATCCGATTTATTTGTAATCGTAAACATCATTCCATGAACTTCCGGATCATATCCATTATATACCAGTGCAATCTGATCATTATCCAGCACTTCTACTGCAACCGTTCCATCCTCTGCCGTTGTTATCTCTTCGGAGGTCTGCTGCTTTTTATCTCCGCATCCGGATACAAGCCCTGCCAGAATACACAAACCTGCCGCCAGAATACAATGTCCTCTTTTCATAATCATTTATCCTCCACATTTCTTTCAAAACCAGAACCCATCCGCTTTATCCTTAACCGATGCGCCCTATTATAAAACAAAACCGCACCCCGTATATCCCAGGCAGTCACCATAACCCGGTACAAACACAGGTTCTGGTTCGTTGCTTACACACAATAAGGATATACAGTGTGCAGTTTCATTATTTTTTATTCTTCCGTCTTCTGTTCGTCTAAAACTGTAATGTCAATACCAAGCTCTTTGAGCTGAGCCTCATCCACATAGTCCGGAGCATTTGTCATCAGGCAGGATGCATCCTTTACCTTAGGAAATGCGATCACATCACGGATAGAATCCTGTTTTGCCATAAGCATGACCAGACGATCCAGACCATAAGCCAGTCCTGCGTGAGGTGGTACTCCATATTTGAATGCGTCTAACAGGAAACCAAATCTTTCATACGCCTGTTCCCTTGTAAATCCAAGACATTCAAACATCTTCTCCTGAATATCATCCTGATGGATTCTGACAGATCCACCACCAATCTCGTTACCATTTAATACGATATCATAGGCCTTTGCACGAACCTTACCCGGATCTGTATCAATGATCGCCAGATCCTCTTCCATCGGCATAGTAAATGGGTGGTGCATAGCTGTGAAACGGTTCTGTTCATCTGACCACTCAAGAAGTGGAAATTCTGTGATCCATACGAATTCAAATACATTCTTGTCAAGCAGTCCCATCTGGTCTGCAAGGTGGCAGCGGAGTGCTCCAAGTGTATCCCATACAACCTTGTTCTTATCTGCTGCAAATAACAGCAAGTCTCCCGGTTCACCGGAAAGTGCTGCTACGATATTGTTCATCTCATCTTCAGTCATAAACTTTGCAAAAGATGACTTGTAAGTGCCATCTTCATTAATGGCAATATATGCAAGACCTTTTGCTCCGTATGTCTTTGCAAATTCAACCAGAGCATCAATCTTCTTACGAGGCATTGTTCCCTGTCCCTTTGCATTGATACCACGGACAGATCCGCCATTTTCAAGTGCACCTGTAAATACGCCGAATCCACAGCCCTTAACAACTTCGCTGATATCCTTTAATTCCATACCAAAACGAAGATCCGGCTTATCAGAACCGAAACGGTTCATTGCTTCGATCCATGTCATACGGCGGATTGGAAGTTTTACATCTACATCCAGAATCTCCTTGAATAATTTTGCAAGAAGTCTTTCATTTACATCAATAACGTCATCCACATCTACGAAGGATAACTCCATATCCATCTGTGTGAACTCCGGCTGTCTGTCTGCACGAAGATCCTCATCACGGAAACATCTTGCGATCTGGAAATAACGGTCATAACCGGAGCACATCAGAAGCTGCTTGTAGATCTGTGGAGACTGTGGTAATGCATAGAATGTACCCGGATGGATACGGCTTGGTACGAGATAATCTCTTGCGCCCTCCGGTGTTGACTTACATAACATAGGTGTCTCAATCTCAAGGAAACCTTCATTTGCCATGAACTGTCTGGCAATAGTCATAACCTTGCTCTTCATAACCAGATTTCTCTGAAGATCCGGTCTTCTCAGATCCAGATATCTGTATTTCAAACGTAATTCTTCTTTTGTCTTGCTGTTCTCTTCGATCGGGAATGGAGGTGTCTCGGCCTCTGATAAGATACGAAGGGAAGTTGCCACAACTTCAATATCTCCGGTTGTCAGATTCTCATTTACTGCACCGGCACGCTTGCAGACGGTACCTTCGATCGCTGCTACAAACTCACTCTTAAGCTTTGTTGCTTTCTCAAAGCACTCGCTTCCGCATTTGGATTCCTCAAATATGATCTGAAGAATACCGCTTCTGTCTCTGAGATCGACAAATATGATTCCACCTTTATTTCTGCTCTTCTGAACCCAGCCCATTACGGTTACTTTCTGTCCTTCAAGAGCGTTTGAAACCTCTGCACATCTGTGGGAACGCTTCAATCCCTGCATTGATTCTGCCATTTTTCTATATCCTCCTATGGTTCTTATCTTTCTTCTAATACACTTGCAAGCTGATCCAGCGCAATCTCGGTCTGCTCGCCCGTTTCCATATTCTTGATACGACCGGTATTGGTCTCTAATTCATTATCACCAATAATGATCGTGTATCTCGCATTTAATTTATTTGCATATTTCATCTGCGCCTTTACGCTTCGATTCATGTAATCTGTCTCTACGATATAACCGGCCAGACGAAGATCATATACCAGCTTGTACGCTTTTGCCTTTGCGGAATCACCCATGATGCCGACATATAAATCAATCGGTTTTTCCGGCGCGAGATTGATATTTTCTTTCTCAAGGAAATACAAGATTCTTTCAATTCCCATACCGAATCCAACAGATGGCTGTGCCTCTTTTCCATCAATCTCATATACCAGATTGTCATATCTTCCCCCACCGCATAAGGTGAAGCCCTCTTTATTTACGAATTCAAATACTGTCTTTGTATAGTAATCCAGGCCACGAACGATTCCGGTGTCAACCTCAAATGGAATCTCAAGCTCTGTCAGAAGTCTCTGAAGCTCCTTGAAATGAGCATCGCATTCTTCACACAGATAATCAATTGTTCTTGGAGCATCCTTTACGATCGCCTTACAACCCGGCTCTTTACAGTCGATTACACGAAGCGGATTCTTAACCATACGCTCTTTACAGGTATTGCAGAGTCCTTCTTCATGACCTTTCAGATAAGAAATCAGTGCATCATTGTACACTTTCTTACATTTTGGACATCCGATACTGTTGATATGCAGTTTTGCATCTGACAGACCAATCTGTTTGATGAGAGTTGATACCAGTGTCATAACCTCTACTTCTGCCATTGGATTTGGAGATCCGACAAACTCAACGCCAAACTGGTGATGCTGACGAAGTCTTCCGCTTTCCGGCTTCTCATAACGGAACGCCGGCGTGATATAGAACATCTTAATTGGCTGTGGTTCTGCATATAATTTATTCTCAACATAAGCACGGATCGCACCTGCTGTACCTTCCGGCTTCAATGTGATACTTCTTCCACCTTTATCAACAAAGGTGTACATTTCCTTCTGTACTACATCGGTTGTCTCTCCAACACCACGCTGGAACAGCACCGTATGCTCAAATACAGGTGTGATTACTTCCTTTATATTGAATTTCTCACACAGATTTCTCGCCATTGCTTCTACCTGTGTACGTGTTCTCATCTTGTCACCGAACCAGTCACTGGTTCCTCTTGGTGCCTGGGTTATCATATTCCATCCTCCATCTATTGTTCATATTTTTATACTATACATCAACTGATCCGTGATTCATAGCTCCCTTTTAAAATTAACTGAATCTCATCTAAAATATCAGTTGTATTTATAATTCTCTGAAATGCGAGAAATACTTTCATGTCAAAATGCCGCACCTCATCGATCACCATCAATAATGCGATCTTGGGTTCAAATGCTTTCCGGTATGCACGGTCACTGATCAGCGCGACAAATACATCACACACACGAATAATCCTTGCTCCGATCGGGATCTCCTCTCCCTGAAGACAGTACGGATAACCGGAACCATCATAGTTCTCGTGATGATACAGAATAATATCTGCAATATCATCCCCGTAGCCTTCTTGCCTTGCGATATCTGCCCCAAGCTTCGCATGAAGTCTCACATACCGCATTTCCTCAATCTTCATGGAATTGCCACGGCCATATATATACGGTGTGATGCGGAGCTTTCCGATATCATGGATCATACCGGCAACTGCGATCTTATGAATCTCTTCTTCCGGGAGCCCCAGTTCTCTGGCAAGCTCCGAAGACAACCGGCTGACACACATTCCATGACGGATGGCATCATCCAGATCCTGTTCATAGTATTCTGTTTCTTTATCTGTGTCTAAGTTTATAACTTTATCTGTCATTTTGCAAACGCCTGCTTTTTTCTGTCAATCATTTCATCAATTCTTGCGATATAATCGTCTACACTCTTACAATTTTCCACACGGTCGATCCGGTTTCCTGTGATCGTCTCTCCTGTAACCGGATCCAGATCTCCCTCCCGGCGGATCAGCTTGCTGGAGCTTCCCGCACCGATTCCTATAATGTCTGTCCGTTCTTCCATAATCAGAATATTATAGAGACATTCCAGTCCATGTCTTGCATATCCGACATTTTCCAGATTTCCCGCCATATTCTTCTGTCTGTACAGATAATATGGTGCAAGTCCCAGTTCTTCTGCGGCCTGTCCAACCAGTGACAACTGCTCATCCACATCACCTGCAAAGCTGTATTTGTCCATCTCCTGTTTCAGATGCGCTGCCCGTTTGATCGCAAGTGTGTGAACCGTAAGGCTCTCCGGTGCAAGCTTCTTCACCTTTTCCAGTGTCCGCTTCACCATCTCTGCATCTTCACCCGGAAGACCTACGATCAAGTCCATATTGATATTGTCAAAGCCAGCTTCTCTGGCTCTCATAAATGCTTCTTCTGCCTGCTCCGGTGTATGTGCTCTTCCGATCAGCTTCAGTGTCTCTCCATTCATCGTCTGCGGATTGATACTGATACGATCAACGCCATGCGCTTTCATCACCTGCAGCTTATCTGCTGTCGTACTGTCCGGACGACCTGCTTCGATCGTATATTCCCGAACCTGCGACAAATCAAAATGCTTCTCGATCATGCTGCACAGACGATCCATCTGCTCTGCACTGATCGAAGACGGCGTACCGCCACCAATATAAATGGATGCCAGTTTCTTCTCGGTATAACTTTCCGCAATATACTCCATTTCCTTTTCCATTGTATCCAGATAAGCATCGACCTTATCCTTATAAACACCGATCGGATAAGAGGTAAAGGAGCAGTACAGACATCTCGTCGGACAAAACGGTATGCCGATATACAGGCAGTATTCATTTCGCTCATCGATCGTCTCGATAATTGCTTTCTCACGTCTGGCGATCTTCACACAGGCTTCTGCCTTTTCCCGGCTTGCCACATAAGTTTCCTGATACAGCTTTTGTATCTCCTCATCTGTACATCCACGTTCTACCGCTTCCATTGCAATCTTCACCGGACGTACGCCGGTCAGACTACCCCATGGCAGAACTCTTCCGGTTCTCTCTGACAACATCCGGTACATGGCACGCTTCAGAACATTACGGAATATCTTTCTGTCATGATAATCCTGATCGATCACGATATCCGGTTTTCCACAGACTTCTCTCGCAGACCAGTCCTGCTGTTTATCCTCAGAAGCTCCTTCTGATTTCACATCCAGACCGCCATCCTTCATCCAGATCTTTGTCTGACCTTCTGCAAATTCTGCCACAAGGGTTGCAGCAACATCTGCCCCAAGTTCAGGCTTCTTTTCTATATTCTCCGGTGTGATGATCTTCACACCCATGTAAAACGCCATGAGGATCACTCTCAGGTCATTATTATAATCTTCTACATTCTGAATCAGACAAATCATGTCAACCAAGTTCCTTATCGTTATTTATGAAAAAAATGGATTGCATTTTCTTTCTCTGCCAATCCTTGAAGTTCCGTTATGTCCCGGATACACAGCTGTTTCCTCCGGTAATACAAGAAGCTTCGTCTCGATCGCCTCTAACAGAGCCTGTTCATTTCCGGTTGGAAAATCCGATCTGCCAACTGACGATGCAAATAATGTATCTCCGGTAAACAGCAGATGTTCTTCTGCGAAATAATAACACATGCCACCTATCGTATGTCCCGGCACACTGATACACCGTACCACAGTTCCTAGAACTGCAACCTCCTGTCCATCCTGCAGATAAATATCCGCTGATGTTTCAAGCGGATGACCAAACACCGCAGACAGATTTCCTGTCCTGCTCTCAAGCACCTGCTTCTCGTCCTCGGAAGCATATGCCTTTACTCCTGTCAGTTTTCTCAGATCATCCAATGCTCCGATATGATCATAATGTCCATGTGTCAGGAAGATTCCTACACAGGCAAGTCCTGCATCTGTCAGACTCCTATAAATAAAATCTGCATTATCTGCCGGATCAACTACGATTGCTTCCTTTGTTTCTTTATTACTTACGATATAACAATTGGTTCCCAAATCACCCAACTGATATAATTTCACTTCTAATTCTGCCATCCGGATCTCCTATCCCACTGTTCTCTCTATATCAATAATGCTCTCCACATTTCGTATCTTTGCAATGATCGTATTCAACTGGTCGACCGATTTGATCGAGAAGCTGATCGTGATTGTTGCCTTACCCTGCTTGCTTGTACGGCTGTTAATACTGTTTACACTGATATTTGCCTCACTTAAGATTTTCGTTATATCAAAGAGGATTCCGCTTCTGTCATCCGCATAGATATTGATTTCTGTAAGGTAAGTATTCTCTGCAACTGCATCCTGCTGCCATTCCGCATCAATGATCCTGTTTCTGTCTTCCTCGCTCATACAGAGCACATTAACACAGTCTGTACGATGGATCGAGATGCCTCGTCCTCTGGTGATAAATCCGATGATCTCATCACCCGGTACCGGTGAACAGCATTTGGAGAAACGAACCGCTACATCATCTGCACCCTTTACGATGATTCCACCCTGTCCGTGGGAGGAATGCGGTGCCCGCTTCAGTGCATATGCCTCCAGAATTTCCTTGTCATCCGGCTGTTCCGTATGATCCTTGTTGTATTCCTCGATCAGCTTGTTGACAACCTGACCTTCCTTGATTCCCCCATGACCAACAGCCGCCATTGTAGCTTCCCAGTCATTGAAATTATATTTTTTATAGACACGTTCCTGATATTCCGGCTTGGAATACAGGGAGTAATCCAGTCCCTTTGATTTACAGTATGCAAGGATCAGTTCCTTACCGCGGCTGATGTTCTCATCCTTAAACTGATGCTTGAACCACTGATTGATCTTCGTCTTTGCCTGTGCACTCTTTACGATATTCAGCCAGTCTCTTGATGGTCCTGCCGAATTCTGGGATGTTATGATCTCTACCCGGTCACCATTATTTAACTTGGTATCGATCGGAACCTGTCTTCCGTTAATCCGCGCACCCACCATCTTATTACCGACTGCCGTATGAATGGCATAAGCAAAATCGATCGGTGTCGATCCACTTGGCAGATTCTTGACATCACCTGCCGGTGTAAAGCAATATACCTGTTCTGCAAACAGATCCAGGTCTGTCTTAACGAAGTTCATGAACTCCTTATTATCTGAAGTATCTCTCTGCCACTCCAGAATCTGACGAAGCCATGATAACTTCTCCTCTTCCTTCTGCATAACCGTACCGGTTATGTTCTCTTTATATTTCCAGTGTGCAGCAATACCATATTCAGCCGTCCGGTGCATCTCAAATGTACGGATCTGTATTTCAAATGGCTGTCCCTCCGGTCCGATCAGTGTTGTATGAAGGGACTGATACATATTGGACTTTGGCATTGCGATATAATCTTTAAAACGTCCCGGAATCGGCTTGTACATCTCATGGATGATTCCCAGTGCCGAATAACAGTCCCGGACGGTCTCCACTTTAATCCGGACTGCAAAAATATCATAAATCTGATCCAGTGTCTTGTTCTGGTTCTTCATCTTCTTATAAATACTGAACAGATGCTTTACACGACCGTCGATCTCTGCATCCAGATGCGCATTGTCAATATGCTTCTTTACATCCGCAACGATACGTTTGATATAGGCTTCCCTTTCATGCATTCTCGCATCGATCTGTGCTGTCAGATCCTTATATACCTCCGGCATCAGATACTTCATGGACAGGTCATCCAGTTCTACCTTGATCTTGCTGATACCAAGACGATGTGCGATTGGTGCATAGATATCCATTGTTTCACGCGCTTTTTCCACCTGTTTCGCAGGAGACTGATACTGTAAGGTTCTTAAGTTATGCAGTCTGTCTGCCAGCTTGATCAGGATAACGCGAATATCCTTTGCCATCGATAAGAACATTTTTCTCAGGTTTTCTGCCTGTACCTCAATCTTATCCGTTGTCATCTTCAACTGGGTCAGTTTGGTAACACCTTCCACCAGAAATGCCACTTCTTCCGAGAACTCTGCTGCAATCTCCTCTGAAGTCATGACCGTATCTTCTACTACATCATGAAGGATTCCGGCAACGATCGTCTCCTTATCCAGCTCCAGTTCTGCAAGAATAATAGCAACACAGAGTGGATGCATGATATATGGCTCTCCCGACTTACGAAGCTGTCCTTCATGTGCCTTGGATGCCACCTTATATGCCTTCTCAATCATCGAAATATCTGTTGATGGATGATAGGTCAGGATCTTTTTGATCAGCTCCTTATACAGATCCTCCGGCGGAGTAAAATCCGCAGGTGTAGACAGATCGATATCCCGTTTTTCCCGCATTGGTTTATTCTCCATTGCACCCGCCTTTGCCGCAAGCTCTTTTAATTCATCCATGCTTCCTGCTTTATCTTTTACGTTTTCCATGATCTTCACCACTTTTCCCAATTCGAATTTTTCTGTCTTATTCTTCGATCATCACGGTAGCCGTCCGATTCCATCCACATACAGATACCGGCTCTTTTTCCGCATAAATCATATGATCATTTTTATTTGCCATCATAGCAGATAACAGACGCTACATCATATTTGGCAAGCCTCTCTCTGCCCTTTAAACCTGCAAGTTCGATCAAGAATATGATCTTTACCACTTTACCGCCAAGTTCTTCAACCAGCCTTGCAGCGGCTTCCATGGTTCCTCCGGTTGCAATCAGATCATCTACAAGGACAACCTTCTGTCCCGGTTTGATCGCATCCTTATGCATCTCGATCGTTGCACTGCCATATTCCAGATCATAAGATGCTTCAATCGTCTCCCTTGGTAACTTGCCTTTCTTTCTTACCAATGCAAATCCTTTTCCATTCTTATATGCAAGTGGTGTTCCAAAGATAAAGCCTCTGGACTCTGCTCCGGCTACTACGTCATAATCTACGCCTTCAAGCAGGTCATCTAATGAATCAATCGCCAGCTTCAATCCATCCGGATCTCCGATCACGCTTGTAATATCTCTGAAAATAATTCCCGGTTCCGGAAAATCCGGTATACTTGTAACGTATTCTTCTATCTTTTTCATAATCTTCCTCCTGCATATATATGTATATTCTACAATTATTTACATTTTCCTTTTCTGCCCACATGATATCAAACTATCAGCAAAGCCTTTATTACTCATGTTTCCGATATTCCAGCAACCGGATCTGCAAAGTTCTTCTTCCAGCAAATTCATTGATATCCGGATAATAGGCAACATCCAACACCACATGACTGGGCATTCCTTTTAGTATTTTATCACATTCATTTGTTCCAAACCACTGTTTTATGTTAGAAATAAACACTTCCGGGTCAAAACTTATGCCCTCGATCGTACCGCCGTTCTCCATCAGGAACGAAACCCGCAGAACATTCTGTCTTTTTCCCATAATCCTTGCGCTTTTTACACGCACACCACTCTGTGCAAATACCGGCTTCTCGTTGCCTTTTCCAAATGGCTCCAGAACCTCCAGTTCTTCGGTCAGTGGAATAGTTACATAATCGAGCGGCATCGGCACATCAATCCGGAGCTTCGGTGTCAGAAGTTTTTCGTCAAGCGTACAATTCGCGTTCATTTTTTCCCGAAGCCTGGCCAGATTCCGTTTCTCCATGGAAAAGCCCGCTGCCATCTCATGTCCTCCGAACTTCGTGAAATAATCACTGCATTTATTGATCTCATCATACATATTATAGCCTTCGATCGAACGACCGGAGCCCTTGATGATTCCTTCTTCTTCGCTGTCCGTAAATAACAGCACCGGACGATAATACCGTTCCTTGATCCTGCCTGCGATAATCCCGACCAGACTTTCATGCAGTTTCGGGATATACATAACAAGTACCCGGTCCGACAATGCCGCAACTCCTGTCTCCGGAACTGCCCCCATAAGCAGATGATCCGAAGTTTCAATCAGCCCGATTGCCGTTTTTGTTCCCTGCTCTGTCATATCTTTTCGGGTATTATTGATATTTAACAGCTCAATCGCACGCTCATTTGCCTTAAAGCTGTCTGTTTCAAGCAGGAATTCCAGGCTGGTCTTCGCATCTCCAAGTCTGCCCGCTGCATTGATACACGGTCCAATGATAAATCCCAGATCAAATGCTGACAGCTTCTTACCATCCCTGCCGCTGTTTGTGATCAGTGCCTTCAAACCATAATTACTACTGTCAGATAACCGGTGAAGTGCCTCTCTTACAATGATACGGTTCTCATCTACCAGATTCATAACATCACAGACGGTTGCAATTCCAAGGATCTCTATAAATGCCTCACACTCCGCTTCCGGTATCCCGCACATCCGATATAACAACTGGATAAATTTGTATGCCACACCCGCTCCGCACAATTCCTTGCACGGATATTCACAGCCCGGCTGCTTGTGATCGATCACCGCATCCGCTTCCGGTACTTTGTATACCCGAATATCATTTTCATCTGTATCATATGGAATATCATGGTGATCCGTCACGATTACCCGCATCCCATATTCTTTTGCTTTTCTCACCGCATCAAATGCCGCAATCCCGTTATCACAGGTAATGATCATACTGACCTGATCGGCTGCCGCCGCATCTACCATACGGATATTGATTCCATATCCATCATAGATCCGGTGCGGAATATCATAATCGATCCCGTCTCCTGCAGGCGAACCATTTTCATGCTCCCACACACGCTGTAAGCCTTTATACAATATGTAGTTTGAACTTACACCATCCACATCATAATCCGAAATGATCCGTATCCGGTTCCGACTCCGGATCTCCTCCAGCATAAGGCCGCAGCCCTTCTCCATATTCTTCATCATCGCAGGATCATGCAGCCGGTCAAGCCCCCCATTCAGATAGGTATCAATCTCTTCATCTGTTATCACATCCCGGTTCCGAATCACCCTTGCAGTTACCGGATCAATATGAAAACGCTCTGCGATCCCAAAGAAATCAGCCCGCTTTCCATACATTGTCCACACCATATCATATTTTATCGGAGGTTTTATCTCTGTTGCCATTTACTCTTACTCCCATCCATATCTATTCTTCCGCTATTCCTGATCGCAAAGGAATTATACACCAGTAAAAAATCGACCGTCAACTTCTTACATTCCGCCGCATTGCTGTAATACCGTAATTTACCTTTCAGGTTGTGTTCTTATACACCTCACAGGTTGTTTATTTGTTTTTTTATTCAAAATATAATGTAGTTTGGAGGTATTTTTATGGAGAACTTATACGCACAGATCGGTCAGAGGATCGTACAGATCCGGCGCTCAAATAACCTTACGCAGTACCAGCTTGCAGAGATGCTCGATATCTCTGTCAAACATTGCAGCGCCATAGAACGGGGAAAATCCAGTCTGTCCCTTGAAAAAATGATTGATTTCTGTGATCATTTCGGCGTAGATCTTGATTATCTGATCCGCGGGATCAAAAAATCGGATACAATTTTATCCTGCATTCCACATACCGTAGTCGAGGTCATGACTTCTGACGACGAAAAAAGGAAGCAATTATTTATAGAATACATAGAAATGTTCAATTCCATTTCCAATTCTGATTAACAGCTATTCCTATTGATATAATGGCATATTTCCATATCATAACAAAAAACGAATCTGAAAGCCTTTTGCTTACAGGTTCGTTTTTTATATCTGTTATTTGAAATATTTGTTGATGATCTCGTTTGCCTTATCCGTATCATCTGTTACACAGTATACAACATAATTTCCGTCCTCTTTTATGATCGCCTTGTCAAGACGTCCGGTTTCGGATGGCTTGTAATCTGCATATGATGTTGTCTGTTTTTCTTTTCTGTCTTCACAGGCTGTTTTTACCTTGTCAGCCGCATCTGAATCTGCTGCCTCGAATACTGCAATCTCCTCAGCAGTTGCTCCGGTCGATACGATTATCACGCTGTCTTTTACGCTGTCTGCATCAATTCCGTAATATGTGAGTGCCATGCCTGTATCAAGCTCTGAAAGCGTATCTTCAAATGTCAGCCCGCTCTTCAGTTCATTTGCCATGTCCTTAACATTTATATTCAGGTCTTCCTTTGAACCACCTGCTCCACCAACCGTTGTTCCACAGCCTGCAAGCATTCCTGCCAGGCTAAAAATTGCACATAACTTTACTAATTTCTTCATCTTGTTTATTCTCTCCTGTTACTTCTGTCTGATACTGTTATGATGATCCGAATATCTCTATCCGGACATTTACTTCTTTATATATACATTCTGTCGGATGTAATCCAGCCATTTCTCGCAATATTCCTGATTGCAATGTCGTCCATCGGTACTGGCATCTGCCGGGAGAACTCCGTCTACCGTCACACTGCTTGCAACATCCAGATAAATGATATCGCCATAATCCTTACACATCCGTTTCAACAGCTTGTTGAATGCCTTAATGTTGGAGTTATTATAAATCTCATCTTCATCTGATAAAGCCTTGGATACCGGAAGAATATTCTCAACATAGATCGTTGCATTTGGCTGTATCTCTCTTATTGCATCAATAAATGCTTTATAGTCTTCAATGAATACATCCTCATAGATCCATCCAAGCTCGTTAACACCAAATGAAATGTATATATTCTCATAATCCTTCTGCTTCAGCGCTTCCAGTGCCGTCAACATTCCGTCACTTGTAGAAACGATCGGCTCTGTCATGACCTTTTCGATATTCAGCCCCTTGGAACAGAACGCGTCCAGATTCGACATTCCGGTATAAAGACTAAGTCCCTCGGTTCTTGAATCACCGATCAGTACCGCTGTATCAAAATAAGCATCATCCGTTACATTTCCCGGCGTATACAGTTTCTTATCGTACCAGTCATTTCCCTTAGATGATGTATCCGGGTCCTTGATATTCACATATTTTACTGTTGAACCACCTTCTTCGGATGATGCGGCAGTCGTTGTTTCTTCCGTTTCCGATGCTTCCGTTGTTACCTTTTCCGTAGTCGGTTTCTCTGTTGTCGCTGTTTCCGTTGTTATCTTCTCCGTCGTTTTTTCCTCGGAAGCCTCCTCCGATGCATCCGATCCGGTCGCAACATTTTCTATCTGATGGTCATTTCCATTTTCTCTGTCAAAGTTCCATATATCCTGTCTGTATCTTGTCGCAAATATCACTATTGAACATACCAGAAATACGGCAGCCACACTGCTGATCTTTATCTTATCGCACCGCTCACTTTTTATCCTGGTGCTATATCTTTTCTCATTGTCCATTCTCTTATTCATTCCTCTTTTTGCCTTACATTTTATAAAAGGAAAGGGTCTTATCCCGTTAGCTTCGATTATAGCATACCACTTTACATAAGTGTACAGATTTTGAAATTTCTACATAATTCGCAGTTTTAGTCGTTTTTCGACTTTTCTGATTGTTGAAATTAACAAATCTTGTTTCATTTTTATGGACACTTTTTAACTTAAGTGTTACTATTCTATTAGATTTTTGAGATGGGTCTGTTTTCACACTTACACATACATAATATTATCTTGCAGACTTTTTCCGTTTTATGTATCTTAAATACAAATACTTATCACTTTATATGGGAGGTTACTATGAGTTTTAGCACAAAAAACTATGATTTTAAAGGCGAAACCTGTATCGAACTTATCGCAGGAGATTTTCGTGCATTGATCGCACCTTTTAACGGAAGTAATGTAATGAAGCTGGAAAACACAGCTCTTAATATTGATATCTTAAGAAATGATCTGTCACTTTCACCGGAAGAACTGAAGGCTGCTGCCGAGGTATACGGTATGCCTACTTTATATCTTCCAAACAGATTATCTCATGGAGATCTGAAAACCTCAGATGCCATGTATCATTTCCCTTGCAACGATCCGCTGGGCAACCATCTGCATGGTTTTCTTCACAAACGCTGCCATACAATTGATGACATGTATGTAGAGGGTGAAAGTGCTGTTGCAAAGACTTCTTATGTATATGATGAAAATGATGAATTTTTCGAAACTTTCCCTGTCAGCTTCAAGGCAGAATTTGTCTTTACACTGACAGCAGACGGACTGGATTATTCCTTTACACTGACTAACCTTTCCAAGGTTCAGATGCCTTATGGTGTATGTAACCATATCGCATTCAAAGCACCGTTTACAAATGGCGGAAGCGGCGCAAATGTGCGTCTGCAGGTTCCGATCGGTGACAAATGGGAACTCAGCGACACCTGTATTCCAACCGAGAAAACACTGCCGCTTACCAGATATGATATGATGTACAAAGAGGGTGACATGGTTCCTGTTCTTCAGGACATCGACAACGACCTCTATACCGCTGAAATGAACGAATTAGACGGCAAGCCATTCTATGGTGTCATCGTAACCGATAAAGTTACAGGCGTCCGTGTCTGCTACGAAGTATGTGATGTTATGAAATACTGGATCATGTGGAATGATCACGGCATGAAAGAATTCTTCTGTCCGGAACCTATGAGCTGGAACATTGATGCTCCAAACCTTTCCGGTGATCCTGCCGTAACCGGCTACACCGAACTGGCTCCCGGCGAATCCAAAACCGTAACCGAGAGAATCTTTGTAAGATAAAAAAGTCTATCGGGATATGTCCTTTCAGAGAAACGGCTCTGCTATAAATGACTCGCTGCGATTTCTGTTCGCTGCACATGCCTAATTTGTAAATACTCCTGTGCTAACTCGCCTTCGGCTCAAACAAGCACCCGTATTTACTGGCAATGTGCATCTTACTACGAAATCCACGCTAATGTCATTTTATAGCAGAGCCGTTTCTCTGAAAGGACACATCCGGTAGACATAGATTTATAAAAAACATGGCATATGTATTCTGTGTAAGGAATAGCATATGCCATGTTTTCATATAAGGCCCGGTCTTATTCGGACTCTACCGTTCCGCCGATATACCATTTACCGCCCTTCTTGTAACAGATCAGTGACATCTTGTCATCCTCTGTCTCTGTCTCTCCAAGGTAGTTTATTGTCATGGTATAATCAACATCACAGATATAAGCACATCTTACTTTGCTTGCTACAGACGTATCACCATACAGACCTTCGCACATATTCTTGATAGTTGCTCTGTTTGCCTTCTCTGTTGATGTGATCTTGTAATCAATAGAATACTCAACCCCCATAGAGGTCAGAAGCTCAAAGCTGCTGGATAATGTTTCTACATCATTGTCAGCAACACAGTCTTCATCAACAAGTGATACGATCTTATCTGTATCTGCTTCTTCAATTCCGGTCATAAACTGATCTACTAATTTCTTGCTCTTCTTGGCTCCCCCAAGCGAACCTGAAAACAGGAATATAACTGCTGCTGCAATTACTGCAAGTGCAACAATGATTCCAATAACTGCTCCTGCACCGGATTTCTTCTTTTTTGGTGGCTGCTGATAACCTGCGCCAGTATCAAATCCCGGTGTACCATATGCATTTCCTGCATAACCATTCTGCATTGGATCTCCCTGATACTGTGATCCACCATACTGTGGATCCATCCCCATTCCCTGCTGTGGTTGCACACCATATGCTGCATTTTCCGGCTGCTGTGGCTGATCATTCCCAGCAAGTGTAAACCCACCACTTGTACCTACTTCTGCTCCACATACAGGACAAACTGAACCATTTGTCTCTGCTCCGCAATTTGGACAATTCATAATCTCTCCTCCTAAAACGTAAAAAATAATATATATGTGAACATTTTATGTCTGTTCACATTTTGAGTGTATCAGATGAGGCTTCTTTTTACAATGATTATTTTTCCACATTTTATCATGGGTTTTGTTGTCAAATATCCTATTTTATTATATAATATGCCCATATGGCTGTTTTTATAAGGGGCACACTATGTCCTTTGTAAGGGAGAGATCATGGAGCAGTGGATACTGCCTGATAACGGCAGACACTACTTATCTTAATACACATGAAAGGAAGGTATATATTACATGAAGTTTGGTTATTTTGATGATGCCAACAAGGAGTATGTCATCACATCTCCTAGAACTCCTTATCCTTGGATCAACTACCTTGGAACACAGGATTTCTTCTCACTGATTTCAAATACAGCGGGAGGTTACAGCTTCTACAAAGATGCTCGTCTTCGTAGAATTACAAGATACCGTTATAACAATGTACCTATCGATATGGGTGGTCGTTATTTCTATATTAACGAGAATGGTACAATCTGGAATCCGGGCTGGTCACCGGTTAAGACAGAGCTTGACGAATATGAATGCCGTCATGGTATGGGTTACACAGTGATCACCGGTAAGAAGAACAACTTAAAGGCAGAGGTTACTTTCTTCGTACCTCAGAATTATGCCGGAGAAGTTCAGCAGGTTGTTCTTACAAATGAAAGCTCAGAAGAGAAGACTTTCTCATTCTTCTCATTTGAAGAGTGGTGTCTCTGGGATGCACAGGATGACTGCACAAACTTCCAGAGAAACTTCAGTACAGGTCGTGTAGAGGTTGTTGGTTCAACAATCTACCACAAGACAGAGTACAGAGATAGACGTGATCATTTCGCATTCTACACAGTAAATGACGAGATCGACGGTTACGATACAGACAGAGATTCATTCATCGGACTTTACAATGGTTTCCACAACCCACAGGCTGTTGAAGCCGGCAAGTCAAATGATTCATTTGCAGATGGATGGTCACCAATCGCTTCACACTACAAGAAGATCACTCTTGCTCCGGGCGAGACAAAGACTCTTGTATTTATTCTTGGATATGTTGAGATGCCTGTTGACCAGAAGTTCGAAGCTGATGGCAAGACGATCAACAAGGTTAAGGCTCTTGAGATGATGGAGAAATACAACACTCCTGAGAAGGTTGCAGCAGGTCTTGCAGAACTCAAAGAACACTGGAACAACCTCTTAAGCATCTTAAATGTTAATACTCCTGATGATAAGGTTAACCGTATGGTTAATATCTGGAATCAGTATCAGTGTATGGTTACATTCAACCTTTCACGTTCAGCATCATACTTCGAGTCCGGTATCGGCCGTGGTATGGGATTCCGTGATTCCAACCAGGATGTACTTGGATTTGTTCATCAGATTCCTGATCGTGCAAGAGAAAGAATTATTGATATCGCTTCTACACAATTCCCGGATGGTGGATGCTATCATCAGTATCAGCCACTTACAAAGAAGGGTAATGCAGATATCGGTGGTGACTTCTCAGACGATCCATTATGGCTGATCCTTTCTGTATCTGCATACATCAAGGAGACAGGCGACTGGGGTATTCTTGATGAGATGGTTCCATATGACAACGATATGTCCATCGCTAAGCCAATGCTTGACCACTTAAAGGTTTCCTTCTACAAGATCGTAAACAACCTTGGACCACACGGACTTCCACTTGCAATGAGAGCTGACTGGAACGACTGTATCAACCTTTCATGCTTCTCCGATACACCGGGTGAAAGCTTCCAGACATACACCAACCCTAAGTTCGCTGCTGAAGGCGGATACTCAAAGGTTGCTGAGTCAGTTATGGTTGCTACACTCTTTACATATGCAGGTCCTAACTATGTTGCTATTCTCAAGCACCTTGGAATGGACGCTGAAGCAGAAGCTGCTCAAGCTGAGATCGATAAGATGAAAGCTAACATCATGGAATCCGCTTGGGATGGTGACTGGTTCTTAAGAGCATACGATGCAAATGGGGAGAAGATGGGATCTAAGGAATGTGAAGAAGGACAGATCTTCATCGAGCCACAGGGCTTCGCTATTATGTCAGACATCGGTAAAGATCAGGGCTGCGACAAGAAGACACTTGCTGCTATTGATGAGCGTCTGAATACACAGCACGGACTTGTACTTAACAATCCTGCATTCACAAAGTATTACATCCAGTATGGTGAGATCTCAACATACCCAGGCGGATACAAAGAGAATGCTGGTATCTTCACACATAACAATGCATGGATCATCTGTGCTGCTGCTTACGCAGGCGCCGGCGATCAGGCATTCAAATATTACTCAGAGATTGCTCCTGCTTTCACTGAGGAGACATCCGATATTCACAAGACTGAACCATATGTATATGGTCAGATGATCGGTGGTAAGGATGCCGGTTCCGATATTGGAAAGCCGGGTAACCACTTTGGTCAGGGTAAGAACTCATGGCTTACAGGTACTGCAGCCTGGAACATGGTAGCTATTTCACAGTACATCTTAGGTATCTCAGCAGACTTTGATGGTCTTAAGATCGATCCATCTATTCCTGCTGCATGGGATGGTCTGAATGCTACACGTCAGTTCCGTGGTGCTACATATGACATCAAGGTTACAAATCCGGATCATGTAAATAAGGGTATCAAGAGTGTTACTGTAGATGGCAATGCTATCGAGAGCAATGTTCTTCCAGTATTTGGTGATGGCAAGACTCATGCTGTAGAAGTAGTAATGGGTTAATCCATATATCAGATATTGATATAAAAAGTGAGACACATATGACTGTATATTGTAAATCATATGTGTCTCATTTTTATTTCTATTCATCTTCCGTTTCTGTAATCTCAACTGCCATTGGATCCAACCGGCTTCGGTCATAAGCTTCCGTATTGATATTGGTCTGATCAATTTCTTCATATCCATCATCCAGATAATCATCTACAACCCCATCTGCTCCAAGATCTCCGGCAAAGGAAGATACCCTGTAGCGAAGCTTTCGATATATCTTTTTAATTACCTTGATCACTAATACGATGCACCAGTTAATAATATAAGCCAGAATGATGCTGACAACTATATCCTTACTACTTTCTCCAAATCTCTTCTGAATCGGAGTTCCAATATAACGGATCACAAAATACTGGGTCAGGTAAAAATCAAATACCATAGAGCTTAAGATTCCAAATGGTGATAATGTAAATATATGAGAAATCATTCCACCGTCATAAGAAAATACCATCACGATCAGCACATACAACAGCAATCTCAGAAGTGCTGCAGGAATTCCATATTTCCCAACTGTTCCCAGATAAATGAGAACCGCTGCCACAAGCACTACCAGCTCTGCTCCGGTCAGAAGATTTCTTCCAGCGGAACGATCTGTCTCGATCCGAATATTCAGTCTGAAATTTGCAAGCCAGACACCAATACAGAATAAAATAAGATTCATCAGAAACAGATATGGCATATCATGCTTCAATACCATTGCATCAGCAAGTGGTCCTGCAACAATTATATATACAGCGATCAGCCCGGCTATCACCAATCCACTTCTTTTCAGATCCCGCTTCATTCTTGCCGCCAGCATACCGATCACCGGAGCCAGAAGATAGATCAGAAAGATTGCTGATACAAACCAACTGACCGGATTCAGTGCCATATAATATCCAGCCTTCGGTATCATTGCCTGAAGCATCGGTATACTGATGATATACTTCACGATCAGTGTCTTAATTTCCTGTGAACCGGGATGGCTGCACAATGCGAGGATCAGGAATACTGTCTGCATGATCATATAAAGCGGATACAGAATCCCCAGCTTCTTTCCAAGAAATTCCAGATAATTCTTCTTGTTCAGATTAATAAACTTCTTATGGTAATGAATACCGATTCCAAATCCTACCAGAACAAAGAAAAATGCCATTCCAAATATCCCATTATCCAGATATTTGTCATAAACTGCCTGCGCTTTTTCTCCCGGCATCATCCCCACACAATATGATAAAAAGACAAGGGTAATCATGATAACCTTCCATGCCTCAAATGATTTTGCTTTTACCTTCATATTCCTTCTCTCCTGTGCAATAAAACTTTTTTTGCTCATTTGGATTTATTATAGCATCTAACAACATACATATGCAAATCTTATATTTTCAAAAGCGCTGGCAGATTCCTTGACACTCCATTCTCCCTGAACTAAAATTAAAGAATACCGTTCTGCCAGTTCATATGGCAGCGGCACAAGGAGAAGTTATATGAAAAAAGTGAATCTGATCGTTCCCTGTTACAATGAAGCGGAAGCACTTCCTTTATTTAAGAACGAACTGAACAAAGTAATCCAGACTCTGGATCAATATACATTTGAGATACTTCTGATCAATGATGGTTCTACAGATACAACCCTTTCCGTCATGAAAGAAATCTGTGATACGGATTCTCATTACAAATACATATCATTTTCAAGAAACTTTGGAAAAGAAGCTGCCATGTATGCCGGCTTCTGTAATTCAGATGGTGACTATGCCGCCATCATGGATGCAGATATGCAGGATCCCCCTGCCCTGCTGCCTGATATGCTCCACTGTCTGGAAACCGAGGATTATGACAGTGTTGCCACCCGGCGGGTATCGAGGATTGGAGAACCAAAGATCCGTTCCTTCTTTGCAAGGAATTTTTATAAGCTTATCAACAAGATCTCGGACGCAGATGTTGTCGATGGTGCCAGGGACTTTCGTCTGATGAAGCGTGAAATGATAGACAGTATCGTCGCCATGTGCGAATACAACCGATTCTCAAAGGGTATCTTTGGCTGGATCGGTTTTAAGACCAAATGGCTGGAATATGAAAATGTAAACCGCATTGCCGGAGAAACAAAATGGAGTTTCTGGGGCTTATTCAAATATGCGGTCGATGGAATTATCAATTTTTCCGAAACCCCGATGTCCCTTGCATCCGGGCTTGGCATTTTTCTGACGATCTTTTCCTTTCTTATGGTTATTTTCATTATTATAAGAAAAGAAATATTCGGAGATCCGGTTGCCGGCTGGCCATCTCTTGCCTGTATCATCATCTTTATTGCTGGACTTCAGTTCCTGTGCATGGGTATTATGGGTAAATACATTGCCAAGACATATCTGGAAGTAAAAAACCGGCCACATTACATCGTATCGGAAACAAATAAGGATCATGTAGATCCGATCCATTAGGAATAAAAACAAAGAAGGCGTATATATAATGAAGAAACTTACATATATTATTTTGCATCTGCTGATTCTTCCATTGCTCCTCTACGGATTTTCTTTTTCTGTATCTGCGGAAGAAACCAGTTCCGAAGACACTGTTATACAGGTTACTGCGGAAGACGGCAGCGACATATCCCAAAAGCTGAACGAAGCGCTGATCAATGCCAGAGATCTTGCCGAAAGCTCCGGGCAGATTGTTACAGTCAGGGTTCAAAAAGGTAGTTATCTTCTTTCCGCTGCACTGCATATTTACAGCAATACAACGCTGGATGTCACGGATGTTCACCTTACATTTGCCGGTTCCCATCGGTTCAATATGCTGATCACCGGTCCATCATCAACAGAAAATTACAAAGACTATGACGATTACAACAACAGTGAAGCCTGCTCCGGCTATGATGCCTATAAGAATATCACGGTTCTGGGCGGAATCTGGGAAAGCACCGAAGCCAATCTGAGTTGTATCGTTCGTATCTTTCATGCTACTAATATTACCCTTGACGGTCTTACTTTCACGGGCGGCGGATGCGTACATCAGCTAGAGGTTGCTGCGATCGACGGCTTTTATGTCAGAAACTGCACATTTAAAAACCACGGCAAACGTGCTGACGATACCAAAAACTTTGAAAAAGAAGAAGCCATACAGCTCGATATGCCATACAGTGAACTGGTATATCCCGGCACTTATCCGGACGGAACCCCTATGAAGAATGTGGAGATCACACACAACACATTCCAGAATATTGCCCGTGGTGTCGGAACACACACCATGCTCTGTGGTGCATATCACGAAAATATCAAGATCAACGATAACACATTTATCAATGTGCTGGAAGAATGTGTTGTCTGCTTAAACTATGTAAACTGTGAAGTAAAGAACAACACGATCACCAACTGCGGCGGCGGTATTCTGGTTCAGAATGCCAAGGAATACGAAGTATCCATGAACACAACGGTTTTAAATGGCGCAAAGAAGATCGACAACGCTGTTATCAACAATGCAGTAACAGAAGTCAGCGGCAACACCATGAAGCTGACCTACCATCCGACAACATTAAAAACTGCCGGAATCTTCGTTTATGGAAGAAAGCTGAACAGCAACATCACAGGAGGAGATGGATTTCCTCTGCCGGATGAAGATTTCTATATCAGCTCCGTTATTATACGAAACAATACGATCATCACACCGGGAGACGGTATCACCTTATCCGATGCAAGAGATTGCGAGGTATCCGGTAATACAATCAATGGATATAATTTCTCGCCGGATGACAAATTACGAACTTCCAGAGATGGCATCCGTATTGATCAGTCCAGTAAGAATATCTCCGTAACCGGAAATGAGATCAAGAACATGCCGCGTTATGGTCTGTATATTACGGACAACAGTACCGCCTCTGCGATTGAAAATAACACCTTTAAAAACTGTACCGGAACCGGAATCTTTCTGACAGACTCCAGTGCATGTATCTATGATATTGCAAACAACATTGTAAAAAACTGCAAAGCCGGCGGTATTCTGGTTGGGAACAACAGCCGTGTCACGAACATAACAGGAAATGCCTTTGGTGCTGTCAGTGGCAATCCGGCGATCAAAGTATACAGCAACAGCCGTACCGGGCTGATCTCGACAAACCGGGTACGTGACATGGGTGATAAAACAAAAGCAACCGTTGCAAATGCAATTGAGATCACCGGACGCTCTTTTGCAAAAGAGATTTCATCCAACCGGATCTATGCATCAAAAACGGACGTCTCCTCCGGAATGGGAATTCTGGTTGATAAGGCCTCCAAAATTGCTGGTTCCGTAAAAAACAACACGATCTCGGATGCAGCCCTGTATGCCATATCTATTGCCAATCATTCCAAGGTTGCAGAGCTGGTCAGTGAAAATGTGCTCTCTTCCATTGGCAAAAGTGCGATCGCAGTAAATGGAGCCAGCAGCATCGGTCAGAACATTGAAGGAAACTCTATCAATGGAAGTGGAACCAACGGTATCCTTCTGGAAAAAGAAGCAACGGTCTGTGGCGGCATCAACAATAATACAATCAGTGAGTGCAGCAATTACGGCATCAATGTCCAGAGCATCAATAACGATACAACTATCTCGTATAACTATATTTCCGCAAAAGGCAATGCCCCAATCAACATTGCTGCACACAGCAATTACCTGCTGACAGTTGTCAAAAATACCTTATGTGGATCTGCATCATTAAATGGTATGCAACTATCCAAATGCAATGTAGCTATTTCTGACAACGATATTACTGATTTCAAATATGGTATTGCTGCTTCCTCATCCGTATCCGGTGCGATCAGCAATAATATATATAACGATATAGCAAATAAAGATCTGTCGATTAATGACACTGACCAGAAAATATGCGGTACGGTAACGGATCTCACCTGTTCTATGAATACAGCACGCAATCAGGCAACCTTATCATGGAAGAAGGTCAAAGGAATCAGTGGCTATGAAGTACAATACAGTACAACCGATCATTTTTCCGGCAAATCGACAAAACAGCTTGGCAAGGAACAGACATCCTATGCTTTACAGGATCTTCCAAAGGGCAAAACAATCTACTATCGTGTTCGTGCCTATCGTTCCTTTGGAAATCTCAGCATCTATGGTTCCTATACAAGCGGAAACTTTACCGCCTGATCCTGTCAGGCAGATACTTAGTGGCATCTGTTTTTTTAACAGTCAACCAGAACATCTGATATTTTGGAAAGGGGAAGTTTTATGAAAAAACATCTTATCTCATGTATGGCAGGAGCAGTCCTTGCAGCCGGTCTTATCTTCGGAACTGCATTTCGCTCAAATGCTGCAATGCCGGCTTCCGGTTTTACAACAGCGCCGGTCTTTGCCGTCGCATCGAATGACGACATGCTTATCACTGACAGTGTGATCACACTGACTGTCAAAAACGGAACTGACATTACAACAGAATTAAACACAGCTTTAAAAGCGGCCAGAGATATGGCAGATCAGACGGACAGTATCATTACTGTAACCGTTCCTTCCGGTTCTTATACCCTGTCATCGACAGCCCGTATTTTCAGCAACACCACATTAAATCTGAAAGGTGTTACACTGACCTGTGCAGACAATGGTAAATTCAACATGATCATATCCGGTACTCCCGGCTCCTACAAAGACCAGACAAACTACAACAAAAGTGATCTCTGCACCGGATATGATGGATTTAAAAATATAACGATCAATGGCGGAACGCTGATCGGGAACAGTGAGAATACTTCCAGTATGATCCGTCTCTTTCATGCAACAAATGTGAATCTGTCCGGTATCACCCTGTCGGGCGGCGGCTGTGTGCATCAGATGGAGGTCTGTGCGATCAATGGCTTCTATGTAAAAAACTGCACTTTCAAAAATAACGGACGGGAAACCGGTGTGACAAACGCTCACGTCAACCAGGAAGCCCTTCAGCTTGATACTCCATGTAAAGAAGCCGCATTTCCGGGTGTCGTTCAGGATGGCACAACAATGAAAAACGTTGAGATCACCGGATGTAAATTTCAGAATGTCATCCGTGGCATTGGCAGCCATACACTTCTTCTGGGTGCTTACCATGAGAATATCAAGATCAATAACAATACCTTCAATAATGTTATGGAAGAATGTATTATCGGACTTAACTACCGCAACTGTGAGATCAAAAACAATACGATCACAAACTGCGGCGGCGGTATCCTGTTCCAGAATTTTAAATCCTACGAAGGCTCTGTTATTTCTACCATTCTGGACAGTAAACAACCATACAAAGGAAAGATCATCTACGATCTGAACTCTGTCATCAGCGATAACACGATCACCTTAAAGTATTCTCCATCCTGTGAGAATCCTGCAGCTATTAAGGTATTTGGCCACAACCAGTTGAAAAAAATGAAAGGTGCGGACGGTAAATATTTCCCTACCGGAAATTATTACATTACCGGTGTAACCGTATCCAATAACAATATCACAACAGCCGTTACCGGCATCCACATCACTGATGCCTGGAACTGTACCTTTACAAACAATACCGTTACCGGAAAGGGATTCAGCGCAAAGGATCCTCTGAAAAATGAACGAGACGGCATCTTTATTCAAAGCTATGCAAAAGGACTTGTCCTGTCAAACAACAAGGTTTCCGGAATGACCGGACACGGTATTGCCATTCATTTCTCATCAACGGCTAAGGATATTATCAGCAACACAATTTCCAACTGCGGCGGTTATGGTATCCACATCTATCAGAACAGCGGTTGTACCGGTTTATTATCCAAGAATAAAATAAAGAAATGTGCAAGCGGCGGCATCAGTCTCAGTACAAACTCTACGGTGGCAGATATTCTATCCAATACCATCACCGGCGGCTGTACAGATACAGGTATCAGCCTGTACAATAACTGTGAAGCCGGAAAGATCAAAAACAACACGATCACAGCCATCGGCAAAAATGCTCCTGCGATCAAGCTGTCTCAGAAGTCAGCCTCTAAAACCATAACCGGAAACAAGATCCAGGCAGGATCTGCAAAATATTCCTGTGGAAGAGCAATCTTCCTTTATAACGGTTCCAAGGTTCGCGGTTCCATTATAGGCAACGCTATGGAAAACAGCAGCGATACTGCGATCTGCATCTCCACAAAGTCAACCGTAACCGGAGGAGTTACAAACAACCAGATCCTGTCAGCCGGAAAATACGGTCTTCAGGTCTTCAACGCATCGACTATAAAGAAAACGGTTTCAGGAAATACGATCAAGAAGGCAGCAACAAGCGGTATTAATATATGCAGTACCAAAAATGTGCTGACAATCGATAAAAATACAATATCCGGAAGCACCAAGGCAGCCATCTATGTGCAACCGGCTTCCACACAATATAAAGTGACAGTTAAAAACAACACTATTACCGGCAATAAAAAAGGTCCTGGCGTCTCAGCTCTCCAGGCAAATATCAAAGTGACCGGCAATAAAATATCCAAAGTGACCTTCGGTGTATATGCAGACCAGAAGTGCAAAGGCAACATCTACTCAAATAAAATTTCCAAAGCCTCCCGCCGCAAGGTATACACTGCCACTAAAAAAGTGAAGCTAAAAAAATAACCCCTCCGAAATGGAGATATCACTTATTGAAAGCCCCCTATAATACATTTATGCCGCAGAGCGCAAGCGTTCTGCGGCATAAATGTATATATGTCTCATTATTTATATATGTTATATTTTACAGTTCTAGTCTAATGTGACTTTAACCTTTTTGAGGTTCCAGATTTCTTTTGCATACTCTTCGATTGTTCTGTCTGATGAGAACTTACCGGAGCATGCTGTATTCAACATAACCATCTTAGCCCAGTTCTTCTCGTCTCTGTAAAGAGTATCGATCTTTCTGTGAGCTTCTACATAAGAAGCAAAATCCTTAAGAATGAAGTATACATCTTCGTTGATAAGTGAATCATACAGATCTCTGAAACGATCCGGATCATCAGAAGAATACATACCATTGATAAGCTGTGTAAGAACAGTTCTTACTGCTGCATCATTGTTGTAGATATCCTTTGGATTGTATCCACCTTCACGCTCATACTTCATAACCTCTTCAGCTCTTAAACCGAAGATAACTGCATTTTCTTCGCCAACTTCTTCAACGATCTCTACATTTGCACCATCCATGGTTCCAAGTGTAACTGCACCGTTTAACATGAACTTCATGTTACCGGTACCGGATGCTTCTCTGGAAGCTGTTGAAATCTGCTCGCTGACATCTGCTGCTGCGAAGATCAGCTCTGCATTGGATACTCTGTAGTTCTCAATAAATACAACCTTGATCTTACCCTTGATAGATGCATCGTTGTTGATAACATCTGCAACGGAGTTGATCAGCTTGATGATAAGCTTTGCTCTCTTATAACCGGCGGAAGCCTTTGCTCCAAAGATATATGTTGTTGGATACATATCATATGATGGATTTGTCTTCAGCTCGTTATACTGATACATAACATGTAAAATATTAAGAAGCTGTCTCTTATACTCATGAAGTCTCTTAACCTGTACATCAAAGATAGAACGAGGATCTACATCCACGCCATTATGCTCCTTGATATAATTTGCAAGACGGATCTTGTTCTGGTACTTGATATTCATAAATTCCTGCTGATACTTCTCATCAGTAGCATATACTTTTAACTTCTTCAGATTTGAAAGCTTAACGATCCATTCATCACCGATCTTATCTGTGATCCAGCTTGCAAGAAGCGGATTACCATGAAGAAGGAAACGTCTCTGTGTAATACCATTTGTCTTATTGTTAAACTGCTCAGGTCTCATCTCATAGAAATCCTTCAGCTCTCTCTCTTCCAGAATCTTTGTATGAAGTGCCGCAACACCATTTACAGAGTAAGAACCTGCGATAGCAAGATGTGCCATCTTAACCTGACCATCATAGAGGATAGCCATGTTCTTAACCTTATCCTGGTTGCCCGGATACATAGACTGGATCTTCAGTACGAATCTTCTGTTGATCTCTTCTACGATCTGGTAGATACGAGGAAGTAATCTTGAGAATAATTCGATCGGCCATTTCTCAAGAGCCTCAGCCATGATCGTATGGTTGGTGTATGCACATGTTCTGGTTGTGATATCCCATGCGTCATCCCACTCAAGACCTTCTTCATCCATAAGGATTCTCATCAACTCTGCTACAGCAACTGTTGGATGTGTATCATTCATCTGGAATGTAACTTTATCCGGAAGATTATGAATATCGCTGTTCTTCTCCTTGAATTTCAGGATTGCTCTCTGAACAGATGCCGAAATGAAGAAGTACTGCTGTCTCAGTCTTAATTCCTTACCTGCATAGTGATTATCATTTGGATAAAGAACTTCAACGATTGTCTTAGCAAGGTTCTGCTGCTCAACAGCCTTTTCATATTCACCCTTATCAAATGAATCAAGGCAGAATTCCTGATCTGCTTCTGCATCCCAGATACGAAGTGTATTTACAACATTGTTGCCATAACCGACAACCGGAACATCATATGGTACGGCACGAACTGTCTGATAACCATCCTGAATAAAGTAATTTCTTCCATCTCTGTTCTCAACTCTTACATAACCGCCAAATTTAACTTCTACAGCATACTCCGGGCGCTTGATTTCAAATGGGTTGCCATCCTTTAACCAGTCATCCGGCAGCTCGATCTGATAACCATCCTTGATCGCCTGCTTGAACATACCATAACGATAACGGATACCACATCCGTATGCCGGATAACCAAGTGTAGCAAGAGAATCCAGGAAACATGCTGCAAGACGTCCCAAACCACCGTTGCCAAGTGCTGCATCCGGCTCCTGATCCTCAATCAGATTCAGATCAAATCCAAGTTCATCCAATGCTTCTTTTACTGCATCATAGTATGTCAGATTGATCAGATTGTTTCCCAGGGCTCTACCCATCAGGAACTCCATGGACAGATAGTAAACTGTCTTAACGTTCTTCTTCTCATATTCCTTATGTGTTGCTATCCATCTGTCTATTATGTCATCCTTAACAGCGTAGCTGACAGCCTGGAATACCTGCTGTGGAGTTGCCTCTTCGATTGGTCTTCTGTACAATGTTTTCACATTTGTAATAACCTCTTTTTTGAAGCCCTCTTTGTCGAAATCAATCAACTTTTTCATTTATCGTATCCTCCTTGAAAATTGCACGCCAGAATGCATCCCTGACGATTTTTCTATAATCAGATGCCGGTATCATCCGGATCCTTTATATCTCTTTCGTCCTGATTCATCATAATAACCGATTTTACCATGAGAATTTTTGGAAGAAACCTATATTATTTTAACAAAAAAACATGTATTTCTCAATACATGTCTTAATTTTTTGTAGAAAAATACATATTTTTTAGACCAAAGTCTAATTAATCTTGCAATTTTACAATGATTTTTCAGTTATTTTCTGTTTTTATAGTTATTTATACGCTCTTGCCCTATGCAACATGCCAATATCTGAACAGTTTCATAAGGGATTTTCCTTCTAATAACCGCCTGAATAATAGCCGCCACAAGGGAAACAGCACATATTTCCACCACAGCAGGAGAGACAAAGCAGGGTAGTGCAGAATGTATTACAGCATTTTGTCATATCCCGGCCTGACATATCCATGCCGTAGCCCTGTCCCTGATCCATATACCATTTCGATCCGCTCTTGATCTGTTCGTATGCCTGCTTGTATTCCATATTATCTGGCTCTAACTGTATCGCTCTCTGAAGCATCTCAAGCGCCCGGATCTGATTACCAAGTCCGGCATTGCACACACCGGAATAATAATGCCATTTTGCATTATGATCCTGAATCTGGTTCAATACTGTTCTTGCTTCCTCATAACTGCCTGACCGCAGATAGTTTCTGGCTGCCTGAAAATATCTGGAATCCTGATCGTTTGGATCATAGTCCTCCCGTCTTCCACCGGTATAACCACCGAACCCACCAAACGGTCCAAAGCCGCCATAGAATCCGCCAAACGGATCTGTCTCATCATAAGTCGTTCTTCCACCGCTGTTGCTGTTTCGGTAACTGCCTGAACCATATGAACCATTTCCATACGGGCTGCCATATCCACCTGCTCCGTATGAATTTCCATAACCGGTATCACCATCCATAATCGTCTTGTATGCCTGCTGGATCTCTTTGAACTTCTCCTCAGCCTCGGCTTTATTTGGATTGTTGATATTCGCATCCGGATGATATTTTCTGCTCAATCGTCTGTATGCACTTTTTACTTCATCATTACTGGCACCATGCGGCAATCCCAGTACTTCATAAGGATCTTTCATTTATTCTCCATTCTGCCTGTTATCTGCTTTGCTACCGCATCTTTCGGCAGTTGCTTTATAATAATTATTCCATATGCCAGAATACACGATATTCCTGAGAATTTCCACATTTTTTATGATCGGAAGCTTCTCAAATTCTCTGGCACATTCTGCCGCCTGCATCATCAGGACTTCTTTTACCCAGTCTGCAAGCATCTGCCATTCCTCCACCGGAATGTCCTCTGTCTTCGTTTCTTCACTGCATGTCAACTTGTGTATCAGTGGATTAAAGCTGTGTCTTTTCCTGTCTTTTTCGATATCATCGTAAGCGTCCAGAATATATACAAATCTTCCAAGATAATAACCGATCTTTCTCAGATTTTCTTCCCATGCATCAGCTCTTACGGCAAATATCTCTGCCAGCACTTCACCAAAATATCCTGATAGACGATCCAGATCTTCACTGTTTTCTTTCTCAAGCTCACTAATCTTTGCAAGCCGATCTGCAATAGTATCAATCTTTTGTCTGTAATCATATAACCGGCTGTCTTTCTTTTCCAGCTCTTTCTTCGGTATTAAAAGCTCCGCATACAGCTTACGAAACAGCTTCTTATCATCTGTCCAGTCATCCATGCATTTATAATATGTAAGAATACGGTTCATATCCGCTGCATAATCGGAGTACAGATTTCTAGCATATTCATGCTTTGTCATCGGATGGACCACACACCTTTTTGTACCCCGCTCCTCTGACGGCTCATACAATCCGGTAAGCAGCAGCACCAGAAATGTCATATCGTAGCTTAATGACAACTGGCCTTTTGCGCCCTGATCTTCTTTTAACGCCCTGCACAACCCGCAGTAATACCTGTGGTATTCGTCAAATTCTTTAAATTTCATTTCCTGCTGGTTTACTACTATATATCCAAACACGCACCTGTCTCCATTCAGCTTTTCTTAATAAAAGTATTCCCACATTTCGGACATCTTATCTCGATCCTGCCCTTGCCTCGTGGAATCCGGATCATCTGCTCACAACGTGGGCAGGTAAAGATCCTATAATCTTTTCCGGCTTCTTTGCTTTTCTTCATCCGTTTAAATACATTTCGAACGCCTGTCGTGTGGCTTAGAAACCACTTATTTTCTTCCGCACGTTTGTCATATTTCTTAGAAAAGATGCGCACATATCCATAGATAAAAGAAGCAAGTCCAAGGAAATACAAAACTCCTGTCTTCGCCCAGACATCTATGATGATCAGGAGCACTCCTGTCCAAGTCAGAAATGACGAAAACTGGTCATTTCCATATCTTGTTCGCATAAAGTTATAAATCTTATCTCTCATATCAGCACCATTCTTTCTTTGCCCTGCAGATCTGCTGCCATTTCAGTACCTTCAGGTCATTTATTCTATCTATATATTTCCAATCCGATGTTCGTAATATTCTGCCTATCCAAGGATCATTGCAGATTCCTGCAACTGTCTGTAAGCATCCTTTATATTGCCTGCTTCTATATCCGTGATCCGGTCAGCATCCGTCCGGCATACGAGCTTCTTCAGATATTCCAGATCTCTCCGAATCTTCTTGATCTGAGCCTTATCCAGTTTCTGACTTTGTACCTCTAGCTGATTTTCTACTTTATATACATATGCTTCAGCTTCATTCCAGATATCCATATTTTCCTTGTTGCCCTGAGTTTCTTCCTCATACCGCATGGCATCTTCTCTTGCCCGGCGAATCTCTTCCTCTGAAAGATTCGTACTGGATGTGATAACGATCTGCTGTTCCACGCCTCTGCCAAGATCCTTTGCAGATACCTTTAGGATACCATTTACATCAAGATCAAATGTAACCTCGATCTGCGGAACTCCTGCAAGTGCTCGCTTGATTCCACTCAGGCGGAAGTTACCAAGCAGCTTATTATCTCTGGTATATTTGCGTTCGCCCTGATACACCTTTACCTCTACATCACGCTGGAAATTTCCGGCCGTCGTAAAGATCTTGGATACCCTGGTCGGAATTGGTGAGTTTCTTGGGATCAGTACATTTGCAATACCACCTAAAGTCTCGATTGACAGAGACAATGGTGTTACATCCATCAGCAAAATATCATTTACCTTATTCGTAACGGTCAGACCACCACTGAGCTTTCCTCCTTGAATCGCAGCTCCCATCGCAACGCACTCATCCGGGTTGAGATTCTTCGAAAGCTCTTTTCCGGTTATCCTCTTAACCTCGTCCATAACGGCAGGGATTCTGGTTGACCCACCAACCAATAATACCTTATCTAAACTTCCGGCTGATATACCTGCATCCCGAAGTGCCTGATTGACCGGACCGTCTGTCCGTTTTACAAGATCATCTGTCAGCTCATTGAACAACTCTCTGGTTATGAGCATATCGAGATGCTTCGGCTCGTTCTTTACGACCGTGATAAACGGAAGATTGATATGAGTCTGCAGCGTACTGGATAATTCCTTCTTTGCCTCTTCGCATGCTTCCCGGATACGCTGTACCGCTGTTATATCTTTCTCCAGATTGATCCTTGTTTCTTTCTTAAATGACTTTATCACATACTGCACCAGACGCTCGTCAAAATCATCACCACCAAGATGATTGTCGCCTGCAGTTGCAAGAACCTCGATCACATGATCTCCGATCTCAATCACGGATACATCAAAGGTTCCGCCACCAAGGTCATATACCAGAATCTTCTGTGCCTGTCCGTTATCCAGACCATAGGCAAGTGCCGCTGATGTCGGCTCGTTGATGATTCGAAGTACATTTAACCCTGCGATCTTTCCGGCATCCTTCGTCGCCTGTCTCTGACTGTCATCAAAATACGCCGGAACCGTGATGACCGCATCATGAACCGGCTCACCTAGATAGTTTTCTGCATCCGCTCTTAACTTTGACAGAATGATCGCCGATATCTCCTGTGGTGAATAATCTTTTCCATCTATTCTTTTTCTATATGCTGTTCCCATTTCTCTCTTGATCGATGCAATGGTTCTGTCTACATTTACCGTAAGCTGTCTCTTTGCAGCATCCCCCACCAGTCTGTCGCCATTTTTCGTAATGGCTACTATCGATGGTGTGGTACGGTTGCCTTCGGCATTCGGTATGATTGTCGCCTGTTCGCCTTCCAGAACGGCCACGCAGCTATTTGTCGTTCCTAAATCTATTCCTATTACCCTGCTCATGTATGATCTCCTATTCTGCATCAATTATTTAAATTATTTTTTCTTACACTTTTTCTAGAATGTATGATAGACAAGTTTTTTGAATAAATTGTGTATAGTTTATAAAGCAAGTATAAAGTGTTTCATAAAACTTTGGCTGCTGACAAATACGAAAACATGCTATAATGAGCATTGCTATGGAATGTGTCTTCATATACCGGCATAATGCGAAAATACTGTTTATTTTCGCAAATATCTAACAAACAGAAAGTGGTGTTTTTATATGCGAGAGAAAACAAAAGCAATTCTTTATATAATTCTGGCCGGTGTCGGTTTTTCTTTTATGAACGTATTCGTACGATTATCCGGCGATCTTCCTACGATTGAAAAAGCATTTTTCCGTAACCTGGTCGCAGCATTCATAGCGCTTGTTGTCCTGATCCGAAGTGATGTCGGACTGCATTATGAGAAACGACATATTCCGATGCTGTTTATGCGGTCGATCTGCGGCACACTCGGTATCATGTGTAACTTCTATGCAGTCGATCACATGAACATCGCCGATGCTTCGATCTTAAATAAGCTGTCACCGTTTGCCGCTGTTATCTTCTCGATCTTCCTGTTAAAGGAAAAGGCAAGTCTGAAACAATATGCTGCTCTGATCGGGGTATTCATCGGTGCTTTATTTGTTATCAAACCATCCCTGAACTTCGCTGATTTTGCTCCGGGTCTCATCGGTTTTACCGGCGGTATGGGTGCAGGCGCTGCTTATGCGGCAGTAAGATATCTAAGCAACCACGGTGCAAAAAATCCACAGATCGTATTCTTTTTCTCCGCATTTTCGACTCTGGTCATGCTGCCATTTGTGATCGCCTTTTATAAACCGATGTCTCTTTTTCAGTTGATCTGTCTGTTAATGGCAGGTGTCTCCGCTGCTGTCGGTCAGTTCTCGATCACGGCTGCTTATTCACATGCTCCGGCAAAGGAAATATCGATCTTCGATTATTCACAGATCATCACCTCGGCAATCCTTGGTTTCATCTTCTTCAGCCAGATTCCGGATGTATTGAGCTTTATCGGGTATGCCATTATCATCGGAATTTCTTATCTGAACTGGCGTGCAGGATTAAAAGCAGATGCAACCGGCAAGTAAATTTAGATATTTTTTATAATTATTACTATAATATTTCTTGTTATTTGTATATTGTCAACAACAGCAAAGTGTATTACACTGTATTTGACAGGTGTTTTTGCCTTGTTTTTGTAGAAAATATATAAATTGATTTGTGCAGTATATACAAGTCACCTGCACACAGTTACATAATAGGAGGTATTATTTATATGGCTAACAGATTTGTATTAAACGAAACATCTTATCATGGAGCAGGCGCAATCGCAGAGATCGCTACAGAGGCTATCGGCCGTGGCTTCAAGAAAGCATTTGTCTGCTCTGATCCTGATCTCATTAAGTTCGGTGTTACTAAGAAAGTAACAGATGTTCTGGACAACGCAGGTCTTGCATATGAGATCTATTCCAACATTAAACCAAACCCTACGATCGAGAATGTTCAGTCTGGTGTTGCTGCTTTTAAGGCTGCTGAAGCTGATTACATCATTGCGATCGGTGGCGGATCATCCATGGACACAGCAAAGGGCGTTGGAATCGTGATCGCAAATCCGGATTTTGCTGATATCAGAAGTCTTGAGGGCGTTGCTCCTACCAAGAATAAATCCGTACCTATCTTCGCTGTACCTACAACAGCCGGAACTGCTGCCGAGGTTACGATCAACTACGTTATCACAGATGTAGAGAAAAACCGTAAAATGGTATGTGTGGATCCAAAAGACATTCCAGTCGTTGCATTTGTTGATCCTGAGATGATGAGTTCTATGCCAAAGGGTCTGACTGCTGCAACCGGTATGGATGCCCTGACACATGCGATCGAAGGTTACATTACCGCTGCTGCATGGGAATTATCTGACATGTTCCACTTAAAAGCAATCGAGATTATTTCCCGTTCCCTTCGTGGTGCTGTAGCAAATACACCGGAAGGCAGAGCTGATATGGCACTTGGCCAGTATGTTGCCGGTATGGGATTTTCAAATGTAGGTCTTGGTATCGTTCATTCTATGGCTCACCCTCTGGGAGCTCTGTACGATACACCACATGGTGTTGCAAATGCGATCATCCTTCCTACTGTTATGGAATATAACGCAGAAGCAACCGGCGAGAAATATCGTGAGATTGCCCGTGCTATGGGAGTTGCCGGCGTTGACGATATGACACAGGAAGAATATAGAAAGGCAGCCATCGATGCTGTTCGTCAGCTATCACAGGATGTTGGAATTCCTGCCGACTTAAAAGATATCGTAAAACCGGAGGATATTCCTTTCCTTGCTCAGTCTGCATATGATGATGCATGCCGCCCAGGCAATCCAAAGGAGACAAGCGTTGAGGATATCACCAAGCTGTACGAGTCATTGATCTAGGATTTATATAAAAACAGGGATGTAACATCGAGGGCATCATAATCATTATGATGCCCTCAACGTTATATCCCTGTTTTTTATTTTATTTACATCTCACGGAATCTCTTATATCTTGCAGCAGCAATCTCCTCGCCGCTCATTCCATCGAATTTCTTCAGGAATTCCTTGGCATTCATTTTAATGAATTTACCGATATATGGGACAGATTCTTTATCTGCTCCGCCATACTCAGGAATCACCTTCTCGATCACACCAAGTCTTGAAAGATCCTGTGCGGTAAGCTGCATAACCTCTGCCGCCTCCTCTGCACGATTGCTGTCCTTCCAGAGAATAGATGCATAGCCTTCCGGTGAAAGAATGGAATATACTGCATTTTCAAGCATCCATACTTCATTACCAACTGCCATAGCAAGTGCTCCACCACTGCCGCCTTCACCGATCAGGATACAAAGTACAGGAACTTTAAGGGCTGACATCTCGTAAAGGTTTCTTGCGATTGCTTCACCCATACCACGCTCCTCTGCTTCCAGTCCACAGAATGCACCAGGTGTATTTACAAATGTGATGATAGGACGATTGAACTTCTCTGCCTGTTTCATCAGACGAAGTGCCTTACGGTATCCATCCGGAAGCGGCATACCGAAGTTACGCTCCATACACTCTGTCATGCTGGAACCCTTTACCTGTGCGATCACTGTTACAGGCTGTCCATCGATATGACCGATACCACCAACGATCGCTTTATCGTCATTCATTGTTCTGTCTCCATGGATCTCATGGAAATCTTCACAGATATAATCAATATAATCAAGTGCGCAAGGACGAGTCATCTGTCTTGTACCACGAATTTTCTCCCAAGGAGTCTTATTCTCAACAGAAGTCAATCTCTCCTTTAAGATCTCGCTGATATCAAACTTCTCGTCTTCTTCCTTATCGAAGTTTGCATAACCGGTTCTCTGTTTATGTGTAACGATCAACTGATACATGGTATCCTTCATCTTATCTCTGGTGATAATACCATCAATAATACCATGCTCTACCAGGAACTCTGAACGCTGGAAGCCTTCCGGAAGATCCTGTCCGATCGTCTGCTTGATAACACGAGGGCCTGCAAATCCAACCAGAGCACCAGGCTCACCTAAGATGATATCGCCAAGCATTGCAAAGCTGGCTGTTACACCACCGGTTGTAGGATCTGTAAGGATCGATACATATAACAATCCGGCTTCCGAATGTTTCTTCAATGCTGCGGAGGTTTTTGCCATCTGCATCAGGGAAATGATACCCTCCTGCATTCTGGCACCACCGGAACAACAGAACATGAATACAGGAAGCTTTTCTTCTGTCGCACGCTCAACCGCTCTGGCAATCTTCTCACCAACAACATAGCCCATACTGCTCATCAGGAATCTGGCATCACAGATACCGATCATAGCCGGCTCACCATTGATCAGAGCCTTACCGACTGTAACCGCTTCTTTCAGTCCTGTCTTTTCCTGCGCAGCCTTAACCTTATCCTCATATCCGGCTGTATTTAACGGATTTGACATCGGCATATCTTCAAACCATGGTTCAAATGACTTTGAATCTGTTACCATCTTGATACGGTTCTTTGTCTTAACACGGAAATAAGAACCACATTCATAACAGATATATTTTGCCTTTACAACTCTCTGCTTATCAAGCTCAGCTCCACACTTCGGACATTTTACAGTCTCCGGTTTTGGCTGTTCTGTTTCGACAGCCTTCATTTTTTCCATCTCGGCTTCTTTTGCCTTTTTCTTAATAAATAACATTTCTTTTTACTGCTCCTTATATTTCTGTAAAAGAATACATGCATTATGTCCGCCAAATCCAAGAGAATTGCTGATCGCACAATCAACCTCCTGCTCATATGGCTCTTTACAATAATCAAGATCCAGTTCTTCTTCACTCTCATGAAGACCACGGGTTCTGTGGATATAGCCTTCCTCGATCGTCTTTGCTGTAACGATACATTCGATCGCACCTGCTGCACCAAGAAGATGTCCTGTCATAGACTTTGTAGAATTAATCTTGATGTCCTTTGCATGATCGCCAAATGCTTTCTTGATTGCTCTGGTCTCAACCAGATCGTTTAAATGTGTACTGGTTCCGTGTGCATTGATATATGCAACATCCTCCGGGGATACGCCTGCATCTTTTACAGCATTTAACATAGCTTTTGCAGGGCTCTCGCCTGAATCTTCCGGTGCTGTGATATGGAATGCATCACTGGAGCATCCGTATCCGCTGATCTCTGCATAAATCTTTGCGCCACGCTTCTTAGCATGTTCCAGTTCCTCTAAGATCACGATACCGGAACCTTCACCAAGAACGAAACCATCTCTCTCTTTATCAAATGGAATTGAGCATCTGTCCGGATTATCAGATGATGACAACGCTGTTAATGCATCAAATGTCGAGATACCGATCGGTGAAACTGCTGCTTCTGTACCACCGGCGATCATTACATCTGCATCTCCATACTGAATTGTACGGAATGCTTCACCGATACTGTTTGTACCGGATGCACATGCTGTAACAACATCAATACTCTTTCCCTTGCAGCCAAGCTGAATCGCAATATTACCTGCTGCGATATTGCTGATCATCATAGGTACTGTAAATGGGCTTACACGATTCGGTCCCTTTGTCATGATCTTCTCATATGCACTTTCAAGTTCCTGAAGACTTCCTACACCGGAACCAACACAGGTTCCAACCATGTATGGATCTTCTGCTGTCATGTCAAGCTTTGCATCTGCAACTGCTTCCTTTGCTGCTGCAACCGCGAACTGTGAAAATCTTGCCATTCTTCTTGCAGCCTTTGGATCAATATAATCTTTTGCTACAAATCCTTTTACTTCACCTACAACCTTGCACTTATATTCTGATGCATCAAACTGTGTAATCGGTCCAAAACCATGTCTGCCTTCTTTTAAGCCGTTCCAGAACTCATCCACATTCAAGCCAAGTGGAGTAACCGCTCCCATTCCTGTAATCACTACTCTTCTACTCATATTCAATAATTCTCCTTAATATAAAGTATGATTTCCATTTTCTTCCATATGTATACCATCCAGATTATCTGTGAAAGATATAGAAGAAATCCTGCATTGTTAAATTCTATAAAAATTTACTTTGTCAGCTTATGTATAAACCACACATACTGCACAGAATGCATGGTTACGCCGATATTGTACTACATTTTACAAAAATATGGAAATAAATCTTGTAAAGTTTTTATTAATTATCTCACGATTTCACGACATACTTCGTCTTCCGACAACATTTCTCCACTATTTTTCTTTTCGTATTGAATAGAAAAGATAAATTTCTTACTGATGAAATAATTCAAAAAGATCACAAGGATCGATGTAAACACCTTAACGCCCATCGCATTCCATTTCAGTCCGGTGACAAGCGCAAAGATAATTCCCGTTTCGATCAGAAGTGTAGATACCCGGCTCAGATAGAATAATGCCAGTTCGATAAAATATGCCTTTACCGTGGCTGCCTTTGTGTGGAATACAGATTTGCGGTTTGTCGCAAATGACACATAGTTGTACAAAATCCACGACATATAATTGGCATAGATCTCATTTATCCCGCATTTGTACATAAAAAACCAGGCAGACCCTAAGTTCACTGCCCCTACGAGTATGCCCCATGCGATATATATGTATATTTCCTTTGGTATTTTGCGTAAAAGTTTCATACCATTCTCCCTATAGTCCTGATATCGGAAGCTGCTTGAGTGTCGTCTCTTCTTCCGGAAATTCCCGGACGATGCGATCATACATTTTACGGTTAAAAGCTTCCCTTTCTTTATAATTGAATTTCAGAATGTTCTTATAGCCCCATAAATGTGTGAAGATATCCTGGTTCTCGATCTGTGCCGAACCGGGAAAAAAAGATGATATCTGCTTTCCCTGCTTCTCTGCGCACATCGCAAGAAGCCGCTGTTCCGCAAATACCATATGGCAAAGATTCTCCTCTGTCTCCAGACAATTCTCCATAAATGTGATCGAACTGTCAACATAATAATTCTTAAACGCTTCATCCGCGATATATAACATACAGGTATTGACCGGAAGAACCTCAAAGCTCCAGTCCGGGTCAAACCGATACTCCTGCTTCATATGGAAAAACTCTTTTCCCGGATACACATCAGGGAATATCCCTTCTCTGTGTATTGCACAGATATCCGTATCTTTTATAATATTCCGTATATCTTTCCAGATGATCAGATCCAGATCCACCATGACCGCTGGCATCTGCATTTTTTTCAATGAATATAATTTGCCGGCTGCCCAGAACACCTTTTCCGGTACCGCTTCCGGCACTGTAATTTCCTCGATTCCGAGATTCCAGATGTGGTAGAGACCCATTTTCTCGACAAATGCGATTGCTTCTGCATCGGCGCACAAACGGATCCCCCCATTGTGTTTTCTCCACATCAACGCCGAAAGGATCATCGTAAGGACTTCATAGTCCTGCATCCAGTACTCTTCTGTATGTCTCCCTGCCATATAAGGTTTTGACCATAAAGAATGAAATCCTTCCATATGTTGTCCTTTCAAAATAATTGAAAACCAGCTAAATATTGATTAGCTGCAGACTCTTGACCTTCTCAGTCAAGGGGTGCTTCCGCTCTATATTAAATCCAGCCCATAGCCAAATGTGCTGTTTCCGCCTTTTCTGCTGCATGGTCGTTTTGACCGGTTTATAAGCTGCCATTCCGGCGGCATGTAATACCAATGCGGAATATCATAATCATCTGCCCCGCCATCTGTTGCCTGATAAAATGTCGGTGTGTACCGGCTGCCTGCTAAAAATCCACGCTGGCTGCCATTCTCGTATTCCCACTCATACATCCAAGGTCGATTACTGCTTGTCCAGAATTCACGATTGCTGCCCGTCAGATAGCCTCGGTTGCTGCCATAGAAAAAGCCGTTCCGGCTTCCAAAAAAGAATCCCCGATTGCTACCTGTCAAAAACTCCCGCTGACTTCCAAAAAGGAATCCCTGCTGACTTGTCCCCCAAAATCTACCTTGACTTCCAAAGAAATTTCCACGTTGACTTGTCCTAAACAGACTTCTCTGGCTACCACCGAATAGACTTCTCTGGCTGCCATTCTCATATTCCCACTCATACATCCAAGGTCGACTACTGCTTGTCCAGAATTCACGTTCACTACCAACAAAAGTTCCATGTTGACTGCCTGCTAATATTTTGCTCTGGCTTGTACCGAATAAGCTTCGTTGACTGCTCATCTGGCTTCCAGATACATCCGTACGATTTCCTTTACCGCCATTCTGCGAACCCTGTATCCTCACGTTCTCTGCTTTCTTCTTATAATCAACCGGGATCAATATATTTCCGTTAAATTCCACACTAAAAGGCCTGCCATTCCACATCACATATGTGCGATACGGATACAGCCTGCCCTCATGTGCGATCAACTTCATATAAACAGGAATTCCACCTGTTTTTTCTTCCAACTGTCTTGCCTGTTTTCTTGTTGCCTTTATAAAATAACCACCCGAAGGCAGTCTGTCATTCAGGATGGAATTCAATTCCTCATTCCACTCTATATAAACATTAAATTCCCCATTATCATTACGATAGTTTCGCATATCAAAAAAAACCAGACCGGCAGCCACTGGAAGCATGTTAGAAATTCTGTTATCAAATTGTGAAAGTTCCTCTCCAGTTCTCTGCAAAAACAATGAATATACGAAATTCATTCAAATCTCCATTCTGACACCCACAAATATGCTGTCCCAATTTTTCTGTCTCACAGGCGTCATTTGTTCGCCCTTCACGCTAAAAAAGCGCTACAATCCCATACTAAATACTCATGATATTATGGTAAACCATTTACCCATTTATTTCAAGAAAAATCACACTTTCTTGCAATGAAAAATCAGCAGAATCAAAACTGCAAAAGCCACAAATATTAACAGCCGCAGAATTCCTGCAAATAGAATAATCATCTTTAGACATAGACAAAAGCCGGACACTATCTCTTTAAACCAAAGATAATGTCCGGCTTTTATCTATCTACACTTTACGCATCTTTATTATCTGCTAATGCTGCCGTGATGATCGCCATAGAATAAACCTCATCTGCTGTACATCCTCTGGACAGATCGTTGATAGGAGAATTAAGTCCTAACAGGATCGGTCCATATGCTGAGAAGTTACCCATTCTCTGTGCAATCTTATAACCGATATTTCCTGCATTGATATCAGGGAAGATAAAGGTATTTGCATTTCCCGCAACCTCTGACTGCGGACATTTCTTCTTTGCAACTCTAGGTGATACGGCTGCATCGAACTGAATCTCACCGGAGATCGGAAGATCTGGGTTACGCTCCTTTGTCTTTCTTGCTGCATTTCTCATCTTATCCACATCTTCGCCCTTACCGGAACCATAGGTTGAATAGCTTAAGAAAGCAACCTTTGGATCTACACCGAAAATTCTTGCACAACGAACAGTCTCCTCTGCGATCTCAACCAGCTCATCTTCATTTGGCTTGATGTTGATACCACAGTCACCCATAGCGAACACTTCATTACCACCTGTTGCAAACGGACGTACCAGAATGAAACAGGATGAAACCAGTGTGTTGCCCGGTCTTGTCTTGATCAGCTGTAAAGCAGGTCTTACTGTATCTGCTGTTGAATATGTAGCACCACCGAGAAGCGAATCTGCAATCCCCATCTTAACAAGCATCGTACCAAAGTAGTTGTTCTGATACAGGATCTCTCTTGCCTGCTCCGGTGTCACGCCCTTGCTCTTTCTGAGTTCACAGAACATCTCGACCATCTCATCCATACGATCAAAATTCCTTGGATTGATGATCTCGGAACCTCTTATATTAAAACCGCTTTCCTCTGCAACTTCATAAATCTTATCAGGATCTCCTACAAGAATCGGATGCAGGAAGTTACTTGCAAGAAGTCTTGAAGATGCTTCCAGAATACGGGGATCAGTACCTTCAGTCAAAACAATTGTTTTTGGATTTTTCTTCAAAATATCGATTAATACACCGAAACCAAAATTTTTACGTTCTTCCACGATTATAGTCCTCCATTGATTATTTATACGAATCATATATCATGCATTATATACACGTTCCGTATATTTTCAGTATTAAAAGCTATACTTGCGCATAGCGAGTCATCTTACTTTTATTATAGTGATTTTTAACGAATAAACAAGGTTTTCCATCGAAATAATTGTACCTTTTTTTGAACAATTATAAAATTAGTTCTTGACAAATATATCATACCGGTGCAATATGAATACAATAAAACAAACCAATGAGCAAGAAGAGTAGCTTATGAACAACATGTCCAGAGAACTGCAGGTGGTGAGATTGCAGTGATGATTTCTTAAGTGAATGGACTTGCGAGGGCAAACCGAACGAGCGAATCTAGTAGGGGCGACGGAGACTTCCCGTTATAGAAAGTACATATATGTTAGTATATGGTTGAGTGCATCAGATTTTGATGAATATAGGTGGCACCGCAGGAGTGTTGTATTTGTATCTTGTCCTATAAGCGTTTTGCTTTTGGATGAGATTTTTTTATACAATCTTCTGACGGTGCTTTTTCTTTTTATAAAAAGCAGATCAGGCAAAACGCACCTCACCATACATGAACAATTTCAAATAATTTATTAAACTATTATTTATGAACGAGGTGAAACATATGATACGACCAACACTTAGCGAAGCAAAAGAATATGCGAAACAGGGATATCACATGGTTCCGGTCTGTTATGAGATGCTCTCTGATATCATCACTCCGATCAATCTGTTGAAGAAACTGAAAGCGGAAAATGAGCATTGCTACATTCTGGAAAGCGTGGAGAATCAGGAGCTCTGGGGAAGATACACTTTCCTTGGATACAGTCCAAAACTGGATATCACCTGTATGAACGGAACACTGACATTAAAGGATGAGAACGGAGCAGTCATCAAAGAGACCTCCGGCATCCATCCGGAAATCTTCATCCGTGAGGTTTTAAAAGATTATAAGAGTCCGAAGATCGAAGGCTTCCCTACCTTCACCGGCGGACTGGTTGGATATTTCTCTTATGACTATCTGAAATACAGTGAAAAGAAGCTGGTGCTTGATGCGAAGGACGAGGAAGGATTTCAGGATGTCGACCTGATGTTATTTGACAAGGTGATCGCATTTGACAATGTAAGATCCAAGCTGATCCTGATCGCAAATGCCGGCACAGCAAATACCGAAGAAGGATATCAGAAAGCCTTACAGGATATCAAAGAAATGAAAGAACTCATTCTCCATGGCGCAGAAGCCGATATTCCTGCTCCTGTTCTTAAGACAGAATTCAAACCATTATTTGACAAAGAAGCCTACTGCCGGATGGTAAAAAAGGCAAAGCACTATATATATGAAGGAGATATTTTCCAGGTCGTGCTTTCCAACCGACTGGAAGCCGAAATGGAAGGAAGCCTGTTCGATACCTACCGGCTGCTTCGAAGCACAAACCCATCTCCTTACATGTTCTACTTTGACGGTGACACGATCGAGGTTGCCGGGGCTTCCCCTGAAACTCTGGTCAAGGTAGAGGATGGCGTTCTCCACACATTTCCTCTGGCAGGCACAAGACCAAGGGGAAAAACCAAGGTCGAAGATCTGGAACTGGAAAAGAGCCTGATGGCAGATGAAAAGGAACTTGCAGAACACAATATGTTAGTGGATCTCGGAAGAAATGATCTCGGAAAAGTCAGTCAGTTTGGAACGGTCGAAGTCGAACGATACATGTCCATCCAGCGTTATTCACACGTTATGCATATCGGCTCTACCGTACGCGGAACACTCCGTGAGGATCTGGATGCGATCTCCGCTGTCGATGCGGTTCTTCCGGCCGGAACCTTATCCGGTGCACCGAAGATCCGGGCATGTGAGATCATCAACGAGCTTGAAAATAACAAACGAGGTATTTACGGCGGCGCGATCGGTTATATCGATTTCTCAGGAAATCTGGATACCTGCATCGCGATCCGAATCGCATACCGCAAAGGAAATAAAGTATTTGTCCGTTCCGGTGCCGGCATTGTAGCCGACAGTGTACCGGCAAATGAATTCCAGGAATGCATCAACAAAGCAAAAGCCGTAACGGATGCATTGATTAATTCTCAGAAAATACGAGGTGACGAAGCATGATATTACTGATCGATAATTATGACAGCTTTTCCTACAATCTGTATCAGCTTGTAGGAAAGATCAATCCTGACATCAAGGTGATACGAAATGACGAATATACCTGTCAGGAGATTGAAGCAATGAATCCGGATAAGATCATCATTTCACCGGGTCCCGGAAGGCCTTCCGATGCAGGTATCTGTGAAGAAGCCATCTCCTATTTTGCCGGCAAGGTTCCGATCCTTGGTGTCTGTCTCGGACATCAGGCAATCTGTGAAACCTACGGTGCAACGATCACATACGCCAAAAAGCTGATGCATGGCAAAATGTCCGTTGCAAATGTCGACATCAACTGCAAACTGTTCAAGGGACTTCAGAAACGGATCGAGGTTGCCAGATATCATTCCCTTGCCACTTCCGAAGAAAACTTCCCGGATGTTCTTACCGTTATTGCCCGAACCGACGATGATGAGATCATGGCAGTCAAACACAAGGATTACGAAATATATGGTGTCCAGTTCCATCCGGAATCGATTCTGACACCAAAAGGAACAATCATCTTACGAAACTTTTTAGAGGCGTAATCAAACATTTGCAATCAGCACTATATTTCTATGATTAAACATTCCTGACATTACCAACCAGTGGACGCTTCCGCTCGTTGAGACCTGCAGCGGTACTAAGATGCTGCTAACGCACCATCAAGAACCGGCGGTCTCAAATGCCACTGTTTTGGCAAGTCAGAATGTTTAATCATGAATATACTTTATAGGATTCGCAAATGTTTATTAGAACATACATTCAAGGAGGATATGAATATGATTATAGAAGCAATCGCAGCAGTTGTTAATGGTAAGGACCTTGATAAGGATATGGCAGCAGCCGTTATGGATGAAATTATGAGTGGAAAGGCTACACAGGCACAGATCGGAAGCTTTTTAACAGCCCTTCACATTAAAGGTGAGACGATCGAGGAGATCACAGCATTTGCTGAGATCATGAGAAAACACTGTGGTGAATTTACACCGGATGTCGATGAGGAAATCGACATTGTAGGTACCGGTGGAGACTGTGCAGGTACATTCAACATTTCTACAGTTTCCTCCTTAGTAACAGCAGCAGGCGGCGACAAGGTTGCAAAGCACGGCAACCGTGCAGCCTCCAGCAAATGTGGAACTGCCGACTGTCTGGAAGCCCTTGGAGTAAATATCGCAGCAGCCCGTGAAGTCAGCGAAGCCTGCCTGAAGGAGCTCGGCATCTGCTTCTTATTTGCACAGAAGTATCACACAGCCATGCGATTTGTCGGTGCTCCAAGAAAAGAGATCAAGATTCCTACCGTATTCAACATCTTAGGACCTCTTGCAAATCCGGCAAAAGCAAATCTTCAGTTACTCGGTGTCTATGATGCAGCTCTTGTAGAACCACTCGCTAAGGTACTCAGCAACCTCGGTGTAAAACGTGGCATGGTCGTTCATGGAAATGATGGTCTGGACGAAATCTCTGCCGTTACCACAACAACTGTATGTGAATTTGACAATGGTTCATTTCACACTTACACCTTAGATCCAACCGCCTACGGATTTGCCCTCTGCGACAAAGCCGAACTGGTCGGTGGTACACCGGAAGAAAATGCACAGATCACAAAGGATATCTTATCCGGCAAGATCACAGATGGCAAACGTACAGCCGTTATCTTAAATGCTGGTGCTGCTTTGCATATCACAAACCGGATCTCACTTGAAGAAGGCTTCGCCCTTGCAGCCGATATTTTAAATAATGGAAGTGGTCTGAAAAAGCTGGATGACTTTATCGCGGCAACAAATGCATAATTATTTGTAAAAGCAAAACACCTAATCGACCCGGAGCTTTCAAATCTCCGGATCGCTATGGAGGAATATATATGATCTTAGATGAAATAGCAGCAAAAACAAAAGAACGGGTTACCGGATGCAAAGAACAGATTGCCCTTGAAGAAATGAAAGCAAAGGCACTTGCGATCGTAGAAAAAGAGACGGAACACGGCACTAAGCCATATACTGTTTTCCCTTTCCGGGATAATCTGGCAAAGTCGGGAATCTCTTTTATCTGCGAAGTAAAAAAGGCTTCCCCTTCCAAAGGACTGATTGCACCGGATTTCCCATATATCGAGATTGCGAAAGAATATGAAGCCGCCGGTGCATCCGCCATATCCGTGCTGACCGAACCATTTTATTTTCAGGGAAGCAACGAATATCTGACAGCGATCCATGAATCAGTATCTACTCCGATCCTGCGGAAGGATTTCACTGTCGATCCTTATATGATCTATGAAGCAAAGGTGATCGGTGCCTCTGCGATCCTTCTGATCTGTGCGATCCTTACCGACGAACAGCTCAAAAGTTATTACGAGCTTGCAACAAGCCTCGGGCTGTCCGTTCTGGTAGAAGCACATGACGAAGAAGAAGTCAGACGTGCGATCGCGATCGGCGCAAACATTATCGGTGTAAATAACCGCGATCTGAAGACCTTTACCGTTGACATCATGAACAGTGTAAGACTTCGGACATTGATCCCGGATTCGATAAATGGCAAACCGGTCGTCTATGTATCCGAAAGCGGCATCCGCACACCGGAGGACATCGACCGTTTAAAGGGAAATGGCACAGATGCAGTATTGATCGGAGAAACCTTTATGCGAAGCCCTGATAAGAAAGCCGCATTTGCATGGTTACGGGGTGAAGATATAGAATAGAACCGGATCCTGTTTCTGCAGGAACAACGAACTTTATTAGAAAGCATTGAAGATATTTTATAATATAGAAACAACACATACAGGAGGAAACATATATGTCAAAAGGACGTTTTGGAATCCATGGCGGACAGTACATACCGGAAACACTGATGAACGCCATGCTTGAGCTTGAAGAAGCATATAAGAAATACAAAGATGACCCGGAATTCAACCGGGAGCTGACAGAAATGTTAAATGAATACGCCGGCAGACCTAGCCGTCTGTACTATGCCAAGAGAATGACAGAGGATCTCGGCGGTGCAAAGATCTACCTGAAGCGTGAGGACTTGAATCACACCGGAGCACATAAGATCAACAATGTTATCGGTCAGATGCTCCTTGCAAAACGAATGGGTAAGACAAGAGTTATCGCTGAGACAGGAGCCGGTCAGCACGGTGTTGCAACTGCTACAGTTGCTGCCATGATGGGTATGGAATGTGAGATCTTCATGGGCAAGGAAGATACCATCCGTCAGGCTTTAAATGTCTACCGTATGCGATTATTAGGAGCAAAGGTTCACCCGGTAGAAACCGGTACCGGAACATTAAAGGATGCCGTTTCCGAAACCTTCCGTGAATGGACTTCCAGAATCGATGATACCCATTATGTTCTGGGTTCTGTTATGGGACCTTATCCTTTCCCTGAGATGGTTCGTGATTTTCAGGCTGTTATCAGCAAGGAGATCAAGGAACAGCTTATGGAGAAGGAAGGCAGACTGCCGGATGCCGTTCTCGCCTGTGTCGGCGGCGGTTCCAATGCGATCGGCGCATTCTATAACTTTATTCCGGATAAGAGCGTTCGCCTGATCGGATGTGAAGCAGCCGGACGTGGAATTGATACATTTGAGACAGCTGCAACGATCAATACCGGAAGACTTGGTATCTTCCATGGTATGAAGTCCTACTTCTGTCAGGATGAATTCGGACAGATCGCACCGGTTTATTCTATTTCCGCAGGTCTTGACTATCCGGGAATCGGACCGGAACATGCATACCTGCATGACATCGGCAGAGCAGAATATGTCGCTGTTACAGATGATGAAGCTGTTGATGCATTTGAATATCTGTCCAAGATCGAGGGTGTTATTCCTGCGATCGAGAGTGCTCATGCAGTTGCCTATGCAATGAAGCTTGCACCACAGATGGACAAAGACCAGATCATGGTTATTAACATTTCAGGACGAGGCGATAAGGACGTTGCCGCCATCGCCAGATACAGAGGGGAGGATCTCTATGAGTAATATTAAAAATGCATTCAAAAACGGAAAGGCGTTCATCCCATTTGTTACATGTGGTGACCCTGATCTTGAAACAACAGAACAGATCGTATATGCCATGGTAGAAACAGGTGCAGACCTGATCGAACTTGGCATCCCATTCTCAGATCCAACCGCAGAAGGGCCTGTTATCCAGGGTGCAAATATCCGCGCACTCGCAAACCATGTTACGACAAATGATGTATTTAACCTTGTAAGAAAGCTCCGTAAGACAGTTACCATCCCTATGGTATTTATGACTTATGCAAATGTTGTCTTTTCTTATGGCTCAGAGAAGTTCATCAGCATCTGCAAGGAGATCGGCATCGATGGACTGATCCTGCCGGATATCCCTTATGAGGAAAAAGACGAGTTTGATGGAATCTGTAAGAAATATGACCTTGATCTGGTATCTATGATCGCACCGACCTCCCATGACCGGATCAGCATGATCGCAAAGGAAGCTAACGGCTTCATCTATTGCGTTTCTTCTCTCGGCGTTACCGGAACCAGAAGCAAGATCACGACCGATATCGGTGCTATGACCAAGCTGGTCAAAGCCGCAACGGATACTCCGTGTGCGATCGGCTTCGGAATCTCCACACCGGAGCAGGCGAAGGAAATGGCTGCTCATGCTGATGGTGTGATCGTCGGCTCTGCCATTGTCAAGCTCTGCGCCAAATATGGCAGGGACTGCGTGCCTTACATCAAAGACTATGTAAAGCGCATGAAGGACGCTATCCGATAGACGGACACCCATGTGAAACTATACAATCTATATAAAAGAACTGCCTTACTAAGACATTAGTGAGGATTTCGTAATGAGATGCATATACGAGCAAATGTGGGTGCCTGTCTGAGCCTGAAAGGCGAGTTGGCACAGGAACATTTGCGAATCACGTATATGCAGATCATAGAAACCACAACGAGTCTAAGTAAGGCAGTTCTTTTATATAGTCACATGGTTTCACATGGGCTGATTTTTTCTCATCTCCTTAAAATCCTATATTGGTAGTCTTAATACTGCTGTATATCTGTATATGCCTGCCGGTATTGTAACTATGCACACAATCTATATATTTTCCCGTTTCTTAGCCGGTTTCTCACAAATATTTAATATTTAATCTGATTGACACTACCATACGTTAACTTTATAATTGTTACGGCGACAGAAGTCGACATAATAATGAAGTTAGTTGGGGTATCACATGGTCTTTTCCAGTTTGACATTTTTATATATTTTTTTACCGGTTACACTGGTTATCTATTATATTGTCCCGAAGCAGTTACGGAATCTGTTCATCCTGATCAGCGGTCTGTTCTTCTATGCATGGGGCGAACCAATCTATGTATTTGTACTGATCGCATCGACGATGATCGATTATTTTGCAGGTCTGGTCATTTATAAGGCAGGCGACCGTCAGGCACTTCGAAAGCTTGCACTGATCGTATCGATGGTCATGAATCTGTCTTTGCTTGGCTTTTTCAAATACAGCAATTTTATCATAGAAAATATTAATAACATATTCGGAACGCACTATGGTTCACCGACCTCTCTGCTTCCGATCGGTATCAGCTTCTTTACCTTCCAGTCCATGTCATATACGATCGACCTGTACCGGAAGAACATCTCTGTTCAGAAGAATCCGATCACCTTTGCAGCCTTTGTCACGCTGTTCCCACAGATCGTAGCAGGTCCGATCGTTCGTTATGAAGATGTAGCTGCCGAGCTGAATGAACGTGTGATCGACATCGACCTGATCTGGGATGGTATTCTCCGCTTCGCGGTCGGTCTTGGCAAGAAGGTTCTGATCGCAAATAATATCGGTGTTGTCTGGACAAATGTCAAAGCTATGGACTTATCCGAGCTTCCGGTTGCAACCGCATGGCTTGGTATTGCCGCTTATACCTTACAGATCTATTTTGATTTTTCCGGATATTCTGATATGGCGATCGGTCTGGGTAAGATGCTCGGTTTCCATTTCCCGGAAAACTTCAATTATCCGTATATGTCCAAGAGTATCAGTGAGTTCTGGCGCAGATGGCATATGACACTCTCCGGCTGGTTCAAGAGCTATGTATATTTTCCTCTCGGAGGAAGCCGCAAGGGTCTTGCCCGTACGATATTCAACACTGCAGTTGTCTGGTTCTTAACCGGTGTCTGGCATGGTGCAAGCTGGAACTTCATTCTGTGGGGTTCCCTGTACGGTGTCCTCATCATCATCGAGAAGCTGGTAACAACACTTCTCACAAAAGCAGGAAAACAAGGTATCCTTGAAAAAATACCTTCTATTATAAAAAGAATCTATGCGATCGTTCTGGTCATGCTTGGCTGGGTGCTGTTTGATACAGCAACGATCGCACAGGCATTCTCCTATATGGGACGGATGTTCCGCTTTGGCAGTAGCTTCTACGACAGTTATACCGTATATATCCTTGTGAACTTCGGATTGTTATTCATCATTGCGATCATCGGTTCTACGGATCTGCCAAAGAAGCTGGCTATTAAGCTCGCAGACAAAGTTCCGGCTGTCGGCAATTACGGAAGCGTCATTTTGATGGCGATTCTGATGCTGCTTTCCACCGCCTACCTTGTCAATGCAAGCTATAACCCATTTTTGTACTTTAATTTTTAGAGGTGAGCCCTTATGCATAAAAAAATCGGAATTATCATATTTGCATGTATCATCATTGTTCTTCCCATTTTGACACTTTTTAAGCTGCCAAAAGAGAAAGCGCCTTTTTCCGAAAATGAAAATCGTTATCTGTCGGAATTTCCAACCGTCAATCTTTCTTCCATCAAGGATGAGACATTTATGAACGGTTTTGATTCCTGGTTCTCCGACCGATTCTATGGTCGCGAACAATGGATATCAGCCATGAACGATTCTGAACGCTTGATGGGAAAAACCGAGATCTCAACGGTATATACGAAAAACGACCAGATGCTGCAGGTACTTTCAGATTATGACGATATCGGTGCGGCATATGATGCTGATAAGATCCATACAAATCTTGCTGTCATTAACAGCTTCGCTGCAAAGCATTCGGAGATTCCAACCTACTTCATGCTGTGTCCGACCTCTGTCGGTGTCTATGGAGATTCCCTGCTGCCTTCGGCTGTTAAGAATGTATCAGTTGATGAAAAAGACATGATCGAATCCTGTTATAACGAACTATCCGGTGTGACACCGATCAATATATATAATACATTAAAGGAACATGATAGCGAGTATATCTATTATCGTACCGACCACCACTGGACATCCCTCGGTGCATATTATGCATATCAGTCTGCCGGAGCAGAACTTGGATATACTCCTTATGAATTGAAGGATTTTACAAAGGAAACCGCCAGCACAGAATTTCAGGGAACCCTGTTCTCAAAGACCTTAGATCAGTCTGTTACAAAAGATGAGATTGATTTCTACACTCTGGCAGATAATAGTGCAACACCATCCATGACAACCTCGAATGGACTTGATAAAGAAGCTTCCTATGACTCCATTTTCTTCCGTGACTATCTGGACGTAAAAGACAAATACGCATCCTATACCGGACAGAACGTAGCGGTTGCAACGCTCCATCGAAACAACACAACGACTGCAGAAGCTGCATCCGATCCAAAAGATACAGCCGGAACTGACAAGCGTTCCATTCTGGTGATCAAGGACAGCTATGCCAATTCCATGATGCAGTTTCTGATCAACAACTACGATACCGTGACCATGATCGATCTCCGGTACACAAATCAATCTATCAGCAATCTGGTAAACGTCGAAGACTACGATCAGGTTTTATTCTTGTATAACTGCATTACTTTTTCTGATGAAAATGACCTTATAAAAGCAGGCTTATAAAAATAAAGGTACTTCAGAATGTCATACAAATTATGTTAAACATTCTGAAGTACCTTTTACTTTATGAATAAAATATACAATCTGTTTCTAAATACCAAAGTTCTGAACGTAGTAATATTTATATCCACAATTATCACTGGATACTGCTACAAATACACCAACACCAATTTTACTGAATAGTGACAATTTCATATTTGCATCATGTCCCGGTGAATTTTTCCAGGCTGTCATTGCTGCATCTGCAGAAGGATATCCGGCTGCAATATTTTCGCCATTCATTTCTGATGAAGCAGTAAAACACTGCGTACCATTCGGTCTTGTATGTGAGAAGGAATAAGAACACTCATATGCTCGTACTCTTGCAGAATTCATCAGGCTCTGTGATCTTGTCAATTCATTAAGACCATTTGCCTTTCTGTATGCATTTAACTGACGGATGATCGTATTTTCTGCATCATAATCAAAATATCCATATACCTGCTTTGTACTGCCATTACTAAGCTTGATCGTATACCAGCCGGTTGCAGAATGTCCGGTTGTTTCTTTTACAGGTGTTCTGGAATCCGTAACAATTCCCTGTGAATTTACATAAATCTCTTTATCTGATGATATCCTATACCAACCGGATTTGGTAACACGTACACCATCGGAACCAAAATACAACAGATATTTACCAATGTATTTTGTTGTATTTCTCCACATTACATATTTGCCATTTTTGTATTCATAGCATTTCATGGACTCCACATAGTAGATTCTGGATGCCTTTCCGGTTGCATCAAAGTAATAGATCTTGCCATATGCCTGTGCCCACTTGCTTCTGAACTTATCCCAGCCTTTCTTTGTGCTGACATAACATTTCCATGCACCGCGATCCTTCTTCAACAGATAATCTACGGTATCGGAACCCTTTTCGCCGACCAGAACATGACGATTATCATTGATCTTATACCAGCTATGCTTCGTCTGACGGATACCATTTGCACTGAAATAATACACGTTCCCATTTGCCAGACGCAAAGTATCATTCTTCACATACTTCCATTTACCACCGGAATACCGCTTTGCCTTTTTGCTGGCACCATAGTAGATCGTGGTGACCTTGCCTTTTGCGTTCGCATAATACTGGTTATGTGAGATTGTCACCCATACCTTTTTCTGCGCTTTCCATTTGCCATTCTTTTTCAGATAATAACGGAAGAACCCATTCTTCTTCACCAGCTTCTTCGTTACCTTGCCTGCCTTGCTGTAATATTCAAAACGGCCGGAACTCTTCTTTACCCAGCCTGAACTTGCAGCAAGTTCTGCACTTTCATCTGAAACAACTGCACTGTTTTCTTTTGTCTCTCCGATAAACTCTGTCGCTGCCATTGCAGGTGTTATACAGAAAGAACACACCAGCGCAACAAGTAAAATACTCATTGCCGCCTGCTTTAAGATGTTTTTCATACTCCCATCTTCCTTTCCTTTTTTATTTTAAACCAGATATTTTCATCTGATCTGTTACAATTGATATACTGGACATTTCTGCATCATACCCCTTCATTTGTAAATGGAGGTATAAAACTTTCTGATGCCGTTTCCCCTTCCTGGATGAAACCATTTTCTACGCCGATCGAGATCGCATAATCAACCAGTTCATCATATTCCCGCTCTGTCAGTTTGCGGTTCAGTTCCGGGAACTTCTCACCGATCCCCTCCATCGGCGTATACTGGTTCATAATGCTGATGTAAATATTATTTCCATATGTTTTATATAAATAACGGATAACCGCCTTGGAATCCTCGATACATCCCGGAAGCTCCAGATGACGGACGATAACACCTCGCTTCATGATGCCATCCTCGTCAAATGTCGTCTGATCGCCTCCTACCTGACGTACCATCTCCGCCAGTGCCATTTTCGCCACCTCCGGATAATCCGGTGCGCGACTGTATCTCGCCGCCAGTTCTGCCGACATATATTTAAAATCGGGCAGGTAAATGTCAATGTATCCATCTAACAGCTTCAAAGCTTCGATATCCTCATACCCACTGCAATTATAGACAAACGGAAGATTGAACCCCTGCTCCTTTGCCATATCGATTGCCTCTATGATCTGAGGAATAAAATGATCCGGCGTTACCAGATTGATATTATTGGCTCCCTGCTCTTTTAACTCAAAGAAGATTTCCGATAAGCGCTTTATCGTGATCTCTTTTCCATTCAAGCCCCCGGATATATCATGGTTTTGGCAATATGCACATCCAAGTGAACACCCGGAAAAGAATACCGCACCCGATCCGTTCTCTCCGGAAATGCAAGGCTCCTCCCACATATGCAATGCCGCCCTTGCGGCTGATATTGATAATGTTTCATTACATGCCCCTGTCTGTCCGTTTATGCGGTTCACCCCGCATTTTCTCGGACACAGGTGGCAGCTTTCCAGTAATTTTCTAAGTTTCATAATTCCCGACCTGTCTATAACTGATACTATACACATTTTCCACTATTTAGACGTTTTTTTCAATCATATTTTCATATATATTACAGATTCTATATATCGTCTATTATAACGCAAAAGAGCCGGATTGCTCCGACTCTTTTAAGTATGCATCCGCAAATGCATACCCCAATTAGTATTTATAATATACAATAGGCATTGAAAAAATGCAAGTTTTAGATATAATTTTTCAATATGTTCATTCTTGAATTCAGATCCGGATGAATTACCATTGCTGCAACATCAGAATTAACTGATTGTCTATATTTTTCTGTAATTTTCTCAAACTCTCGGATAAATAACTTAATCTCCGTCTTTGACACCCTTAGCAATTTCATATAATAGCACATAAGAATTATATAATCACCAATGGTTTTAAAATTTACATATGGTAACCCTACTTCAATTTTAAGACACTGTTTCATTGCACTTGTCGGATCAATATTTCTAAATCTGGTATCGAAAACTACAGAATTGTGTGCTATGGCATTACGCAGATCCTTTAATGTATAAATATACTTATATATCAACTGTCGATCTGTATCACAAGATACATTTATTGATAATCTTTTTGAAATATCATCTCGAACACTATATGTAAGACATGACAATAAATAACCCAGATCTCCCATTGTCATAATTTCAAACAATGCCCAGATTGGAACATCTGAATAGCCAACATTATTATAAAAATGTGTGATTCTTGGATTATTCTTTTTATAAGCATTTGCCAGACTGGATTGAATTGAATTCTGTAAATTCAATTTATTCTGCTGCAATTTTCTTCTCTGCTCTACAGTTGCAGATTTTGGTGCATTATTATAACCACTTACAACTTTATCATACATATCTTGTATTGATTCTGAATTTGCATTTACCAATATACTTTCCAATGCTATATTCTTGACTGCGGTCTCTATAAACATCATTTTCCCATATAATAAAGCTTTTAAATCCGAATCATATTGTATTGTAGCATAGACTTCATCATAAGATGTAAATGGCAATCTTTTATTTGCATTCCCAAAAAAACGATATCCTTTATATCCATGAAAATATCCTGTATTTATTAGCTGACGTTTTTGTTTAGGTCCATATATTGCAATTCCACTGTCTCGCAAATGTCTCATCAACGCATCTGTTTTCTTATACCCCATCCATACCTCCTGTATTTATTCTTTCATCCTATCTTTCCCACGATCGTCTGTGCGAATTCCTTCAGCTTTGATTCCGGCATATCCTCGATCTTACCTTCATCCATCAAGCCGGCAAGTGCCGGGTCGATCGGAAGCTTTACGACCGTCTCGATACCGAAACGATCCTGTATCTCCTCTACTTTACTCTCACCGAAGATGCTGTGTTCTTTGCCGCAATCCGGGCATTTGAAATATGACATATTCTCAACCAGACCTAAGATACGGATTCCCATATCGTCTGCCATACGGACTGCCTTCTCCACAATAAGAGACACCAGATCCTGAGGTGTTGTAACAATAACTGCCCCATCCACCGGCAGAGACTGAAATACCGTAAGCGGTACATCTCCGGTTCCGGGCGGACAATCAACCAGCATATAATCAATGTCTCCCCAGACAACATCCGTATAAAACTGTTTTACTGCTCCCGCGATGATCGGACCACGCCAGATAACCGGTGCTGTCTGATCTTCGATCAACAGATTGATCGACATCATCTTGATTCCGGTCTTTGTTTCAACCGCATACAGGAAATCGTCGCCTCTCTCCGGTTCTTCATTTATTCCAAATGCTGTCGGAATCGAAGGTCCGGTAATATCTGCATCCAGAACCGCAGTCTTATAACCAAGACGATTCAAGGTAACCGCAAGGGATGTCGTTACGGATGATTTTCCGACACCGCCTTTTCCACTGATAACTGCTATGATATGTTTGATCTTTGTTCCTTCATGTGGTACTTCAAGTAAACTCTGAGGAGCGGTTCTTGATGAACAACTCTCTCCACAACTACTACAATTATGATTACAACCTTCTGCCATTTTCTTATACTCCAAATTTCATTTCATATTTTTTCAAGTCTTACAAATGCATATACTTTCTATATGAACCGCCATGTACTTATTCATACTGACGGAACCATGCACATTCTTCCTCATTGCACTGTACGCCTTCCGGGTTTTTCAGATTAATGTGAAATACATGTCCGCTGTCCGGATGTTTCTCTCCAAATGACCGGATCACATGCCGGATACCCAGCTTCTCCATTCGTTCATCCAGATAAATGGTCTGAAATCTCAGATCATCATTTACACTGTACATCAGATATGCCGGTGGAAAATCTTTCGTCAGATACTCAAGCTGTGAAAGGAACAGCTTTCTCTGCTCTTCAGATACTGCATAACTTCCATCTTCGTTCTTCATATACCAGTCGGAAATATTATCCTCCCGCTTGTCCATCTCATATGCTCCGCAATTCAGACACACAGCCTTTGGAAGTCTGTCATATGTAAAGAAATCCAGCTTGTTCCGATACGCTGCATTCCCGGCAATAATACAGTAATTTGCCGTAAGCTGTGCTCCTGCTGAATCCCCCAGCATATAAAACTTTTCCATATCCAGATGAAGCACACCTGCATTCTCATGAATATATCGGATAAGATATGCCACATCTTCAATTGCTGCCGGATATTTGTTCTGAGGTGCCAGCCGGTAATTAAAATTCACAACCGCAAATCCCTTTGATGCCAGATGGCAGCAATAATAACTATACAGCTCTTTATCTCCATAAAACCATCCACCGCCATGAACGCTGACGATCACCGGATATGATGTCTGTGCATCCAACTCAGCCGGATAATATATATCAAATAAACTGTTTGATGCATAACGTTCAGAATCAAGATTCGAAGCATCGTCCGGTTCATTATAATAGAAAATCCGACTATACTTTTCCGATGTCTTTTCCCCCATAGTTCTCTGTGAAGCTAATAATTCAACTGCCTCACACCACTTCTGATGATCCGGCTCTTTTTTATAGTCCAAATTCTTGATCTGAATTACATTATCCGGATATGCCAACCCTTCATCCCGCTTTGCATCACTGGCACTCCATGCATGCCGCATATTTAACCATGCCGGAAGCTCTGCATTTTTATTTCCTTGATTTATAATTTCTGAAACATTTTTCATATTATTCTATTTCCTCTAATATCACATAATATATGAGTCTATCTTACTCTCTGACAAATACGAATGCAAGGAAACAATAAACTTCCAGTAAAGATTTAATTAAATTAAGCACGATTCTCTTGTAATCAATGATTTTCTCGTGTAATATTTGACCATAGTAAAAAATGTATATAACAGAACAGGAGGCTTTTATATGAATAAACTAAAAACCATCTTTCGTTCCCTACACTGGAAAAATATCCTCGGGCTGACCATTGCCGGGCTTATCAATGCCTTCGGTATTACGATATTTTTAAGTCCTGTTAATCTCTATGACAGTGGCATATCCGGTACTTCCATGCTGCTAAGTCAGATCACTCCGGAACACCTGTCACTTTCTGTTTTCCTTATTATTTTAAATATTCCACTATTCTTATATGGCTGGAAAAAGCAGGGATCTACCTTCACCATCTATGCGATCTATGTAGTTGCGATCTACTCTCTGGGTGCATGGTTGATTACAGATGTCCTTCCTGTCGATGTCCGATTTGTATCTCCGCTTGCAGGCTCCGATCTGCTTCTGTGCGCACTCTTTGGCGGTCTGATCTCCGGTGCGGGAAGCGGACTTGCGATCCGTTTTGGCGGTGCAATGGATGGTATCGAGACACTTGCGATCATATTTGCCAAACGCCTTGGCATCACCGTCGGAACCTTTGTTATGGCATATAATGTAATGCTTTATATCATCTGTGGCATTATCCTGAACAGTTGGATCCTGCCTCTCTATTCCATCGTTACATATATGGCTGCACTTAAGACTATCGACTTTATCGTAGAAGGTATTGACCGTTCCAAAGCCGCCTATATCATTACAACGAAGCCACAGGAAATCTGTCAGGAACTCTCGGATACATTTTCCTGCGGTATAACGATGATCGATGCAAAGGGCTTCTATTCGGATCAGGAAAAGACCATGATCTACATTGTTGTAAACCGTTTCCAGATTGGAAAGATGAAGAATATTGTCCATGAACTTGACGATAAAGCCTATGTCTCCATCAGCGAGATTGCCGAGGTTTACAGCTTTAACAAACAATAATAACATCCTGATAACTTATCTACATAATCGAAACAGGCACCGGTAACAATACCGATGCCTGTCTTGTGTAAATACTTATGTGTTTATCTGCCTGCGAATTATTCAGCAAGCTTTTTTAAAGAGATATTTGATACTGTGATTGTAGATGCAGGGGTATCAACATCCGCAATCTTACCCATAGAGAGGAAGAATCCAGCATCAGTATCTGTCTCTTCATTCATTGTGAATGTAATGGTTTTTACAACCTCTTCATTCTTTGGAAGAACAATTGTTTCTCCACCATACCATTTATAAGAGTTGCTCATGAAATTCAATAATACCGTTCTTGCTTCGGTTGACTTTAAAGTAATACTTGCTTCATAGGTCTTTCCATTTTCCAATGCCAGTCCCATCTGCTTCAACTGTACATTCCAGTCAGCAGTTCCAGCATCTGATAATTCATAAGTGATAACACCCTTATCAACTGTCTGTGTTCCAACAGCATCACCCATAATACCACCTTCCCAGTTTGAAAGTCCATTGTCTCCCTCTGAGAAATCTGCATTCTTAATCAGATTCACATCTGACTCCGTCTCATCAACCTTTGGAGCATCAATTTTCTCAAGAATAATATCATCAATACAGATTCTATGCTGCTGTTTGATCTGAACATCGCCTACAGCACCCATAGAAATACTTAAAATTGTTCTAGGATCACTCTTGTTCTTCATCTTGAACTCAACAACAATAGACTGATATTCATCTGTAAGATCAACTGTCTTTGATCCTGAATATGGTGTCCAGTCATCATCAGATGAACCATCTCTCTGAAGTGCAACCATAAGCTTACGGTTCATATCTGATTTTGCCTTTAATGATAGTCTGTACCACTGACCTTCTTCAAGACTAATATTGTTCTGCTTTAACTGGATCATCCAGTCCTGAGCACCTGTATCCTTGATCGTAAAATCTGCTGCATAATCTTCTGTCTGACTGTCGACTACATAAGATACATCTGTGCTGCCTTCTGCATATACTTCGTAACCGGAGAAACCTGCCTTAAAACTTCCGTTCTTAATCAGTGTATTTTCAACAACGCGAACATTGTCCAAATAGATCGTTCCCTTATTTCCAAGGAAATATGTTATCGTCTTAAATGCATCAGTTAACTCTTCCGGTGTTTTAAATACATAGTTAAATGTCTGTTTGTCTGTTGTTACATCTGCAGTAAATGTTTCACCTGCAATAACTACATCAAGCTGCATATCTATATCTGCCTGTGCGTCAAAGCTCAATGCATATTCTGTCTCAACGTTAAGTGGAAGACCATCCTGTGAAAGGATTACATCCGCTTTATTCTTTGTATCAGCCTTTACCATAAGACGACGGCCATCTGCCAATCCTGTTACGCTAACTACTGCCTGGCAGTTATTTGTCACAGTCCAGTCACCGAGACGATTCTTACCTTCCTGAAAACCACCATTGTAAATATAGTTACCATCTGATAAAGGTTTTTTACTATTATCAATTTCCTTCTGTGCTGTCTTTTTAATTGATACATTTGTAATGTATACAGTAGCTGTTGAATCTGTAGCACCGAAATTGAACTCCAGACGTGCATTTGCATCCGGCTTATCCGTCATGGTGTATGTATAAGTATAGGTCTGCTTCTCTGTTTTCAGGTCAACAACCGTATCATTCAGATAACGCTTGTAGGAACGATCTGGTGCAGATACATCTACTTTCATAGTACGTGCTTCATCTGCCCATGCATCAAATGTTACTGTATATTCGCCGCCTTTTTCTGCAGGAATTGACGGCTGAACAAGCTGAATACTGTAATCAACTGTTCCGGCTTTATCTGTATGTATTTCAATTGCCTTGTTTTTAATAACTGCATTTCCTTCTCCTTCTAAAGCGGTAAGGAATTTCCAGTCTATGTCATCTGTGAGATCTTCTGTCTTAGCAAAATCTCCATTGTTTACATAGTTTCCATTTGCATCCGGATCACGGATAATTACTTCGTTAACAGGTTTTTCTACATCTTCATTGTAGCTGTCCTTCTGATATACTTTTACATAATCAATACTATAACTCTGAGTATTGATATAATCTGCATCATCATCCGGATATCCAACCCATGATCCACCAACTGCAAGATTTAAGATCATGTAAAATGGCTGATCAAATGGTGCAGGATAAGCAACCTCTGTCTCACCTTCAACTGCTGTGAACCAGTCACTTGTCTCATGATATTTTATTCCATCTACATACCATGTGATCTTACCCGGCTGCCAGTCACATGAAAATGTATGATATTCATCTGCAAAATTTCCATTCTCTAATGTATATGTTCCCTGCTTTTCCGCATGTGGACTTCCATAGTGAATCGTGCCATAAACCTTATCTGTTTCCTGCCCCATAACTTCCATAGCATCAATCTCACCACATCTTGGCCACTGTCCATACAGATTTTCATCTGTTGGCATCATCCAGAAGGCCGGAAGGAAACCTTTTCCACTTGGAACCTTAGCTCTTACCTCAAACAATCCATATGTAAAATCATGCTTACCCTGTGTATTGATTCTTCCTGAAGTAATAGAATATGAACCATCTTCATTCTTTGTCTTGACAGGCTGGATAACCAGCTTTCCATCCTTTACATATACATTCTGATCAGACTTTACATATGCCTGTAATTCACTGTTTACCCATCCTGGTGCATGCTCTTCATAATTCCAGTCATCCTCATTTAACGCATCACCATCAAAGTCATCTTCCCATTTCAGATTATATCCATCATAAGAAAGCTTGTTGTCTTCATCGCCCTTGTTATCCTGATCGTCTTTATCATCCGGCTTGTTTGGCGTTCCCGGCTTGTTTGGTGTTCCCGGCTTGTTTGGTGTTCCCGGTTTATTGGATGGCTCAGTTTTCTTCTTTTTAATAGTAATTGTACATTTTGCCTTCTTTGCACTGCCATCTTTAGCCGTAGCTGTAATTGTAACTTTTCCAGCCTTTTTACAGGTAACAACACCCTTTTTACTTACTGTTGCAACCTTCTTATTGCTTGAAGTAAACTTTACACCCTTTACACTGGATTTTTTAGGTGAAACTGTTGCTTTTAATTTTACCTTCTTGCCAACCTGTGTTTTCACCTTGCTTTTATTGAGCTTTACAGATTTAACAGGTGTTCCAACAATAACCTTCAAGGTTGTCTTTTTCTTCTTATTTACCTTGCTTCTTACTGTTATAGTTGTTTTTCCCTTTTTCAATGCCTTGATTTTACCGTTTTTACTTACGGTAGCAACCTTTTCATTTGAAGATTTGTAGGTTACTTTCTTACTGATTTTTCCATTTACAGTTACTTTTGTTTTCAACTGGTATGATTTCTTTGCTTTTAAAACAAGCGTTTTTGTCTCAGGCTTTACAATCGATACCGTCTTGATTGTTGCTTTTTTTGTTGTTGCAGCCATAACCGGCATCTGGATGGTGCTTACTAAAAGTGTAAGAGCCATTAAAAAAGCAATAATCTTTTTTGCATTTTTCATGAATACATACCTCCCGTATAAATTTTTGTTATGCAAATAGTATAAGAAGACTACTGTTTTCTTTATATCGTTTATATTACTTTTATATCGTTTTATTGACCATAGTCATGTTTTATGATACAATTTATACAAATTTACTAATAGTCATATTGTTTTATCTGTCATATTTACTATATAGTCTTATGACTGTTTTATACGAACGGGGATAGAATATGCAACTGAAAAAAGAACTTGTATACCGAGAATTTGTTCAAAGGGAAAATAATCTTCTGCGGGCTCCATACAATCCGGAGGTTTCCTTTTATGCAGCGATAAAAGAAGGAGATGTAGCAAAGGTTGAACAGCTGTGTCAGGAATCCTTATTAGATAAAGAAGGATTAGGCACCTTGTCCGACCACTATCTTCAAAACATAAAATACCATTATGTCATTACAACAGCAATTATTGCACGTTACTGCATTGAAGGTGGTATGGAATTGTCAAATGCCTACAGTCTGAGCGATTTCTATATCCAAAAAGCGGACCGTTGCAAAACGCCAGAGGAAGTTGCAGCACTTCATCCTGCCATGTGTATGGATTATGCGAAACGAATGCGAAACCTTCGAAAATCCAAAATATCATCACTCCATATTGCTGTCTGTCTGGATTATATCTATGATCATCTTCATACCCATATCACAGCAGAACAACTTGCTAAGCTGACAGGATTAAATATCTCCTATCTATCCCGGCTTTTTAAAAAGGAAACCGGTCAGACAATCAGCAACTATATTCGTGATAAAAAAATTGAAACAGCGAAAAATATGTTACTTTATTCTGATTTCTCGCCTTCTGAAATTGCCTCAATTCTGGCATTTCCCAGCCAGAGTTATTTTACAGAAGTATTTCGAAAGACAACTGGAGTCACTCCAAGAAAATATCAGGAATCTTTTTTACGAACAACTGCCCTTGGAAAATAATACAACAACTATCTGTGCATATCTTGTGTTATACTGGATATGCACATTTTATTTTATATTATAGTGTAAGCATAGCTCACTCAATGCATTCGAAAAATCATCCCTTGCAAGCAAGTGATTTTCCAGCATTATATCGTGATTTCATCACTCAATGCATTCGAAAAATCATCTCTTGCAAGCAAGTGATTTTTCAGCATTATATCATGAGCTTATTTCAAGGAGGCACATATGTCTATATTATCATCTATAGAACCGCAAAATGTATTCCATTATTTTGAAGAAATCTGCTCCATCCCACATGGCTCCGGTCATACCGATGCGATCAGTAATTATCTGGCTGCATTTGCCGAAGCACATGAACTGAAATATATCAAAGATGCTTCCAACAATGTCATTATCTTTAAGCCGGGAACATCCGGCTATGAGACTTCCGCCCCTGTCATGCTGCAGGGACATATTGACATGGTTGCTGTGAAAGAAAAGGACTGCCCGATCAATATGGATACCGACGGTCTGAAACTCAAGTTGGAAAACGGCATTATCAGCGCAGAAGGCACGACCCTTGGCGGTGATGATGGAATCGCTGTCGCATTTGCACTTGCAATACTCGACTCTCACGATATCCCACATCCACCACTGGAAGCAGTCTTCACGGTTGATGAGGAGATCGGCATGCTCGGTGCGGCGGCTCTTGACTGCACACCACTTTCATCCCGTATCATGTTAAATCTTGATTCCGAAGACGAAGGCTATCTGCTTGTCAGTTGTGCAGGCGGCGCAACCGCAGATGTTCAGATCCCTGTTAAATGGGAAAATACGAACGAAAAGGCATCTGCCTATAAGCTCTCTGTCGCACATGCCTGTGGCGGTCATTCCGGTGTCGAGATCAACAAGCAAAGTGCAAATGCCAGCAAGGTGTTAGGACGTGTTCTGAACGCCCTTGCAAACGATTTTGATATGAAATTGTCTACACTCTCCGGTGGCTTAAAGGATAACGCCATTCCGACCGATGCAGAAGCTGTCGTTATCTTTTCTGATACCGATATGTCTGACATAAACACACCAGGCCATGCAGATATTCCAGCGAATTCTGCGCACGCAAGTCTTCAGGATCTCATCTCCAAGTGGAATCAGATCATCCGTCATGAATGCACCCATACAGACCCGGATATCTGTATCACCTTAGAGCCTGTTGATCTTCCGACAGCCACAATGACGGATACATCTACCCATACCGTGATCGATGTCTTAATGACTTACCCAAATGGTGTCCGGAAAATGAGCAAAGATATCGCAGGGCTGGTTCAGACTTCCCTGAACCTCGGTATCCTGTCAACGATCAAACCAGACGATCAATCAACAAATGGCATGGTATCTTTTAAAAGCTCCGTCCGAAGCAGTATCGGAAGCGAAAAAGATGCTCTGCTAAACAGCCTGAAATCTCTCGCCACTCTTGCAGGCGGAACATTGACAGTAACCGGAGATTATCCCGCATGGGAATACCGGGAAGATTCTCCGCTTCGCGATCTGATGGTAAAAATATTCAAACAGCAGTATGGAAAAGAACCTGTAATACAGGCACTCCATGCCGGTGTAGAATGTGGAATCTTTGCTTCTAAACTTCCGGGACTTGACTGTGTATCCTTCGGACCGGATATGGACGATATCCACACAACCAACGAATCCATGAACGTGGAAAGTGTCCGCAGAACATGGAAATATACCTTAAAGATATTGAAAGAATTGAAATAATATATCTTAAAAAAAGGAGCTGACACCTAACAATTCTATTGTTATCGTGTCAGCTCTTATCATAAAAGAATCTTTACCTTCATTTTCATAATTACCCTCCCTTATTCCTCTCTCAGATCCCTTAAGATTCTTTGTCTTTTTAATTGAATAACATCCATAAAAATTGCCACTATCTGAATAAACAGAACAAATGCAAGCACCAGTGCTATGCTTTTCCAGCCATCAACTAACACAATATTTTTTGTTATTTCTGACAAATATAAGCGGCACAAAAGTGTCACTATAAAGACAGCTACAATAGATACAACAATTCCCTGACCAATCTTGGTCAGAAGCATCGGCAAAATAATACTGCTGTCTGTGCGGCCAATTGCCTTCAGGATGGCAAAGTTGTGTCTGCGTCGAACGAATGTCAGTGCATGGATATATAAAACTGCCAGGAAATTAATTACCATAATGATTACAAAAATTCCATAAGTACCACCCTGAATCGTTTTCTTATTATCCTGATCCCGGATATAATCTGTCAAAGTATCGAAGAAAGAATATTCATATACAGGTGCATGTGTATTCAGAAACTCTGCTGCCTTTAACTCATAACCCGACTTTACATTTATATTAATAAGTACATTTGTATAATCGAATTGTTTTTTAAACAGCTCTTCAGGAACAATGATAGCGATTCCATTCTGATCCTTCCAGTTTAAGAATCTGCTTCTTCCGAAAACCGGTACTTCTCCCTCTGAAAATACCGGTCCTTCTTCCTCCTGACGACCCGCATACTTTAGTGTATCCGGGATATCATTTAAAATACAATCTTCTGTATTCTTATAATTATCAATTATGATCACTCCTCCAGATTGGACAAACTTATTATAGCTGACCTCCTGTGACATCTCTATTTTTCGGTTATATTGTTTTTCACTGACACCAACAATCTCACACCACACACCCTTTTCATCATCTGAAAATATCAAATCATCTGCATAGTCCATATTGATAAGAGAAGGATCAATGAAAAACTCACCCATAGTATCATAAACCTCATCATAGTAGGAAACGCCCGGTATCAGATTTTCAAAATCGTCCATATGACTGACATCATCGGATATTAGTGAAAACTGTACATCCTGACTTTCCTCAGACAATAACTGATATGATACATAACGATTTACCATAAGAACCAGCATCGTTACCATTCCGATCAAGACAAGAGACAGGAATGAAAATACCTTTTCATAATCTCCGGTATCCCGAATGGAATACCGCATCATGATATTTCCTTTTTCAGATCCACGTTTATCCTTTACCTTATAATTGTTCTTTCCACCTTTCATAATATCGATCATTTTCATTCTTGAACGATATATTAATACAGGACAGATTCCAACTATAAAATCCAATACACAGATTCCCCAAATGACCATATATGAAATTGGCTGGAACTGTGGAGCGAAATGTTCCAGTGGGATGGTTCGTAATGACTGTATAAGCTTAAAGATCAAAATGGTAATATATCTTCCAAGTATAAGTCCAAGCACACATCCAATAATTATCAGAATGAAACCCTCCAGGAAATATGCCGAAAAAATATAGCTGTTTGAAAATCCAAGACTCATTAGGATTCCCTGCTGATTACTTCTTTCACTCATATACGACAGGAAAATATGAATACCAAGAATGAGTGAAGTAAGTATGATTAGTATGATAAAACCCATGAGGAGTTGTCCAATATTGGTATCCTCCAGCCCGCCTGATCTGTCAATCTCTATCGCATTCAGATCTCCATTTGTAATCATATGGTATCCTTCCATAAATCCATGGGCGGTATCACCATTAAAAATCTGTTTGGAACTCAGATCCATATATTTTTTTATTGCTTTATATCCCGGCTGATAGTCCCGTCGATCATTAAAATGAATATAGATGTTGTATAAATTTCCCCGTATACTTCCATTTACGATCGCAACCTTATAGACGTCCTGTGTACTATAATCATAATCATTTAAAATTCCACTAATCGTATAGGTCTGATCCTTGAAGGTAACTGTGTCTCCCAGATCAAATTGTTTAGCAATATATACATTTTTGTATTTGGCTGTTGCCGATATAGCAATCTCATTTTCTTTTTGGGGAAAAATGCCCTTTTCTAATTGGTAATGATTCATAGTGATCGAAGCTGCATCACTATCCACGATGCATAATTCATTATTTACATTTGCAACTATTTTTTCTACACCAAGTGTTGCCTGATCCTTATACTGCTCCAATATCCAGTCACGAACCTTATATGTTACATTATGTAAAGTAATATTATATTCTCCATTTGTCTGATACGCATTTTGCAGCCGCATATCCTGAAATGATATATATGCATTGATCGAGGAAAAGATAAGCATAACAGAAAAACAAATACTTATAATTGCCCGAACCGCTTTTTTCCTGTTGTGCAGGATATTGTGAAATATCAATCGGCACTTCATATTGTTTCCCCTCCTTAATTCTGCTGGATTCTTCCGTCAACAAGATGAATACAGTGATCTGCCTGCTTTGCAATATCAGCATCATGCGTCACCATGAGCAAAGTCATGCCATATTCATTTGTTGTCTGTTTCAACAGATCAATGACACGTCTGCTGTTCTCCGAATCCAGATTACCGGTTGGTTCGTCTGCCAGAATGATCCTGGGTTGATTGATCAATGCCCTCGCGATTGCAATCCGTTGTTGTTGTCCACCTGATAACTGATCCGGATATTTATTTAAAAGATCTTTTATATCTAATTGTTCTGTCAATGTATCAAAATAATCCTTCTTACATTTCTTTACACATTCATTTGCGATCATAATATTATCCCGACATGTAAGAACCGGTATTAACTGAAAAAACTGGAATACCATTCCAATCATTTCCCGACGATATCGTAAACAGTCTTTTTTACCATAGTCCAATATATTCCTGTCTTCAACCAATATGCTTCCAGAATCCGGCTTATCAATCAATCCGATCATATTTAATAATGTTGTTTTTCCGCTTCCACTTTTGCCTGTAATAACTGTAAATGTATTTTCCTGAATATCTGCACTAACGTCATTAAGCGCCAGACAACAGGAATCTCCTTCTCCATACTTTTTTGTCAAATGTTCTATTTTTATCATGATATCCACCTCTCTGCGCTCAATATTTTTATTTAACAAAAGCACGTCATATTTTCCATTTACAGTCGATTTTTCTTATTATAAACAACATGGAAAATATAACGTGCTTCATTATTTGAAGAATCGCTTTCTGCTTAAGCCCCTCTAGCTAACCCTATGCTCGTTGGCAAAAACTTCAAAGCCCTCCGGTTCCTCTGGCTGATAATACTTGTTTCTGCATATATCGGATACCAGCGGTGCAATAACCATTGCAACAGCACAGAGCTGTGCACCAAACTTACAGATCAGTCTGGCTACTGTCTTCTTCATAACCATCTCCCCCTTTCTTATTTTTTGCCCTTTTTATTATCACGGCTAAAACCCAAACCGCATCTACATATTAACACATCTTTTTCAAAATTTGTTGATTTTGGAGTGAGTGGTCGAAATTTGAGAGTGAACGGTAATTTTTGTACCATTCACTCCCGAATTTCGACCACTCACTCTAAAAAAATACATTTTTTACTATTTCATGTTATACTGATTTTATTAATAAAAAGGGGGATTTTTGCTGATGAAACAACCCGGAACATATCTGGCAGATATATTAACAGAAGACGGACAGATACCAAAAGAACAACAATCCATATATGCTTATCTCTTTGACTATCTGATCGAGTCTCTCTTATATGATATCATAGTTCTTATCTTCGGTCTGCTCGTCCATCGATTTGGCATTACCATTTGCTATCTTCTGGTTACTGTCCCGATCCGTCATTTTGCCGGAGGCTTCCATGCAAATACAAGACTTGGGTGTACCCTGCTTTCATATGGCATTTATCTGGCGACTGTTTTTCTCGGTCCGGTTCTTGTGCCATATATAGAACCTGTCGGACTGCTTATTCTATATCTGATTTTCTGGGGTATGATCCTCCCGGTTGCACCGGTTGATACAAAGAACAAACGATTATCTGTAGATCAGCGAAAAAAATTATTTCACCGATGCATCATAACCTGTATAATTATAAGTATCCTTATGATTGTCCTCTATATATGCAGGCAACCACTTTACATGAGTATGATTACAATCTGTATGATGGAAGGCGTGATAAGTTTATACATTGGCATCTGGAAAAACAGGAGGAATTTATGACCTTTCGGCTCGGCATCTGTGATGACACTCAATTAGATATAGCTTGTCTGACAGAACACATTAAACATTATATGATATCTTATAATATTCAGTTTGAAATTGAATCATTCCAATCCGGCGAAGCCCTTTTACAGGCACAGCGTGAGCATCCATTTCAGATTCTTCTGCTCGATATCGAAATGCCCGGAATCAATGGCATGACGATCGCAAGATATCTGCGTGATGAATTATATGATGAATCATTTATTGTATTTGTAACATCCTATCCTGAATACATGCAGGAAAGCTTTGAAGTACAACCATTTCAGTTTCTTACAAAACCGGTAAACTATGTAAGAATTGAGAAATTGCTGTCTGATATCATCCGTCGATATCAACATTCACATGTAACAAAAATTGTAATCGATACAAACGGAGAAGAACACCTGATCCCTGTTAATAACCTTTTATATATTCAGGCAGTGAAAGGTGAAAAACGGTATCTTGAATACCATTTGACAGATACAGTTCTGTATGGCGAAGGAACCATTCAGGAATGGGAAAATCGTCTGGCAACACACAGCTTTTATTCAACTTATCGTGGATATTTGATCAACATTGGGCATATCCAGATCATCCAGCAGACACATGTTTTAATGGATAATGGCGAACAACTTCCAATCAGCAGAAGAAAGATAAGTCCATTACAGCAGTTATATGCCGATCGAATCATACATGTATTAAACTAAGTTTTTATAGAGGAAAGAGAATCAATGTCAACATACATTACATTGTTAAGTTCTGTAATTGATAATATCGTATTATATTTATACCTTCAGACAATGTTTGAAAAAAGAAAAGATAAAGTACACTTTTACTGGCTGATACTTGCATTTTTATTATCTGATTTTATCTTCTGGAAGATAACTGCGCCTTTTAATGCTGATGTATCAAACATGGTTACCCTTTTCCGTACCTCACTGACAAATCTGAGAACCTTTCTTCTCTCTTTCTTTTTTGTCTCCGGGGTTATTTATCGTGTATTGGTAATTGTAAGCTACTCCATCATAATCTCAATCTGCGAGGAACTTGCCTACTATATTATTGCTCATTTTACGAATGTTACGATTCAATTCGACACCCTCCCTGAAATAACATTTACATCCATTTCTTTTATATGTGATCTGTTAATCATCTTGATTATCATGGTCATTCACATTATTAAAAAGAAAAAGGCCGGTGTAAAGTCAAAAAAATATGCAGCACTTCTGATCCTTATTCCGGCCTTATCCTGCATATTGGTTCTGTTGCCATCCTTTTTCCACATGAATAAAACCGACCCTGATGCTTACCTGATTCTTGTCATCTTTCTGCTTATTATTAATATCGTAAACTACATACTGCTTCAGAGCGTCTTAAAAGCTGAATCACTTGCCCAGGAAGCAGGACAGCTTACCGAGCAGGTAAACTATCAGCGACAAAAATACCAGCAGCTTGGAGATGCCTATAAAAACATTCGTGGATTCATGCACGATACAAAAAAGCATCTGTTCTATATTGAAACCTGTGTAAATGAAAAGCATTATGATCAGATCATTCCATATGCCAGAGAAACCATGTCCGATCTGGAAGCCAGATATTGTACTGTAAATACAGGGAATCTAGTCATTGATGCTTTTATAAGCAATCTGATGCTTCGGACTGTCCGCCACAACATCAAACTCACAACCAAACTAAAAATTGACAATGATCTTGTTCCATGTGACGATTATCATATGACTATCATTCTTGGCAACCTGTTAGACAATGCGTTAAATGCCTGTCTGGAAGAACATGGTGGTGAGATTAACATCAATATTCAAACGGTTGAACATACCTTTACGATCTATATTACAAATACCTATCACTTCCCTGTGGGAAAAGAACCTCCGGAAGATATTGAAAATCTGGACTTCATACATGGATACGGTCTGAAAAATGTAAAGAACTCTGCAGAAGCCTGTGGTGGTTTCTGTCTGATCAACTATAATCCAGGACTTTATTCTGTAACCGTTATCATTCCAGAAAAAAAACGAACTACCTGAAACATATAAAATATTTCCCTGTCAACCAGAGATATACCCATGTGTTTCCGGTAGTTTTCTTTTTATCAGAATATATATCCTTAAGCCGAAAAAAAGCCCCAACCCAGCAGCTTCAAATATCTGCCAAATTAGGACTTTTGTAGTGGGCCGCCGGGGGCTCGAACCCCGCACACCCTGATTAAGAGTCAGGTGCTCTACCAAATGAGCTAGCGGCCCGAAGTCGTTTTTATTTTGTTATCTCGCCGACAACGAAATTGATTATATAACATAGTTTATCCAAATGCAAGCATTTTTTTCAAAAAATTTTAACTTTTTTTAATATCGGTTATTTGCATAGATTTTATGCAGATTTTTGTACTTTTTTCCTATTGATTTTTACCTTCTTCTATTGTAGCAGCGCGGTTTCTTTTCTCTCTTGCAGCAATCCTGATTCAAAATTTTTTTCACTTCCTCATATCCCCTGTATAAACAAACACACCATTTGTTAAATCCTTTTTTGCAGTAACAGCATGCAGTCACCTTTTTCTGAAATTTATGATTTCCCATTCACAAAAACACCTCCGCTTTTCATCCAACTTCTGACGGACAAAAACCTCATCCCCACCAAAAAAAGCCTCCTATACCATATTATATGAAGAAACCGGAATAAGTTCCCGGTAATTCCTGATATCACCATCAAAACCCACGAAAAAACATAAAAAAAACAGCCCCGCTATTTACTTTAAAACCCTAATATTGATATAATGGAACAATGAGCAATGCAGAATTATATATATGTAGAACGAGCGGAAGCTTGCTTACGGCGAGTTCTATATATATATAATTCTATAGTGCGAAGCACTACACCGAGCCGTCAGGCGAGGTGGGCATTGCGAATTGACCACATGGTGGGCATTGCGATCCACCACAAAGCCGTCAGGCGAGGTGGGCATTGCGAATTGACCACATGGTGGGCATTGCGAATTAAGATTATTTTGGAGGAACACCCTCGTGAGACTTAGAAACGTAAAAGGCTCCAGAGAGACAATCGCCGACAACAAATACGTCGTACACGACGAAGAAAGCATGAAAGGCAAATGGAGCGAATTTTTTGGAAATACAAATCCCATCCACATCGAGATCGGTATGGGAAAAGGACAATTTATTATGGAGCTTGCCAGACGGAATCCGGATATCAACTATCTCGGTATCGAGAAATATTCCAGCGTTCTAGTGCGCGCCATCGAGAAACGTGAACAGGAAGAAGGCATGACCAATCTTTATTTTATAAGAATGGATGCCGAATATATCGAGAATGTCTTTGCAGAGAATGAAGTAGCAAATATCTACCTGAACTTCTCTGATCCATGGCCAAAAGATCGCCATGCCAAGAGACGTCTGACTTCAACTCACTTTTTCGAACACTACGATCATATCCTTGCGCCGGACGGACGTGTTATGTTCAAGACAGATAACCGTCCATTATTTGACTTCTCCTTAGAGCAGGTTCCGGAAGCAGGATGGACACTTGAAAACTACACATATGATCTGCACCATTCCGAATACAACGAAGGAAATATCATGACAGAATACGAAGCAAAGTTTTCTGCTCTTGGTACCCCGATCAACCGGCTGGTTGCATATCGAACAAAGAAATAGCATTGGAGAATAACCGTTCATGAAGATAAGAAAGAACCCGAAGAAAAACAGGACAAGACATGCAATTCCTGTCGTTATCCTGTCCACTGTTCTGTTATTTACCATGAGCGTTTTCTATATAGACAGCACGTCATCCTCTGCTGCCGGAACAGACCATTTGTTTCTTCCAGACAGTACAGTTACGAATACGGCATCTGATGACTCTACAAACGAAGGATCAGATAACAGCACAGATGAGGATGGAACAACTGAATACTTAGTTACAACCGAGTACCCTGATGAACCGGGCAAAGCACCGGAGCTTGCGTCCAACTATGCCATCGTACTGGACGCAAATACTGGGAATATTCTATATCAAAAAAACGCTTTTGATAAACAGTACCCGGCAAGTATCACGAAGATTATGACCTTCTTACTTGCCATTGAAAATACAAAGCTGACCGATACTGTAACAATGTCACACGATGCCGTCTTCGGCATTGATCGAGGAAGCAGCCATATCGGTCTGGATGAAGGTGAACAGATCTCTATGGAGGATGCCCTCTATGGTATGATGCTGGAATCCGCAAATGAAGTTGCATGGGGCATCGGAGAATTTGTCTCTGGTGGGAGCATCGAAGATTTTGCTAAGATGATGAATGAACGTGCAGTCAAGCTTGGCTGCCTTGGCACTCATTTTGTAAATGCAAATGGTCTTCCGGATGAGAACCATTATACCACCTGTTATGACATGGCATTAATAACCAAAGCCTGTCTGAAACACGATGAATTTCGTAAAATAACAGGTACCAGAAATCATGTCATTGGACCGACAAATATTTGCGAGGAAGAACGCCAGCTCTGGCAGCACTGTAAAATGACAAATCCCGACAGCAAATATTACTATGAATACTGCGAAGGCGGTAAGACCGGTTATACAAATGATGCATTAAATACCCTTGTTACCTGGAGTAAAAAAGGTGATACCGAACTGATCTGCGTTCTGATGAACTGTAACGGTGCAGCAAATACCTACACTGACAGCAAAGCCATCTATGAGTATTGCTTCCGGAATTATAGTCTCCAGACACCTCTGGCCGACTATACCTTTGACAGCACCCAGACATCACAGACGCTTGATTATTTGAACTCCTATTACAAGACTGATTCCGGTTCTGATATTACATTGCAGATTGATAAGGACTATAAACTGAATTTTAATAAAAATGATGATATTAAGAAATTAACTTACAGTATCGAATATAACAAAGAACCGGTAAAAGATGGAGATACTTATACCGTGGGGCATCTGATTCTCTCCTATGGCGGAAATATGATAGGAACAACAGATCTTACCGTAACCGGCTATAACCCGGATGGGAAACAGATTTCATCAAATAACACAGAACATGTAGCCGGTGCAACAGTTGCAGCCTCTGCAGCAAAAAAGAAGCTGTCGATCCATCCATTGTGGATCATTCTTGCAGTTCTGCTTCTTCTTGCCGTATTGTTTGTGGCCTATCTGATCCATATACAGAAAGCAAGAAAGCATCAACGCGCGCTTCAGGCAGCAAGAAAAAAACAATATGAAGAACGCAGACGACAGCTTCAGGAAACATTTGATAATGACCTTGACGAGTAAGGTACAATAGAAACAACAAAACCTCTTAACAGATATAGAGGAGAATGGAGAATATCATGGATATTTCAACAACGGAAAATCTGAAAACAGTGCGGGATTCCAATCAGGAAATTCTGGACTACTTCAACGAACTGTATGTAGAGAAACTGGAACAGATCCAGGCTCTGAAAACAGAACAGTTTGAATTAAAGATTAAAATTGATGAACTTATGAAAACACTGGAGGTCTACTCCTTTAAAAACAGTGCCGGACATAATGTCTTTTCTCCATTTTCTACAACGACAACAACGCAGGAAGAAAAAGCTGCACAGATTGAACAGGAATTAAAAGAGCTGAACGCTTCTAATGCTGCTCTTACAACAAAGATCCACTGCTTACAGGCAGATGCCGACGAGCTGAAGGGCAGGATCACACGCATTCATACAGCAACCAAAAAGCTGGATGCTTTTCTGGATGAAATGGCAGAAGAATTCACAAAGGAAGCGGTTGCATTGGAAAAAGAGCCGGTTGAAGAAGACCTTCCGGTTATCAATCATGGCTTCAATATTCTTCGTCTGAAAAAATACGATCAGGATAAATTAGTACAATCCTTACATACCGATATTCTGGAGCAATTAGATCGAACCAGACATACTCTGGATTCCCTGTCATGGCTGATCAAGTCGGATGTCAACCGGGCAAAGATCACACTTGATGAACTCATCGACTCAACTGCATCCATGGAAGATTCTCTGAATGCTATCCTTTTGGGACTTACCGGTGACATTGATGCAACTGTACCGATTGAAACCTTATTAGAAGATACCATTTTCCGATACAAAGATGCTTATCCAGAATGTGTCATTGAATCTGACATTGACTGTCCGGATGCTTCGATCGAGATTCCGGAAATTATCACGATCAGTCTGATCCGTATACTGTGTGAATGTCTGGACAATGTATATAAGCATGCAAATGCAAATCGTGTTGGTATCAACATTCAGATCTACAGTGATCAGATATCGGTACATATCAATGATAACGGCATCGGCATTGATGAGAATTACAGTCACACCTCTCCATGGAACAGTGGACTTCACCGCATTCAGGAGATTATTTATTTGTTAAATGGACAACTTAAGATAGAAGGTGATATCATCAGTGGAACAGATATCCGTTTTTCTATCCCGATTGAAATAATGTAGATTATGGGTTCTCCCCCTTAATTATGAAATGAAAGAAAAATAAGGACATTTCCTTAATATATAAGAAAGAATTTGAAAGGACAACCTTAATTATGAAAGAAAAAATCGTAAATCTGATTGCAAATCATGTAGAAGGCATGACTGCTGAAGAAATTGCAACTTTTATTGAGATACCACCAAAGCAGGAGCTTGGCGACTATGCATTTCCTTGCTTCAGACTGGCAAAGACTATGCACAAAGCACCAAACCTGATCGCAGCCGATATCAAAGAAGCTATTGGTGATATTGATTTTCTCGATAAGATCGATGTTCAGGGCGCATATCTGAACTTCTTCGTAAAGAAAAATATCTTTGTCCAGACCATGATCGAATCAGCATTAAAGGACAACTTCGGCGGTTCCGATGAAGGTGCAGACAAGGTTATCTGCATCGATTACTCCTCGCCAAACGTAGCAAAGAACTTCCACGTTGGACACCTCAGAACTACTATCATCGGTAATTCCCTCTATAAGATCTATTCCAAACTCGGCTATAAAGTAATCCGTATCAACCACTTAGGTGACTGGGGTACACAGTTTGGTAAGCTGATCGTTGCATATAAGAACTGGGGAACAAAGGAAGCAGTTGAGAAAGATGGCGTTGCCGAGCTTATGCGTCTCTATGTGAAGTTCCATGAAGAAGCAGACCAGAATCCGGAGCTTGTAGATGAAGCAAGAGCATGGTTCAGCAAGATGGAGCATGGGGATGAAGAAGCACTCTCGATCTGGCAGTGGTTCAAGGACATCAGCCTTGTAGAATACAAACGTACCTATGACCTTCTGGGTATGGATTTTGATTATTATCTCGGTGAAAGCTTCTATCGTGACAAATGTCAGGAAGTTGTTGACCAGTTGACAAATGCGAACCTGTTAAAGGAAAGCGAAGGTGCTATGATCGTAGATCTGTCCGACTATGATATGGCTCCATGTATCGTTACAAAGAAAGATGGAAGCTCCATCTATGCAACCCGTGATCTGGCTGCTATTTTCTATCGTAAGAATACCTATCATTTCACAAAATGCTTATATGTAACCGGACAGGAACAGAAGCTGCATTTTGCACAGGTATTCAAGGTAGTTGAGCTTCTTGGAAATGACTGGGCAAAGGATTCTCTGGTTCACATTCCTTATGGACTGGTAAGCTTAGAGGGTGCAAAGCTTTCAACCAGAAGCGGAAATATCATCTATGCAGAAGATATTCTGCATGATGCAATTAAAAAGAGTTTTGAAATCATCTCAGAAAAGAGCCCGAACCTTCCTGATAAGGAAGAAGTTGCCAAGATCGTCGGCGTTGGCTCTGTTCTGTTCAATGACCTTTATAACCAGCGTATCAAGGATGTATCCTTTAGCTGGGATAAGGTATTAAACTTTGACGGTGAGACCGGTCCTTATGTTCAGTACACACATGCAAGATGCTCCAGCGTTGTAAGACTTGCTGAGAATTTCGATCCTGCAAAGCCGGTTGATTACAGCACGATCTCTGAACCGGATGCTATGAATCTCTTAAAAGAGATCAGCCGTTTCCCTAAGGTTGTATCGGATGCAGCAGAGAAATACGAACCATCTGTTGTTGCAAGATTCGCTGTCGATGTTGCTCAGGCATTTAACAAATTCTATAACTCCACACGTATCAACGTACCGGAGGAAAATGTAAAGAATGCCCGTGTCATGCTGACATACCTTACAAAGAAAACTCTTCACGATGCATTAGAGCTTCTCGGAATCAATGCACCGGAAGCTATGTAAATCAGGTGATCTTTCATGTCGAAACGATTAAATAAGACTATTAAATGGGATAAACTCGATAACACTGCCAACCTGTTTCCTGTCATTGTAAGCGAAAATGTAAGCAACGTTTATCGTATTTCCGTTACATTGACAGAAGACATAGATGCAGAGCTCCTGCAAAAGGCACTGGATAAGATTCTTCCATTTTTTGATGTGTTTAATCACAAACTAAAAAATGGGATCTTCTGGTATTACTTTGAAGCAAATGAACGACCTGCTCCAAGGGTAATGCCAGAAGACACATACCCTTGTCTGTATATCAATCCCTTTACAAATAATGAATATCTGTTCCGTGTTACCTACTATCAGAAACGGATCAATCTGGAAGTCTTTCATGTCTTAACAGATGGAAATGGTGCTCTTATTTTCCTGAAGGAACTGACTTATCAGTACCTCCGGTACAAATACCCGGAACTTGCTGAAAAAGCAGGTAATACCTTAAATGCAGATTCCTCGTTGGATATCGAGGACAGCTACAAGAAGAACTATATAAGACCTGCCAAACGTTCCTATAAAACGGAAAAAGCAGTTATCTTAAAAGGTGAAAAGCTGCCTTTTAATCATTTTGCTATCCTGCACGGCTATATCCCGGTTTCCGAGATCAAACAGGCGGCAGCAAAATATGGTGTAACCATCAACCAGTATCTGCTTGGAACATTTACATGGGCAATCTACAAAGAATACCTGAAAGGGCAGCCTTCCAAGCGTCCGATCAGCACCGTTGTTCCTGTAAATCTTCGCCCATATTTTAATTCCAATACAACGAAGAACTTCTTTGCCGTTGTCTCTGCTTACTTCAAGCCGGAGAAGGATACTTATACATTTGAAGATGTTCTGCACATCATCGCAGATAGTCTGAAGGAACAGATCAATAAAGAAAATCTGGAGAAGCTGTTATCCTATAACGTTTCCAATGAAGTGAATTTTATTATCCGTGCCGTTCCGCGTGTCTTTAAGAGCATCGCCATGCGCCGTATTTATAAAGCTTCATTAAAAGCAAATACATCAACGATCACCAACCTTGGAGTTGTATCCGTTGATGATATATATAAGGAATATATCGACCGCTTCCATGTCGTTCTGTCGATGTCCAAAGGACAGTTCATCAAAGGAAGTGTCATCAGTTATAAGGATACACTGGTCTTCACCTTCAGCTCTGCCATTCGTGAAACATTTATACAGAAAGAATTTTTCCGCCAGATGGTTCGGGATGGGATTCATGTATCGATAGAAAGTAACGGGGTGTATTATGAGTAAATGTAGACGTTGTAATATAGATGTTCTGGATCACTCCCTTTCATGCCCTTTATGTAACGGAGTTCTGGAATATGATCCGGTGAAAGATCCGGAAAGCGAAAAAGACTTTCTTGACCATAGTCAAGAAACTGGTGAAAAGTCAAAATCTGTTATGTATCCGGACATCACACCTGCAATGCGTCGTATGCGATTTGTTATCAAACTGACAATTTTTTGCAGTATTGTTGTAGAAGGAATCCTGATCCTGATCAACTACCTGACATATTCAAAGGTCAAATGGTCAGCTCTTTGTGGAATCGGACTTGCATATGCCTGTTTTTCACTGATCTATTCATTTAGGCACAATAAGAGTCATCGAAAAAAAATGCTGGTACAGGCAATTTTCATCATGCCCGTTCTTGTATTGATTGATTATATCCTTGGATATACCGGGTGGTCAATTGACTTTGCAATACCTTGTGTTATTGCAATGCTTGACATTGCAATTCTTGTATTGATGATTATTAATACCGAAAACTGGCAATCCTATATTTTATTACAGGTATATATCATTATTATCTGTGTGATCCTGACAATACTTATGCTTACCGGAAAGTTCTTCAAACATGATTTCTTTATGATCATTGCAGATATTATGAGTGCTCTGTTGCTCGGTGGTACACTGGTGTTCGGAGATCGACCTGCAACAACAGAACTAAAACGTAGATTTCATGTATAGAATTATATTTCAGGCATAGATATTATTTTATAAATGACATCACAGATAATATTCTACAAATATAAATATCTTAAAATACAAATTATCTTATAGTAAAAGCAGTGCCAGCAATTATTTTTCGTTGTGCACTGCTTACTATTAACTAAATTTAGAAAGAGAGATTTTATTAAATGGCACTTTTAGATAAATTAACCTCTGGTTCTTCTACTCCTCCTGATACTTCAGGAATGAGCAAACAGGCAAAGCTTGTATGTGAACTGGTCGCTGATTTTAACAGCAATAATCTTCTTACGCAGATCAGAAATAACAATCGTTCCAAAAGCGACATTGATAAAACATACAAATATCCCGATCACTTTACCAGTGAATTGATTGAAACTAAAAACTTCAAAATGGAACTGTTAAAGTGGAAAAATTCTCATAATCCATATGTTGTCCTGCAACTTCATGGTGGTGGTTATGTTGGAGCTTTTAAAACACAGTATCGTATGTTTGCCGGATTATATTCGGAACTTGGAAAAGGTGCATCCGTATTATCCATTGACTATCGGGTTGCTCCTGAAAATCCATATCCTGCAGCATTAAATGATGCTTTATATGCATATGATTGGCTGCTAAATCATGGATACTCGGAAAACCATATTATTCTTGCTGGTGATTCTGCAGGTGGCGGACTGGCTATGGCTCTCTGCCATTATCTTACAGACCGTGACCGTATTCTTCCTGCCGGAATCGTAGCTATGTCACCATGGACAGATCTGACTGCAAGCGGATCATCCTATACAGAAAACTTTGAGATTGATCCTCTCTTTGGCAATACAAATGAAAGTCTGATCTATAACAGTGTATATCCCGGAAATCACGATCTGACAGATCCATATATTTCACCATTGTTTGGAGATTTCACCGGTTTTCCTCCAATGCTGATTCAAGTTGGATCAAATGAGATGCTTTTATCCGATTCTGTTCTGGTTGCTGAAAAAGCCAAGTCACAAGGTGTAAAAGTACGCTTATCGATCTACGAGAATATGTTCCATGTATTTCAAATGGGTATGACTCTTATGCCCGAGTCCAAAAAGGCATGGGTGGAAGTTTCCAAGTTTTTAGAGCAGATGATGGTGTTATAGAATGTTTCACGTGAAACACTCTATATAAATTTTTTCAACATTTTTCAAAATAATAGTAGATATTTCTACACAATGGTGTTATAATAAGAGCATCGAAGACGCAGTCTACGTTTCGATAAGATTGATGTGACTACACATGATATAGCAAAATTTAATCCCCCCCTTTTTTTAAATTGCTCTTTCCGGAGCCGCTATATTATGTTACGTCACATCTTTCCTTTTTTATTAGACTATTACAAAATTCCCGTTCTACTGATTATTCAATAATTAGTGTAACGGGATTTGTAATATATAGAGATATTTTCATTTCATTAATCCTATTATAGTGATATAATGGAACACGGAATCAATAAACAAACATTTAATCTGTTGGCATAATACAATAAAATTACATATTATGAAAATCATATATATTATATGAATAAAAGATATAGAAAACAGCTACATGTCTTCTTTAGCTAATAATCACTTAATTATATTATATAATATGTATGTTCACATATGTAGAGAAAACAATTATTGGAAATATAGAATGTTTCACGTGAAACACAAAAAGGAGAATATCAAGTGGGAAGAATTATCGCAATAGCCAACCAGAAGGGTGGCGTAGGGAAAACTACAACTGCAATCAATCTTGCGGCATGTCTTGCAAAAAAAGGAAAGAAAGTCTTAGCAATTGACATGGATCCACAGGGAAATATGACCAGTGGACTTGGAGTTGATAAGAATTCCCTTGAGTACAGTGTTTATGATATGTTAAACGGTGACTGCAATTTAGGCGAATGTATGCTTATCGACGTTTACCCTGATATCAAAGGACTGAATCTTCTCCCAGCCAGCAGAGAGCTTGCAGGTGCAGAAGTAGAATTTGTTACAGTGGAAGATCCACAGTATATTCTTAAAAACCATATCAAGAATGTAAGACGTAAATTTGATTATATTATCATCGACTGCCCTCCTGCTCTTGGAATGTTAACAGTAAATGCCTTAACAGCAGCCAATACTGTATTAGTTCCAATTCAATGTGAGTTCTTTGCATTAGATGGATTATCCCAGTTAATTTACACCGTTAATCTGATACGGAAACAATTAAACAGACTACTTACGATTGAAGGGATTGTATTTACCATGTACGATTCCCGTACCAATCTGTCAATGCAGGTTGTAGATAATGTAAAACAAAATCTGAATCAGCATATTTACAACACTATTATTCCAAGAAATGTTCGTCTGGCTGAATCCCCAAGCTATGGAATGCCAATCATTGCATATGATCCACGATCTGCCGGAGCTGAACATTATATGATGCTGGCTGATGAAGTCATAGCAAATGATTATTACAAATAGAAAGAAATCAAATGACTCACAGGAGGAAATAAAATGCCTGTAAAAAAAGGCCTAGGCAGAGGTCTGGATCAGTTAATTCCTACAAATGATCCACCAAAGAGTAAATCAAAATCTGCTTCCAGTGGGACAACAAAAACTGTCACAAAAGAAGTTGTGAAGGAAGTTGTAAAAGAAGTAGAACAGAAAATTAAAATAACACAGATTGAACCAAACCAATCACAGCCAAGAAAGCAATTTGATGAAGATGCTTTACAGGAACTGGCTGATTCTATCAAACAATACGGAGTGTTAGAACCTCTTATTGTAACAAAAAAAGGAAAATTCTATGAGATTATTGCCGGTGAAAGAAGATGGCGTGCTGCCAGGATGGCCGGAATAAAGGAAATACCTGTTGTAATCCGAGAATACACAGACCGTGAAATTATGGAGATCTCTCTCATAGAGAATATTCAGCGTGAGGACCTGAATCCGATTGAAGAAGCAATGGCATATGAAAGTCTTATCAACGAATATAGTCTTACACAGGAAGAAGTAGCTGAAAAGGTTTCAAAGAATCGTTCAACGATTGCAAACTCTCTTCGACTTCTGAAATTATGTGATGAAGTTCGTCAAATGATCATAGAAGACAAGCTGACAACCGGACACGCCAGAGCGTTAATTCCGATTGAGGATGCTGCTCTACAGACAGAAGCTGCAAACTTTATATTTGATAATAAATTAAGTGTTCGTGATACAGAAATCTATGTCAAGAAACTACTTAGTGCACCAAAAGAACCAAAACAGAATAATGTGGACACAAAAGATCTTTCTATCTTCTACAATGATATTGAAAGCCGTCTGAAAAATATTTTGGGTGCAAAGATTGAAATCAAATCAAAAAACAATGATAAAGGAAAAATTGAAATAAATTATTATTCTCAGGAAGAATTGGAAAGAATAACAGAGATGTTATATTCTATTCACAGAGAATAATTGGAAAGGAAATATCAGAATGAACAGTTCTTTACTAGATAAGATTGGTATTGACCCTGCCATTATTTTAATCATACTTCTTGTACTCGTCATCGTTTTATTTGGACTTGTATTCTATCTTATGGCGAATATAAAGAAAAGAAATAAAGATATCAAACGCCTTTTAAGTGGTAAAACGGCAGGTGATATGGAAGAAATTATATTGGATCGATTTGCTGAAATGGATGCTGTGAAGAACAATTCCAAGCGGCTTACAAAAGAACACAAAGAGATCCAGGAAACACTTGCAGCATGTATCAGCAAAATCGGACTGGTCAAATATGATGCATTTGAGGGAATGGGCGGAAGTCTTAGCTTCGCAGTTGCATTTCTCGACAGTCGTAACAATGGTGTAGTTTTAAATTGTATGCATTCCAGAGAAGGATGCTTCGCTTATGCAAAAGAGCTGATCAAAGGTGAATCCTATGTAGCTCTTTCTGATGAAGAAAAAGAAGCCATTGAACGTGCAAAAACGCTTGATGAAGAGATTGCTGATATTATGGAAGAAGAATAATAAATCATAATAAAAAACAATTAAATATAATAAAAAATAATTATAATTGACTATAGTCAAAAAAATATAAAAGCATGTGAGAATAAGTATAAACAACCTTATTCCATATGAACCAGGAGGAATATCAAAAAATGATAGACATTAAATTTTTAAGAGAGAATCCAGATGTAGTAAAACAGAACATTAAGAACAAATTTCAGGACAGCAAACTTCCACTTGTTGATGAAGTAATTGAACTTGATGCCCAGGCAAGAGCAACTCAGCAGGAAGCTGACGATCTGAGAGCGAATCGTAATAAGCTCTCCAAACAAATCGGTGCATTAATGGCACAGGGCAAAAAAGAAGAAGCTGAAGAAGTAAAAAAACAGGTAACAGAACAGGCAGAACGCTTATCTGAATTACAGGAAAAAGAAACTGAACTTCAGGCAAAAGTAAAAGAGATCATGATGGTAATTCCAAATATCATTGATCCATCTGTTCCTATTGGTAAAGATGATTCCGAAAACGTAGAAATTGAACGTTTTGGTGAGCCGGTTGTTCCTGATTTTGAGATTCCATATCACTCAGAGATTATGGAACATCTTCATGGACTGGATCTTGATTCAGCAAGACGTGTAGCAGGAAATGGTTTCTACTATCTGATGGGTGATATCGCAAGACTTCATTCTGCTGTTATCTCTTACGCAAGAGATTTCATGATTGACAGAGGATTTACCTATTGTGTTCCTCCTTTCATGATCCGAAGTAACGTCGTTACTGGTGTTATGAGCTTTGCAGAAATGGATGCCATGATGTATAAGATTGAAGGCGAAGACCTTTACCTGATCGGTACATCTGAACATTCCATGATCGGTAAATTCATCGATCAGATCATTCCGGAAGAAGAACTTCCAAAGACACTTACAAGCTATTCGCCTTGTTTCAGAAAAGAAAAAGGTGCTCATGGTATTGAGGAACGTGGTGTATACCGTATTCATCAGTTTGAGAAACAGGAAATGATCGTTGTCTGCAAACCGGAAGAAAGCAAAATGTGGTTTGATAAATTATGGCAGAACACCGTTGATCTCTTCCGTTCACTTGATATTCCTGTACGTACACTGGAATGCTGCTCCGGTGATCTCGCAGATCTGAAGGTTAAATCACTGGATGTAGAAGCATGGTCTCCACGTCAGAAGAAATACTTTGAAGTAGGAAGCTGCTCAAATCTGGGTGATGCTCAGGCAAGAAGACTTCAGATCCGTGTAAAGGGTGAAGACGGTAAGAAGTATCTTGCACATACCTTAAACAACACAGTTGTTGCTCCACCTAGAATGCTGATTGCTTTCCTTGAGAATAATCTTCAGGCAGACGGCTCTGTAAGAATTCCGGAAGCACTCCGTCCATACATGGGTGGAAAAGATAAGATTGAAGCTTAATTCCATATTTATTAATTAAATATACTTTTTTGACCATAGTAAAATAAGTTAAGAATCAGAAAGGAGGTGTCTGTGTGCACAGTTATTTACGTTCCATTGGATTTTCCGACATTAAAAACAGACGGCAGTTAACTCCGATCACAAAGGAGATCATTGCCAACCCAACAACAAAAAACATTGTAACTGTTGATGCAGACACCCGTCTGGTTCAATTAAATAAGGACTTTGGAAAACACTTCGGTATCTCTCTTGTCGGAGAAATGGACATCGATAATACCATTTCATTTGAATACTATTTTCCCTATGTCCGCAGTTCTTTCATTATGAATCAGGAACGGATCTATATAGAAAAACATGGTGATAAAGAATCCTATGCCGGTGTCTGTGAAGACTATAATCTGGGCATGACACTCATCTTCTTTCTGACAAATATTTCTGATTATGCAAATACAAAATGGATGAACTATTCCAACCATCTGATCACTAAGGCTTATATGTCCGGACTGTCAACAAGCGGTAAAGTTATTCTTGATATTGAACAGCTTCCACCTGCAAACAGAGAACATAAATGTTCCTCTGTTAATCGAAACAAACTGATCGAAGCTGCCAGACAAGGAGACCGTTCCGCCATGGAAAGCCTTACATTAGATGATATGGATATCTATACACAGGTAAGTCGCCGTGCACATTACGAAGATATCCTTTCTATCGTAGAAACGAATTTCATGCCATATGGCATTGAAACAGAACATTATTCTATCATAGGAAATATTCTGGACTGCAGCCTGTGCGAAAATGATTATACAAAGGAACCTGTATACCTTCTGAATGTGGAAACAAATGAAATGCTGATGGCTATAGCGATCAATGAAAAAGATCTGCTCGGTACACCTGCTCCAGGTCGCCGGTTCAAAGGCGAAATCTGGCTCCAGGGAAATGTTATTTTTTAAGAAATTGACATTTCTTACATTCTTGGGTATCATAGTAATGTTGGGTTTATTATATATTTTCCCCTTCTGCATTTGTAGCTCAGCAGGATAGAGCGTCCGCCTCCTAAGCGGAAGGCCGTGGGTTCGAATCCCGCCAGGTGCATTTTAGTGCATATAAATTAATTTGAAAGTATACGACAGTTATTTTCATATAACAAATCAAAGGATTAATACACATGAACTATATCGTAATGGATCTTGAGTGGAATCAAAGTTATTCCGGTCATATCGGAGAACATCCCCGAATGCCGTTTGAAATAATCGAAATCGGTGCGGTTAAAGTAGATAAGAACTATCGCATCATTGATGAATACTCCAGTTTGATAAAACCCCGGATCTATAAAAAATTACATTCAAAAATCAGAACCATTTTAAATTATGATGAAACGGATCTGGCAAAAGGAAGAGGATTTAAAGAAGTCTGTACGGAATTTCTGGAATGGTGCGGTAAAGATTATATCTTCTGTACCTGGGGTCCCATGGATCTTACCGAATTACAGACAAATATGGCTTTCTACTATATGGACAAGCTTCCTCGTCCTTTGAAATTTTTAAATCTTCAGCAGATATATGCAAACATGGTCGACCCAACCGGTTCTACCGTCAGTAAACTGGAAAAAGCAGTTGCAGATTTTAATATACCGGAAGATGAACCTTTTCATTCTGCTGTAAACGATGCCAGATATACCGCTCTTGTTTTAAAAGAGATGCATCCAAGAAATTTGAAAGATTTATACAGCTTCGATCTGTATATTCATCCTACAAAAAAGGAAGAGGAAATTGTAGCCATACATAATAATCAGTATGAATACATTACAAGAGAATTTTCAAGCAAGCAGGAAGCAATGGACGATAAAGATATTGCCTGTATAAGATGCTACAAATGTAACAAGAAGATCAATAAGAGGCTTGAATGGTTTTCAAACAGTCCGTCTTCTTACATCTGTGCAGGGAAATGCTGGCACCATGGTTATTTCAGTGGAAAGATAAAATTTAAACCACTTGATAACGGAAAATACTATGTTGTTAAAACAATTAAACCAATAGATAAAAACGGTGTTGAAGCTATCAAACAAAAACAGACAGAAATTCGAGAGAGACGTAAAGAAAAACGGCACACTCGTACTACAAGATAATATTCTAACATTTGATAATAAAACGAACAGATCATTTTTCTGTATATTTTCCTAATAAAAATGGAGCAGGTTTACAAATACCTGCTCCATTTTTATATAATGTCTTTCATTGATATTATATATATTTTTCATTTCTACTATACTTTTTTATTTTTCCTTCATTCCAAGAGGCTTCTTTGTCGCTGTTCCTGCTTTTCTTGGATACTCCTCCGGTGTTGCTGCCATCTTCTTTACAAATACAAAGCAACGCTCCATATCCGTATCAGGTATCGTTGTATGAAAGATATTCTCTACCTGTCCTCCAAGGATACGAATCGCCTTTTTTCCTGCATGTATTTCTTCATCCAGTCCGGATGCCTTATATGGAATAAAATATCCACCTGTCTTAACAAATGGCATACAAAACTCTGATAAAGAGGATAAATTTGCAACCGCTCTTGATACCGCAAGATCATACTTCTCACGATACTGTGCATTTCTTCCACCATCCTCAGCTCTGCTGTGAATAGCTTCTATATCGTCCATCTCAAGTGTCCGGATAACCTCATTTAAGAACTTTACACGCTTATTCAGGGAATCCATTAATGTTACCTTTAAACCCGGAAAAGCGATTTTAAGCGGTATTCCGGGAAATCCTGCTCCGGTCCCTACATCTATGACTGATAAAGATTCATCCAGCTTTTTATATTTTGCAAGCAGAAGACTATCTGCAAAATGCTTTATAATGACATCTTCCTTCTCTGTGATGGCTGTCAGATTCATAACCTTATTCCACTCTACCAAAAGCTCATAATATCTCTGAAACTGCTCTAACTGATGATCATTTAATTCAATATCTATCTTCTTTGCTAATTCACTTAGTCGATCCATATTGTGATATCCCTTCTATTATTTAATTTCAGGCTCTCCGTCATGCTGCTTCATCTTCAGATAAACCAGCAGCACAGATATATCTGCCGGTGATACACCGGAGATTCTGGATGCCTGACCGATATTTTCCGGCTTGATATCCTTTAACTTCTGTCTGGCTTCTTTTCGAAGATTCGATACATCATCATAATTCAGATCAGCCGGGATCATCCTCTTTTCCATCTTTTTAAACTGATGTACCTGTTCTGTCTGTCTCTTGATATATCCTTCATACTTGATTGATATATCAATCTGTTCGATCACATCCGCAGGCAACGGATGTCTGTCCGGATCAATCGGTACAATTTTCTCATAAGAAAGCTCCGGTCTGCGGATCAACTCTGCAAGACTTACTGCTGTCTTTAACTCCGTTGTCTCCATAGAACGTAAGAATTCCTGAATCTTACTGTTTCCGCCAACCATCGTTTCTTTTAAACGCTTTGTTTCTTCTTCGATCATTGTACGTTTCTGACAGAATTTCTCATATCTCTCATCGTCGATCAGACCGATTTCATGACCGATATCGGTCAGTCGAAGATCCGCATTATCCTGTCTTAACAGCAGACGATATTCTGCTCTGGAAGTCATCATACGGTATGGTTCTTTTGTCTCCTTTGTAACCAGATCATCGATCAATACACCGATATAAGCCTGTGAACGATCCAATACAACAGGCTCCTTTCCAAGTACCTTTCTGGCTGCATTGATACCTGCCATAAGACCCTGCGCTGCTGCTTCCTCATAACCGGAGCTTCCATTTAACTGACCTGCGCCAAATAAACCTTCCACATTCTTAAATTCCAGTGAATGTTTCAAATTGATCGCACTGATACAATCATACTCGATCGCATAAGCATTTCTTACGATCCTGACATTCTCAAGTCCTTTCATGCTCCGTATCATCTTATACTGAACATCCTCCGGAAGAGAACTGGACATTCCGCCCATATACATCTCATTTGTAAATTCACCCTCCGGCTCTATAAAAATCTGATGTCTCGTCTTATCCGGAAACTTCATAACCTTGTCTTCGATTGAAGGACAGTATCTTGGTCCTGTACCCTCAATCACACCGGAAAACAATGGAGAACGGTTGATATTCTCACGAATTATCTCATGTGTCTCCTCATTTGTATAACAAAGCCAGCAGGATACCTGATCCCGCTTGATATCTTCTTCTGTATTTGTAAAGGAAAATGGAACGATATGCTCATCACCCTTTTGTTCCTCCATCTGAGAGAAATCGATTGTCCTCTTATCCAGTCTTGCAGGTGTACCTGTCTTAAACCGGCGGATACCGATTCCGGCTTCTTTCATGGAATCAGACAAATAATTGGCTGCCATAAGTCCATTTGGTCCTGTATGATTTACGACATCTCCATAGATACATCTTGCTTTCAAATAAGTACCTGTACAGAGAACAACTGCCTTTGCATAATAAGTTGCACCGGAAAATGTCTTAACACCCTTAACAACGCCATCTGTTACCATCAGCTCTGTTACCTCAGCCTGACGTAATACCAGATGATCGGTATTCTCTAATGTATGTTTCATTGTACGGGAATAATTTGACTTATCTGCCTGTGCACGAAGAGAATGAACAGCAGGTCCTTTTGATGCATTTAACATTTTGGACTGAATATAAGTCTTATCAATATTCTTACCCATCTCTCCACCAAGTGCATCCAGTTCTCTTACCAGATGTCCTTTTGAGCTTCCTCCTACATTTGGATTGCAGGGCATCATGGCAACACTGTCCATACTCACTGTAAACAGAATTGTTTCAAGTCCAAGACGGGCAGAAGCAAGTGCAGCTTCACATCCTGCATGACCGGCACCCACAACTACCACATCATAATTTTCTTCAACCACTGGCATTTATCCATCCTCCTATTTACCCATGCAGAATTCTTCAAATATCTTATCTGCAAGATCATCTCTGTTCGTTTCTCCTATAATAAGCCCCAGATGTTCATAAGCATCCATCAGGTCGATTGAGAAGAAATCCTCCTCCATACCCATATCAATGCTTTCTCTTACCTTTAAAAGGCTTTCTCTAGTCTTCATCAGTTCTTCTTTATGTCTCGCATTTGTAATGTACAACTGGTCATTATACTCCAATTCGCCGGAAAAAAATTTGTCATTTAACAGATCATATAATTTTTCTTTTCCATCTCCTGTAGAAGCAGATAACTCTACAATATCACAACCAAGCTCGCATGTTATCCACATTTTATCCACAACTGTTTGTAAGTCATTTTTATTCATAATGGCAATAACATTTTTGCCCTTAATCTCTGATATTATCTGCTTATCGTTGTCATCTAACGGTACAGATCCATCGATCACATATAAGATCAGATCTGCCTGTGATGCAAATTCCAGTGCCTTATCCACACCCATCTTTTCCACAATATCTTCGGTATCCCGGATACCTGCTGTATCCACAATGTTCAGTATAATACCATTTATGTTGACAACTTCCTCTAAGGTATCTCTTGTCGTTCCTGCAATATCCGTAACGATTGCTCTGTTTTCTCCCAGAAACATGTTGAGAAGTGAGGATTTTCCTGCATTTGGCTTACCTACGATAACCGTCTTGATTCCCTCTTTTAAGATCCTTCCATTATCAAAAGTTTGCAGTAATTTATCCACATTATCACCCAACTTATCCACAATTGTCTGTAGTTTCTGTGGGTAACCATCCAGACTGTAATGTTCCGGATCATCAAGTGCTGATTCTATAAACGCTACATTATATAAAATCTGTTCTCTCATATCTATGATCTGATTCTTCAGATCACCACGAAGCTGCATAAGAGAAGATTTCACCGCAAAATCATTCTTGGCACTGATCAGATCCATGACGGATTCTGCCTGTGACAGATCGATCCTTCCATTTAAGAATGCCCGCTTGGTAAATTCTCCCGGTTCTGCGAGTCTTGCACCATTTTTAATTACTGCAGCAAGTACATTCCTTAATACAACCATTCCGCCATGACATTGTAACTCACATACATCTTCACAAGTATAAGTATGTGGAGCACGCATCAGAAGCAGAATACCCTCGTCCAGCTCTTTATCGCCATCATATACCTGTCCAAATGCTGCTGTGTAGCTTTTCATGATTTCTATTTTTTTCTCTTCATTTGCCGGCCTGAACACCTTTGAAGCGACTTCAACTGCATTCTTACCACTGATCCTTATAATACCAACCCCGGCATTTCCCATACCGGTTGCGATTGCTGCGATCGTATCATTTACAAGCATATGATTTCTCCTGTTTCTATCTGATCAATATTCTATATATCATTCACTGACATAACAAATAACATATATTATCATATCACTTTATTTATACTAACATACTTTTAGATAATACACCTATACATACTTTTTTTCTATCCCTAAAAAAAATTTCCGGAAGCCGATTCATCAGAGCCGTTACCCTGATTCTTCATTTTCCGGAAATCATATTTTTCAGAAATTCATATTTACATATGTTTTTCTGTTTTTATACAAGTATCTGTTAGCAAAATACTTTATTATTTGTTATTTCTGTCGTATTTCTTTAAATATACAATAACCTTACGATATGGTTCTTCACCCTCGCTTCTTGTAGATACATACTTATCATTCTGTAAAGTAGCGTGGATAATTCTTCTCTCATAAGGATTCATTGGTTCAAGTGCAAATGAACGCTTTGTTCTCTTTACCTTGAATGCAATGTTCTTGGCAAGATTTTCAAGAGTTTCTTTTCTTCTTGCTCTGTAATTCTCTGTATCAAGCTTTACTCTGATATAAGAGTCGCTCTTCTTGTTTACTGCGAGGCTGATCAGATACTGAAGTGCATCTAATGTCTGACCTCTCTTACCGATCAGAATACCCATCTCAGGACCTTCTACATCGATATCAAGAAGATTTTCTGTCTCGTTAAACTCGATCTTGATGTCAGCCTGAATATCCATAGCCTTGAATAATGTTTCAAGATATTCTCTTACATCATCCACAAATGTTTTCTTCTTTCTGGCACTGATGACAAATGGCTTTGAACCGATCAGTCCAAGAAAACCTGTGCTTCCCTCACTGACTACATTATATTCCAGGTCTGTACTGGCACATCCAAGCTCAACGCTTGCCTGCATAAGTGCCTCATCTAAAGTTTTACCTTTAAATTCTACAAACTCCATTATTTATTTCCTCCCTTATCATTACTCTTATTCTGATACTGAAGCATGATATTTGCTTTGGAACCAATGCTTCCAGATTTGTAATGAACATTGTTTTCTGACTGTTTCACTTCATCAACTGTCGGATTCGTATAACTTTTCAGTCTTGAAGATGCCATTTTGTTAATACTTTCAGACTGGGTGCTATCTGAACTTACATTACCATTCTGAGCGTCCATCATTTTCTCATAAAATGACTTCTTACCGGGATGCTTTGCTTCTTTCTTTGCCTGCTTCTTAGCTGCTTTTACTCTACATTTCTCAAGAACTGCTTCTTTATCACACTTCTTATAATAATTGTTGATAATAAGCTGTGTAATAATCGTGATAACAGAACCTATGATCCAGTAAAGACCAATAGCGATTGGCAGATTAATACAGATAAATAATGACATAAGCGGCATACCGTAAGTCATCATATTCATCATACTGTTTGCCTGTGCTGCTGTAGGATCATTTGAATTTGTGTTAGAAGCACTCATGCTGATCTTTGAAGATACAAACTGCAATACTGCTGACAGGATTGGAACGATCAGTGCTGCTGAAAGCTTCAGTCCGGGAGCATCTGCGATATTCAGATTAAATAAAAATCTGTTCATATTTTCAAAGTTATGAATATAATCTGCTTCTTTTCCACTTGTAAATCCAAAAATATCCTGTAACTGCGACCAGTCATGTGTGGATATCTTATCCAGTACATCGATAACTTTATTATCTGTAAGATTACCTTTTGATACTGCATCCATCATCTGATTGGAAGCTGTAACAGCTGTAGATACCCTGCCATCTGAATCACTTGCTACTGCATTGATGATATCATAATAATTTGCACTAGAATCAAGCTTAATTGAACTTAATTTAGAAGCATCAATCTTATCAATAGCCACTTTCTGCATACTTTCTACAATATACTGGTACTTATCCTTCATATCTCCTACATAAGCAGGGATATTCTGGATAACACGGTACAAACCATAGAATACAGGAAGCTGGATCAGAGTTGGCAGACATCCGGATGTAAGACTTACACCATACTTCTTCTGGATTTTCTGTGTCTCCTGCTGCTTCTTCATCAGGGATTCCTGATCTGTTTTATTGTTATACTTCTTTGTTGCCTTATTAATCTCCGGCTGGATAAAACTCATAATCTTAGAAGATTTCTGCTGCTTGAAATTCAATGGAAACAAACAAGCTCTTATGAAAAACGTAAATAAGATAACGCAGATACTAAGATTAACATATCCTATTCCCATGCTGTTACTGATAATCTCGATCAATTTATACATCAGATCAAAGATCTTACCGAATAACCAACATATCGGTCCTAAGATCATACCGTCTTCTACTGTTAGAAACATCTTGTCCTCCTTTATGGAACGGGATCATATCCTCCTTTAGAAAAAGGATTACATCTAAGTATTCTCCATACAGCCAGGAGGCCACCTTTTATCACTCCATACTTTTCCAAAGCTTCGATCGCATATTGTGAACAGGTTGGAAAATACTTGCAGGTAGGATGTCCTTTTAACATGGACAAATACCTCTGATAAAATCTGATTAAACCAATTAACATTCTTTTCATTTTTAATTTTCACCATCTCTGACTATCGTCAGCTTCTTCAGCCTGAACAGATGCATCATAGCACTTTCTATCTCATGATACCCCTTGTCCTTCGCTGTTACTCTGGCAACGAACACAATGTCATAACCACTGCAAATACAGTCTTTGTTTAATCGATAAGCTTCTCTAATCAATCTGGTTACCCTGTGTCTTACCACACTGTTACCAACTTTTTTACTAACAGAGATTCCAAGTCTATTGTATTCCAAGCTGTTGGCTCTCAGATACATAACTAAATATTTATTGGCCACCGAATCCTTTGTGTTATAAACACTGCCAAACTCTCTGCTGTTTTTTAACGTAATAAAATTACTCATAACATAACCACCAAATCATTGATTGAAAATTAGAAAAACTAAAAAAGGCCACAACCTTGTGACCTATGCTGATAATTTCTTTCTACCCTTAGCTCGTCTAGCGGCCAATACCTTTCTGCCATTAGCAGTGCTCATTCTCTTTCTGAAACCATGAACCTTTGATCTCTGTCTCTTTTTAGGCTGGAAAGTCATCTTCATATCTACACACCTCCTTTATTTATTATGACCATTATTTATCCACATCCATTCGTTTCCTCTGTTTATAACAGACTCAAACGAACACATACAGATACCTACAAAGTCCTTGCATATTATAAATAAATAACCCCATACAGTCAAGTTTTTTTTGAATTTTTCCTTTAAAATCAAGGGTTTTCATATCATAAAACACTTAGTTAGAAAAATGTGATTTTATATTTTTCAAAAATTGGTGTCTATATAATTTTCAAATACAAAATCTAGTGGTTTTTCTTTTTCTCCACATTTATCCATTGATATGAACTTTACCATAATCAATTTACATAATGTTATCCACAAATTGTGAATAACTTGTGGATAACATCTTGATTCATTGTTTTCTTTCTTCCATAAATCCATATTTTATCTTATTTTTTGATGTTCACAATTTATAAGGTAACATTTTTTTTACTTAACATAACAATACTTTTTCATAATTATTATGTAACTTATACACCTTCTTTTTCAAAACAGTTTTTTAACATATATCAAAATGAGTTTCTTCCTATTATATAAAAAATTTTTCTCATATGTCTGTCAGAGGGTAATAAAACTTGAAAAAATGGTCATTTTGTTATAAGATATAAATACGTGGTTCTATGCCTATAACTCCATAGACACAACGACTGGACGGAAAGGATTTTCGGAAGAATGGAAGAATTAATTTTATCAAAATGGGACGAGATACTCTCTCTTCTCGAGACAGAACATGGATTATCCCCTATTGTTGTTAAAACATGGATCAAACCTTTGAAGTTATATTCTGTCGAAGGAAAAAAACTGTATTTTGCAGTTGATGATAGTATGGGTTCAAGAGCCATCGATTTTATTAATAAAAAAATGTACGATATGTTCCTGGTTACTTCTATAAAAGAAGTGCTGGATGACGATTCTATCGAGATTGTAATTGACGTAGAAAGTAATCTGAACAAAACCTCCAAAGAAGAGGTTACCAAAGAAGAATACAACGAAGCGATCACCAAGAGCAATCTCTATCCAAAATATACATTTGATACATTCGTTGTAGGTGAGAGCAATAAGCTCGCTCATGCAACATGTCTTGCTGTCGCAGATTCACCGGGACTGGACAAATTCAACCCACTGTTTTTATATGGTGGAGCAGGTCTTGGCAAAACACATCTGATGCAGTCTATTGCACATTATATTTTACAGCATAATAAGAATATGAAGGTTCTCTATGTACCTTCCAATAAATTTACAAATGAAATCGTAGAAGCGATCAAGAAAAACAAAACCGACGAGTTCCGGGAAAAGTATAGAACCGTTGATGTATTACTGATCGATGATATTCAATATCTTATCGGTAAAGAGAGTACCCAGCAGGAGTTCTTTGATACCTTCAATGCACTTCACGATGAAGGAAAGCAGATCATTCTGTCATCGGATAAGCCTCCTAAAGAAATTAAAACTCTGGAAGAGCGTTTCCGTTCCAGATTTGAATGGGGAGTGCCGATTGATATTCATGCTCCTGATTATGAAACCAGAATGGCAATTCTCAAAAATAAAGTTGAGATGAACGGATACAAGAATATCAGTGACAACATTCTGGAATATATTGCAAATAACGTTACCTATAATGTAAGAGAACTGGAAGGAGCATTAAACAAGATCAGTGTATATGCCGAACTTGGAAATGTTACAATCACAGAGGATCTTGCAAAGAACATATTAAAAGATATGATATCCAAGGAAACCAACGTTACGATCACACCTGATCTTATCATTAATACCGTTTCCGAACACTTAAATATCAGTGTTGATGATATCAAATCTTCAAAACGTAGTCAGGATGTAGCCAATGCAAGACAGATATCCATGTATCTATGCCGTAAATTTACAACAAAGGGATTAAAAAGCATCGGAGATGTATTTGGCGGTAAAGACCATTCGACTGTTTTAAGTAATATCAACAAAGTAGATAAGAGGATTGAAAGTGATCCTGAATATGCAGAGACAATTGATGTCATTATCAAGAAGCTCAGTCCTCACAGCTAATGTTATTTATATGTGGATGAATGTCTGTACTATTGTTATGAAATGTTAGTATCTGACAATTCAATCAATTCAGACGATTTTCAAATGTTTATAAGTCCACTTACAATAACATTGAATATCAGGAAAATTAACATAGACACATAATTGATTTCATAAGAATTTATAAGGATATTTTGAAGTTTCAACAAATCCACACCTACTACTACTGTTATTACTACTTTTATTATTAAATATATATCTACAGACAACCGGGAAAGGAGTTTATAAACAAAATGAAGATTTCGTGTATGAAGGGAAAATTGATGCAGGGAATTAGTAATGTATCAAAAGCTGTATCTACAAAAACCACACATCCAATTCTCTCATGTATTTTCATTGAAGCTGAAAATGGAAATATAAAACTCACAGCAAATGATATGGAAATTGGAATAGAATCTTATGTTGAAGGAACTGTTATCGAAGAAGGAAAGGTTGCGATCGAAGCAAAGCTTTTATCGGACATCGTAAGAAAGCTTCCGGATAGTGAGATACATATGGAAACAAATGAAGATTTCAAGACAACTATCAAATGTGAGAAATCATTATTTACCATTGCAGGAAAATCAGGAGAGGATTTCTCCAGTCTTCCGGTTGTTGAAAAATCCAAATATATTACAATTTCACAGTTTACATTAAGAGAGATTATCAACCAGACGATCTTTTCAATTTCAGACAGCGAATACAATAACGTTATGACAGGTGAATTATTTGAGGTTTCTAATAACAGACTTCGTGTTGTAGCTATTGACGGACATCGTATCGCTATCCGTAATGTAGAATTAAAGGATGAGAGTCAGGATGTGAAGGTTATCGTTCCTGGCAAGGCACTCAGTTATATTAGTAAGATTGTAAATGGTGGAGTAGATGATGATGTAAATATCTACTTTGCAGATAATAATATATTATTTGAATTTGACAGAACAAAGGTTGTATCTCGTCTGGTAGAAGGTGAATTCTTTAGAATTGATAATATGTTAAATGTTGATTATCAGATCAAGTTCACTATCAACAAGAGAGAATTTCTTGACTGTCTGGATCGTTCATCTCTTCTGATCAAAGAATCAGATAAGAAACCGATCAAGCTCACGATAGAAGATAACATGTTATATCTGAAGATAGATTCTCTGATCGGTTCCATGAATGAAGAGATAGAGATTCATAAAGAGGGAAGCAATATCATCATTGGATTCAATCCAAAATTCTTAATGGATGCGATCCGTGCAATTGACGATGATGATATTACTATATACATGAATAATACAAAATCACCTTGTGTAATCAAGGATGAAGAAGAGAATTATATTTATCTGATCCTTCCAATGGGTATCGGAAGCAGATAATCCAGGATTGGAGATAAGAAAAAATGGAAATAATCAAGCTGAGAGATGAATTTATAAAACTAGGTCAGGCATTAAAGGCAGCCGGTTTTGTAGAGTCAGGAGTAGAAGCAAAAGAGGTTATATCTCAGGGTCTTGTTATCGTAAATGGTGAGATTGAGACCAGAAGAGGAAAAAAACTGTATGATGGAGATGAAGTAGAATTTGATGGAGATAAGATCAGTATCCAGAAATAATTCTACACATGTGGCTGGTAGATAGTATGTATGTTGAATCATTGAATATTAACAACTATAGAAATTATGATGAGTTATTCATTATGTTTGATAAGAATACCAATATTTTATATGGTGATAATGCACAGGGAAAAACAAATATACTGGAATCTATCTATATGGCAGCTACAACCAAGTCCCACCGTGGAAGTAAGGATCGGGAAATCATAAAAATAGGTGAAGAAGAGTCACATATACGCCTTTGCATCAAAAAAAGTGATATAAGTCATCGGATTGATATGCATTTGCGTAAAAGCAAGAATAAAGGAGTTGCTATAGATGGACTGCCTATCAGACGTACAACTGAACTTTTTGGTTTATTAAATGTGATATTTTTTTCACCGGAGGATTTATCTATCATAAAAAATGGTCCTTCTGAGAGAAGAAGATTTCTGGATCTGGAGTTGTGTCAGTTAAGCAGATTGTATTATCAGAATCTGTCTTCCTATTCCAAGATATTGAATCAGAGAAATAATCTGTTAAAGCAGATTGCTTATAATAAAAGTCTGATGGATACTTTAGATGTATGGAACATGCAGCTTGTGGATTACGGAAGAAAGGTTATAAAAGAAAGACAGAATTTTATAACGATGTTAAATGATCTGATCGGAGAGATCCATTTGAAGCTGACTTCCGGAAAAGAAAAGCTGGAGATCATCTATGATAAGAATGTTGGTGAAGATGAATTTCAACAGGTGTTGTCAGATAAGGTTCATGTAGATCTGAATTATATGAGCACCCAGACAGGACCTCACAGAGATGACATCATGTTTATGATAAACGGAATCGATGCAAGAAGATTTGGATCACAGGGACAGCAGAGAACAGTCGCTCTTTCTTTGAAGATCGCAGAGATAAAGCTGGTAAAGAATATTATAAATGATAATCCGATACTTCTCCTGGATGATGTTATGTCAGAGCTTGACAGCAGCAGAAGAGAAGCGTTGTTAGAGGAGATCAAAGATATACAAACAATTATAACCTGTACAGGTTATGATGATTTTATAAAAGAACAAGTAGTGATCAATAATGTGTATCATGTTACAAACGGAACCGTTACGAAGATATAAGTTTTGTTTGTTATGGAATATTAAGGAGGAAAAAAATGTCAAATAATTATGATGCTGAACAGATACAGGTTCTGGAAGGACTTGAAGCTGTCAGAAAAAGACCGGGAATGTACATAGGAAGTACGTCTACAAGAGGATTGCATCATCTTGTTTATGAGATTGTTGATAATTCTGTAGATGAAGCTCTGGCTGGTTATTGTAATCACATAGAAGTTTTTATTAACTCTGATAATTCCATAACGGTTGTTGATAATGGACGTGGTATACCTGTAGGTATTCAGGAGAAGACGGGAAAATCAGCACTGGAAGTAGTATTTACCGTTCTTCATGCCGGTGGTAAGTTTGGCGGTGGAGGATATAAGGTATCCGGTGGTCTTCATGGTGTAGGTGCTTCTGTTGTAAATGCTCTTTCTGAATGGTTAGAGGTCGAAGTTACAAGAGATGGTCATATATATAAGCAGACTTATAAGCGTGGTAATGTAGACAGTGCATTGCAGATCATTGCCGATGCACCAGAAGATAAATCAGGAACAAAGGTAACATTTCTTCCGGATAAGACGATATTTGATGATTGGATCTATGATTATGATACATTACGGACAAGACTTCGTGAGACAGCATTCCTTACAAAGGGTCTGAAGATTACATTAACAGATTTTCGTGTAGATCCTCCAAAGGAGAGACATTTTCATTATGAGGGCGGTATCAAAGAGTTTGTTGAATACATGAACAGACACAGAGAAGCACTCTATGACAAAGTAATCTACTGTGAGGGACTTAAGGATGGTGTATATGTAGAAGTTGCTATGCAGCATAATGATTCCTATAACGAAATGATACACAGTTATGTAAATAATATTAATACACCGGAAGGTGGTACACATTTAACAGGTTTTAAGGCAGCCATTACCAAGATTTTCAATGACTACGCAAGAAAGAATAATCTGTTAAAAGAAAAAGAGGATAATCTGTCCGGTGAAGATCTGAGGGAAGGTATGTCTGCGATCGTATCTGTAAAGATCGGTGAACCTCAGTTTGAAGGTCAGACAAAGCAGAAGCTTGGAAATTCAGAAGTAAGACCTGTTGTAGAAAGTATCGTAAGTGAACAGCTTACTTATTTCTTAGAGCAGAATCCGAATATAGCAAAAATAATTATAAATAAATCTGTAATGGCTCAGCGTGCGAGAATTGCAGCAAGAAGAGCCAGAGATGTAGCAAGAAAAGCAAATCTTGCAGATAATATGGCACTTCCCGGAAAGCTTGCAGATTGTTCCGATAAAGATCCGAAGAATTGTGAGATTTACATCGTAGAGGGAGATTCCGCCGGTGGTTCTGCAAAGAAAGCAAGATCCCGTGCAACACAGGCTATCCTTCCACTCCGTGGTAAGATATTAAACGTAGAAAAAGCAAGAATCGACAGAATCCTTGAGAATGCCGAGATCAAAGCAATGATCACAGCATTTGGTACAGGTATTCATGAGAATTTTGATATTGATAAGCTCAGATATAATAAGATCATTATTATGACGGATGCCGATGTAGATGGTGCTCATATCGCAACCCTGCTTCTGACATTTTTCTATCGGTTCATGCCGGATCTGATCCGAAAAGGACATGTATATTTGGCACAGCCACCACTTTATAAGTTGGAGAAGAATAAGAAAATCTGGTATGCCTACAGTGATGATGAACTGAACAGTATCTTGAATGAAGTTGGACGAGATCAGTCAAATAAGATCCAGCGATACAAAGGTCTTGGTGAAATGGATGCAGAACAGTTATGGGAGACAACCATGGATCCGGAAAAGAGAATTTTATTAAAAGTTGCGATTGATGATGATGATGAATCAGAGATTGATATGACCTTCAATGTACTGATGGGAGATAAAGTTGAACCTAGAAGACAGTTCATAGAGACAAATGCCAAGTTCGTTAAGAATCTTGACATTTAAACGAAAGGGAGAAGAACATGGATGACGATAAGATTTTTGACAAAATAAGTGAAGTCGGGCTCAAGAAGACCATGGAGCGGTCTTATATAGATTATGCCATGAGTGTTATTGCAGCACGAGCACTTCCTGATGTAAGAGATGGTTTGAAGCCTGTTCAGAGAAGAATCCTTCACTCAATGATAGAACTGAACAACGGTCCGGATAAGCCACATCGTAAATGTGCCCGTATCGTCGGTGATACCATGGGTAAATATCATCCACATGGAGATAGTTCCATCTATGATGCTCTCGTAAAACTGGCTCAGGACTGGAATACAAGATATCCATTGGTAGATGGTCATGGTAACTTCGGTTCAGAAGATGGTGATGGCGCTGCTGCGATGCGATACACAGAGGCAAGGTTATCAAAGATCAGTATGGAAATGTTAGCTGATATCAATAAAGATACAGTAGATTTTGTACCAAACTTTGATGAGACAGAAAAAGAGCCAACGGTACTTCCATCACGTTTTCCTAATCTATTAGTAAATGGTACAACTGGTATTGCGGTTGGTATGGCTACCAATATTCCACCACATAATTTAAAGGAAGTAATCGGTGCAACCGTAAAAATCATTGATAATCGTATAGAAGAAGACAGAGAAACCTCCATTGATGAGATCATGCAGATTATAAAAGGACCTGATTTTCCTATGGGAGCAGAGATCCTTGGACGTCGTGGAATTGAAGAAGCATACAGAACCGGTCGTGGTAAGATCAAGGTTCGTGCCGTTACAGATATTGAAGCAATGCCAAATGGCAAGCATAAGATTGTAGTAACGGAGCTTCCATACATGGTAAATAAAGCTTTACTGATCCAGAAGATAGTAGAGCTGGTAAAGACCAAGCGTGTAGAAGGAATCACGGATGTAAGAGATGAATCCTCCAGAGAAGGTATCCGTGTTGTCATCGAATTAAAGAAAGATACAAATGCAAATGTACTTCTGAATCAGTTATATAAGCATACACAGCTTCAGGATACATTTGGTGTTAATATGCTGGCACTTGTAGATGGGGTTCCAAAAATTTTAAATATCAGCCAGATGCTCGGATATTATCTGAAGCATCAGGAGGATGTCGTAACCAGACGTACAAAGTATGATCTGAATAAGGCAGAAGAACGAGCACACATCTTACAGGGATTGTTGATCGCACTCGATAATATCGATGAAGTTATCAATATTATCCGTAGTTCCAAGAGTGTACAGGATGCGAAGAACTCATTGATCGAACGATTCGGACTGACAGAGATTCAGGCACAGGCAATTGTAGATATGAGACTTCGTGCTCTGACAGGTCTGGAACGTGAGAAATTAGAGGCAGAATATAAAGAACTGATGGATAAGATCAGTTATCTGAAAGCAATTCTTGCAGATGAAAAGAAATTACTTGGAGTTATCAAAGATGAGCTTCTTGTTATTTCTCAGAAATATGGTGATGAGAGAAGAACCGCTCTTGGCAGAGATGTTGACGAAGTAACAGACGAAGAACTGATCGAGAGAGAAAATATTGTCATAGCCATGACAAAGCTCGGTTATATCAAGCGTATGCCGGAAGACCTCTTCAAGGCACAGAATCGTGGTGGTAAGGGTATCCGTGGTATGCAGACGATCGATGAAGATTACATTGAGAATCTGATCGTAACAACGACACATAATTATCTGATGTTCTTTACAAATACCGGTAGAGTATACCGTCTGAAGGGATATGAGATACCGGAAGCAGGAAGAACAGCCAGAGGTGTTGCAATCGTAAACCTACTTCAGCTTCAGGCAGGTGAGAAGATCACAGCAGTCATTCCGTTAAAGAGCTACGAGGATGGTAAATATCTGTTCATGGCAACCAGAAATGGTATGGTAAAGAAAACAGATATCTTAGAATATCAGAATGTGAGAAAGACAGGACTTACAGCAATTGTTTTGCGTGATAATGATGAACTAATCGAAGTGAAAGCAACAAATGGAGATGATGATATCTTCCTGATTACAAAGAAGGGTATGTCGATTCGTTTTAATGAAAAAGACGTCAGACAGACCGGAAGAACTTCCATGGGTGTAAAGGGTATCCATCTTGGAAAAGATGATATCGTAATTTCCATGCAGATGAGTTCACAGGGAGAAAAAATCCTGCTTGTTACCGAAAATGGTATGGGTAAGAGGACATTAATCTCAGAATTTAATGCCCAGAATCGTGGTGGTAAAGGTGTAAAATGCTACAAGATCACAGAAAAAACAGGTGATCTTGTAGGTGCGAAGATCGTTACCGATGAAAATGATGTTATGATCATCACCACAGAAGGAATCATTATTCGTACAAGTTGTGATGGAATATCTACACTTGGACGAGTAACCTCCGGTGTAAAGGTTATCAACCTGAACTATGATAATAATGTCAAGGTAGCATCCATGACAGAAGTACAAAAAGAAGAATTTGACGATGAGGATCCGGAAGGAGAAAATCCGGAAGAAACAGAAGATACAGAAGATACAGAAGTATCAGAAGAACAGTCATCGGAAGAAGATTCAACAGAAGAATAATATAAAGGATACCGGCTGAATAAGATCAGCCGGTATTCATAAAGAAGGTAAAAAGTTACTAAAAATTGGAGGTGGGATATGCCAGCTAAAATATATTTGGGGTTATATAATGCTATCAACGGCATTGTATTTAAAACAGCAACAACAGAGGCAACAACGGAAGCACAGAATATTATTACCAAAAATGACAGATTAAGTAAATTTTTGGAATCATCCAATAATACGGCAGGTCTTTCCAGTTATATTATGGATATCCTGTATATAATGATCGTACTGGTCATTGCACTGGCATTTTTGACACTGATGGCTCATATATACAGATATATGAAACGAAGAAAAGATCCATATTACAAAAAGAATGATGATGATTTTCTGGATAACTAAAAAAAGAGGATAAGAAAATGCGTACAATTAATACAGATGAGATTATTCAGACTGTAAAAGAAATGTGTATTGAGGCAAATCTGAAGCTGTCAGAGGATATGGAACAGGCAGTCAGAAATGCTGCAGAAGAAGAGGACAGTGTACTTGGAAGACAGATTCTTTCGCAGTTATGTGAAAATTTGGATATAGCAGCAGAGGATCAGATACCGATCTGTCAGGATACAGGAATGGCGGTATTTTTCATTAATGTCGGACAGGATGTTCATGTAGAAGGCATGAATCTGACTGATGCAGTGAACGAAGGAGTCAGACAGGGATATACAGAAGGATATCTTCGTAAATCTGTTGTAAGAGATCCGCTGATCCGTGAAAATACAAAGGACAATACACCGGCAATCATACATTATGATATTGTACCGGGCGAAAATATAGAGATTACGATCGCACCAAAGGGATTCGGAAGCGAGAATATGAGCCGTGTGTTCATGTTAAAGCCTGCTGATGGAGAAGAAGGCGTAAAAGCAGCCGTTCTTCAGGCAGTCAAGGATGCAGGTCCCAATGCATGTCCTCCGATGTTTGTAGGAGTAGGTCTGGGTGGAGATTTTGAAATGGCCGCAAAGCTTGCAAAGAAAGCTCTTACCAGAAAAGCCGGAGAACATTCACCATATGAGCATATTGCAAGAATTGAGAGTGAGATTCTGGATGCCGTTAATCATACAGGAATCGGACCGGGTGGCCTAGGCGGTAAGACAACAGCACTTGCAGTTAATATCGAGACTTATGCAACACATATCGCAGGTATGCCGCTTGCAGTAAATATGTGCTGTCATGTCAACAGACATGTAACGAGGATTCTGTAATGAATCTCAAAAGCTGTCATTAAGGTCAATACATGGCAGATATGAATTACAGAATTTATTTTATAGAAGAATAAAAAGAGAGAGATGAGAAAAATGGATAAGCATATTACAGCACCATTTGATAAAAAACAGGTAGAAGAACTTCATGCAGGAGATTATGTATATATATCAGGTGTGATCTACAGTGCCAGAGATGCTGCACATAAGAGAATGTATGATACATTGATCGAGAATGGAAATGATGAATCAAAGCTTCCAATCCAGTTGGATGGAAATGTGATCTATTATCTGGGACCAACACCTGCAAGAGAAGGTCAGGTCATCGGATCGGCAGGACCAACAACCAGCAGTCGTATGGACAAATATACACCACTCATTCTTTCAAAAGGTTTGAATGGAATGATCGGAAAAGGAAAGAGAAGTCAGGCAGTTATCGATGCCATCGTAGAAAATAAGGCAGTATATTTTGCTGCGGTAGGAGGTGCAGGTGCACTCCTTTCCAAATGTATCAAGAAATCAGAGGTCGTTGCATATGATGATCTGGGAACAGAAGCCATCCGTAAGATGACAGTTGAAAATCTGCCTGTTATTGTAGTAATTGACAGCAAAGGAAATAATCTGTACGAAACAGCGGTTGCAGATTATCTGAAACAGCAGGAATAATATAGAATAAGGCTGTTTTCGTTCTATTATATCAAAATTGATATATTAAAGAATTATAATAGGGACATTCACAGCTATACATAATTATGTGCATCAGGTTACAATAGCATTGTGATGTTCAAAGCCATTTAAATAGTAAATGTTTAAGAGAGATGCGCTGGGATGTTCCTGGCGCATTTTTTCCGTAAAAAAGGAGAGTGATGGATATGGGTAAGAACAAAAAGAAAAAAGAAAGTTATTATGATGCAGACCAATCCGGCAGAAAATTTGGTAAATGGAATTTTATCATGCTGGCAGTAATCATCGTAATAGAAGCAGTATTATATTATGTATTAACGCCGACAATCAATCTTCACAGTGTTGAATTCTGGATATGGATGATCGTAACAGTTGTTGCACTTTTTATTTGTACATTGAATTTAAAGGCAGAACAGATGGATGATATGCCTGTATCACCAAAACTGACGAAGATATTTGGTATTGTGATCGGAATCATGATTCTGGCAGCACTTGTTGGATGGATCGGATCATCCAAATTATTTGCATCTTCCAAATATGCCGGACTGATACAGATCGAAGATGGTGATTTTGAGACTGATATCGTAGAAAGCAAAGAGATCAATGATATAGCACTGATGGATACAGATACCGCAGTTATTATCGGTGAACGTGCGATCGGTTCTTTATCTGATGTAGTCAGCCAGTACGAAGTAAGCAGTGACTACAGTACGATCGATTATAATGGAAGTCCGATGAAGGTAGCAGCTCTGGAATATGCCGGATTCATCAAATATATGAATAATAAAAAGAGCGGTATACCGGGATATGTACTCGTCGATCCGGTAAAGAATGAAGCAAAATATGTAAAGCTTGAAAAACCAATGATCTATTCACCTTCTGCATATTTTAATCAGAATCTGTACCGTCATGTGCAAATGGCATATCCGACGGCTATGTTTGAAGGCTTTTATCTGGAATTGGATGATAACGGAAATCCATATTATATCTGTCCGGTACTGACAGCAAATGCAGGTCTGTTCGGAGCAAAGGATGTAAAGGGCATCGTAATCTGTGATCCATGTACCGGTGATACTGAATATCATGCAGTCGGTGATGTACCAAAATGGGTAGACCGTGTCTATGACGGAGATCTTGCATGCAGAAAATATGACTGGTACGGAAAATTATCTGGTGGCTACTGGAACAGTGTATTTGGAAATAAGGGATGCAAAACGACAACAGATGATTATGGTTATAAGGTCATGAACGGAGATGTGTGGGTATACACCGGCGTAACTTCCGTAAATGGAGATGAATCCAATATCGGTTTTGTTATGATCAATCTTCGTACCGGAGAGAGTAAATATTATTCAATCGCAGGAGCGGAAGAGCATTCTGCCATGGCATCAGCAGAAGGACAGGTACAGCACCTTGGATATAAAGCATCCTTCCCTTCATTAATAAATATTGGTGGTATTCCTACTTATATCATGGTATTAAAGGATAACGGTGGTCTTGTCAAAATGTATGCACTGGTTGATGTCGAGAAATACAACATCGTAGCAACCGGAAATACACAGAAGGAAACACTGATATCTTATAATAAACTGCTGGCACAGAATGGATTAAAGACGGGCAAAGATCTGTCCGACAATCTTCCAAACAAGCAGATCACGGTCAAAGACATTCAGTTCATCCAGTTAGAGGATAGTACCTATGTGTATATTACAGATGAAAAACGAAATGTCTACAAGCAGGATTTTGCTGAAAATGAAAGTCTGATCCTCATTCAGCCGGGAGATTCTATCAAAGTATTTTATCAGGAAGGAGAGGATGCAATCAATCAGTTGATCTCGTACGACAAATAAATCATTTAGAAAAAAATACTGTATAAAAAGGAAATGCTTTGAATGCGTACACTTATATAAAGTATATGCAAGATGTATTTAAAATCTGTGTAAATGTGTACAAACTGCATAAATAAAATTGGCAGTATTCACTAATCACATCAAATTGACACGAGATCAAATATATCGTAAATTATTATTATAGGCTGATTCTTGGGCTGAATCAGCCAGAGCAAAAAGTTTTAAAAAGTAAAGGAGAGTTCTATGGAAAAGAAAAGAGTATTCAGTAAATCATTACTTTTACTGGCAATTACAAGTATTATGCTGTTTGCGATGAGTATTACATCTATGGCAGCGACAAATGTTACAAATATCAGGCAGACAGAAGTAGGGCAGAATAGAGCCAAGATAGAATTTAATGGTGCTGATGGCGCAAAAGGATATTACATCTATTATTCATCAAATAATGGTGCTAAATGGAAAAGAGTAGATGATGATATTTATCCAGATAGTTATAAACCAGAGTATACTTATACTGGCTTAAGTGTGGGATGTACATATAAAGTAAAAGCCGTGCCTGTATATGAAACATATGTAAGTGGCACTGGTTATGTTTATAATGCAAAAGAGAATTTGGCAGCTACAGGTGAAATTGTTACAGCACCGTCATCAGACGCACTGGGCACAGTTAAACAGATTGGTGCAACATATAATTCAGTAACAATACAGTGGTCACCTTCTTATGGTACTACAAAATATGTTATATATCGTGATAATAATATGACAAATGGTGTAAAAGTAGCAGAAGTTAAGGGCTCACAGACTTCTGTAAAGCTTAAAGCCGAAGCAGGAACACAAAGCACATACTATGTATATCCTGTAAGAGTATCTTCAACAGGATATGAAGCAATCTATAGTTATAATTATGAATCGATATCTGGTGTTAAAACTGCACCTAAGGCTCCTGTTAAAGTTGCAAGTTTAGCCTATCATAATATAAGTTGGGATAAATATAGCAGAACTAAAGTAACAGTTGGTTGGGATAGAAATGATAATAATGAGTTCTATGAACAGGGATATAGAATTGCTGTTTATTCAGTTGATGGTAAGAAAAAGCTGAAAACATATAATATTACCAATTCATATACAAGAAGCAAGACATTTAGCTTGAAGGCAATAAAGAATAAAGGATTCAGAGTAAAGGTTTCAAGTTATGTTGTAGTAAATGGTAAGAAGTGTTACAGCAAATGGTCAAAAACTAAGGTTGTAATTCCTCAGGCAAATGTTAAACTTACAAGAAAGTCAAAGACTTCTGTAAAATTATCATGGAAGAAAGTTTCAAATGCTACAGGCTATACTATCTATGCATGCAAGAATGCAGGTTCATTTACCAGCAATAAAAAATGGTATAAGGTTGCAAAAGTAGGAAAGAAAACAACATCATATACTGTTAAAAAGCTGAAAACCGGTAATTATGCAGGATTTTATGTTATACCAACTGTAAAGATCGGTAAGAAGTCATATAAGGCAGATGCCACATGGTATATGAGTATGTACATGAGCAAGTATTATTAAAATTTTACTTTAATAATCATAAAAGTATTTAGTTGAAAAAACACTGGAGAAATCATAAGTTTTGATGGTTTTTCCAGTGTTTTTTATAATTTCAATCTTATAATCAGGGACTAGGATTCAAGACCAGAATGATATATAATAAAGACCATAAAAATAGCGGAATTTACAAATATATTGAAGAAAGAGGGAATGCGATATGATGAAGAGGAAAACAATGGGAAACAAAATCGTCAGGTATGCATTATTGATCATGGCATTGGTGATTGCCGGATCAACACATCTGGTGAGCCAGGCAGAAACAGAAGATACGAAAGCGGAGACATATGGGGTATGGCAACCAAAGCCGGCATATGTAAATAATATCAGACAGACAAAGGCAACTACGAATTCTTATACGATTGAGTGGGATGCTTCAGAGGGAGCGGAATATTATAAGGTTCTGGATGAAAATGGAAACCTTCTAAAAACAGTAGTTGGAAAAACTTCAGTTACCATAAAAGCAAAAGCCGGAACAAAAAGAACCCTGTTGCTTGTTGCAGGAAGGACGACAGAAGAAGGCGAAGCACTGGAGAGTTGGGCTCGCAGAGTTTATAATATAAAAACAACACCAAAAAAAGTGAAAAATCTGGCATCTTTTAAAAAAAATTATTTACAGTGGAGACTGAAAGATGACCGTATAAATATCAAATGGGACAAAAATCCGAAAGATGAAGTGTATGCAGAGGGTTATAAGATAGTTATTTATTCCGCAGATGGAAAGAAAAAGCTTAAAACCTATGCAAGCACAAATCCATATCTGACTTTTAGCCGAAAAGATGTGAAAAACAAAGGGTTCAAATGTAAGGTTGCCGGATATATTACGATCAATAATAAGAAGTGTTATGGAGAATGGTCAGATCTTAAAACCATCATACCGGGTGCAAAAATTACATCGACTACCATGGCAGGACGATATAATGTGCGACTGAAATGGAAGAAGGTCGACAAAGCAGTAAAATATACGATCTATTTATGTGAAAATCCATTTGATCCAATCGAGAACCGGATATATCGCAAGCTTGGAACCGTTAAGGGAAACAAAACCAGCTTCGTGACAAAACTTCTAACACCAGGAAAGTCATTGGGACTTTATGTTATTCCAACTGTAAAGATAAAAGGAAAACAATATACCGCAGATAAGACCTGGTATACACATGTAAAACTGGTATATTAATAACTGCCGGTAGACATTAAAAAGATGAAAATAAATGTTGACTATGTATCAAAAATTTGATATTTTTGTAATATATTTTTAACAAAAAGGAAATGATTGGCATGAAAAACAGAAACTTATCAATATTAAAGGCATTTATATTTGTTATGATGGCAGTATGTTTTTTTTCAAACGGAACATTGAAGGCATCTGCAGCAAGCGAAGTAAAGGGACTCACACAGACCCGGTCAGAAGAGGATTCGGTTACGGTGAGCTGGAAGAGCCTGAAAAATGCATATGGTTATGATGTGTTTATTTCATCAGGAAATGGAAAATATAAGCGCCTGACAAATAAAACATGTGATGTTGTAGGAAGTAAAAATACAAAGAAAAAAATTAGTAACCTTACGTCAAGCAGAACATATTATGTAGTTGTAAAGGCTGTTTATAAAAAAGAAAATGGAAAATATAAGATCGGACCTGCAGGAAAGAGATTAGAAGTAGTAACTTCGCCATCTAAGACAGCAAAATCTACGATCAAGCAGATCAAGGCGACTCCTCATTATATCAGATTTAAGTGGGATAAGGTGAGAGGTGCAAACCGTTATATTGTATATGTAAATGATAAGAAAAAAGCGGTTGTAAAGAAAAATGCGGTATCGATCCGTGTCAGAACCGGATCTGTTAATAATGTCCGTGTTGTACCTGTAAAGCGTTCCAGCTCCGGCTTTATGGCAAAGGGTGGAAATATCGAAGCATATGATTTCTATTCATCACCAAAAAGACCAAAGAGAGTAGCGGCATTCCGGTATAACAATTTATTATGGCAGCCAACAGAAAGCAATACTGTAACAATTGGATGGACAAAAGCGGCTGGTGATAAGTATGATCCAACCGGATATCAGATGGAAGTATATTCACTGGAAGGAAGAAGATTGAATTTGTATTATTCTACAAAAACAAAGCTCAGTATCAACATTCCTTCCGTTGAAAATAAAGGCTTCAAGGTTCGTGTCAGAGCCTATGTCAAGATCAATGGCAAGAAGTATTTTGGTAAATGGACAGATATGCAGACTGTGATCCCACAGGCAAAGATCAGTATGAAGCGTACCGGAAGAAATTCTGTAGAGATCAACTGGGAAAGTGTAAAGAATGTAACAAAATATCATGTATATGCATGTAATGATATCAAGGCAGAAAAGCCGGAATGGTATGAGGTTGCAACGGTTGGTGCCGGAACAAATTCCTATGAATATAATAATTGTATTGAGGGAAAATATACAGCAATGTATGTTATTCCAGAGGTTCAGGTTGGCAGGAACACATATAAGGCATCCTATACATGGCATTTATATATGAATATTGAGTAAAAAAAACTTGACAAACAATATATCCTTTGTTATCATGTACTAGCGTCAAAATTTAATATCCCTGGTGGGAACATTTCATTTAGGCATTTTGCAGAAGTACTCAAGTGGCTGAAGAGGCGCCCCTGCTAAGGGTGTAGGCCGTTCGCGCGGCGCGAGGGTTCAAATCCCTCCTTCTGCGTATTTTATCTAAATGATAGAATTCGTAGGGAGATGGCATTGCAGGAGCCCTGCTGGATGGATTTTGACGAAGGATATTCCTCGATAGCTCAATGGTAGAGCACTCGGCTGTTAACCGAGGGGTTGTAGGTTCGAGCCCTACTCGGGGAGCTTAAAGCGAAAGCTTTAAAACTTAATAAATGGCGCGATAGCCAAGTGGTAAGGCCCCGGTCTGCAACACCGTCATCGCCGGTTCAAATCCGGCTCGCGCCTCTTGAAAAGAGATTGGAATGTTTCCAGTCTCTTTTTTGTTGTGCATTTACTTTTACAAAGTGGTTTGTTATAATAACTCTGGGAGTTTGTCCCATTTTCTGAAACTATTTTTGAGTAACAGAAAAGGGGCGTTCAGGAGACATATAAATGAAAGATTCCTTTGTGGAGGAGGGCTTTATGACGCAAAAGAGCAGGGAACAGAGAGTTCGTTACAAATTAGATGAATCAATGACACTGAACCAGGAAGAGATAAAGATATATAATGTGCCTTTTGCGGGAAATACAAATACCTGTAAAGAAACATTTGTAAAAGGTGAAAGAATACTGGAATACTGTATCGAAGGTGATCTGACGATGGAACAGTTGATCGGGAAGCCGATATTCCGGGATGAACTGGTAGAGTATTTGTACAGTATCAGCAGACAGATGGTGTCTATGGTACATAACGGTCTGAAATTGGGAAAGATCGTATTTGACCTGAAATATATGTATGTAAGATTGAATGATTTCAGTGTACAGTTGATATTTCTCCCATTTGATAATCCATCAGATATGACAGGTGTAGAAGAGTTTATCAGAAGTTTTCTGTCAGTGCTTGTCTATGCACATACACCGGCGATCGAATGTGCAAATCAGATCATAGAGTATCTGAATGGACACAAGGAATTCAATGCGATCCAGTTCAATCTGTTTATCCGGGAGTTACGGGCGCAGAGCCAGTTGCTGGTAAATACGGAGAAAACATCATCAAAGACCAAAGAGATTGCAGCAAATCATGCGAAGATGGAGATTAATATTCTTCGTGCCGAGGAAGCTGCCAGAAATGCCGAGATCGCAAGGCTCCACGCCGAGAGTGAGGCAAAACGGCTGGCAGAGTATGCAAAACAGCAGGCAAATGTTGCCAGATCTGCAGAGGAGATGCGGATGCTCGCTGAAGCTGCCAGAATACAGGCAGAGATTGACAAACAGGCCGCAGAAAAAGAATATAATAACAAATCACAGACCGCAGTTTTATATGCATGTAAGATGCGGGAAGCGGAGGATGAGAATTCTAAAAAAGAGATAAATACAGCCAGATTACTGGCAGAGGAACAGGCAAGTCAGGCGGAAGAAGAATTCCGGAGAGCTTCGGCAGAAGCAGAAAGACTGGCAGAAGAAGTTCGGTTGGCACGGGAAGAAGAGATGCGCGCAGAGGAAGCCAGAATGCGTGCAGAATATGAAGCCAGAAAGAACAATGAAGAAGCCAGAAAACTGGCGATGGAGGTTCGAAGAAGAAACGAAGAGATTGGCAGACTGTCCGAGGACAGACAAACCAGAAAGCCGGATGACAGCGAGGATGAGACAACAGTATTGTCGAAATCATTAAGTGATGGTCTGAAGCGTCCAATTCTTGTCAGAAAAAGAACCGGAGAGAAGATTTATATTAATAAGCAGGTATTCTGTATGGGTAAGGCAGATCAGGGTGTTGATTTCAAGATTACAGACAATAAATCTGTCAGCAGAAGACATGCTTATATCACAAATATAAATGGTGTTTATTATTTAAGGGATAATAATTCAACCAATCACACATACCTGAATGGGGAGATGCTTTACAGCAATATTGAGGTTGTGATCCCGGATAATAGTACGATACAGCTTTCAAATGAAGAATTTTTCTTCAAGATTAAATAAGGAGGAACTGTCATGTATTGTGATAATTGTGGTTGCGAACTTGGACCGGATATGAAGGTTTGTCCTGTTTGCGGGAAAAAAGTTGAGGATATGGCAGCTGACAACGGTAACAGTGTCGGAATGGAGGATGTAGCTTCCCAGGTAGCAGATGTATCAAAAAATGAGGATATAGGAAAGGAATTGCCGGACATCAGCAAAGAGGCAAATGCTGCTGTTGTTGATACAGATGAAATGGAAGAAGAAGGGACGACTGTATTAAAGGCAGTTGATCTGGATAAGAAGGTTGAAGAAAATGAGGATGAAGAAGGTACAACGGTTCTGTCAGCCGATATGCTGAAGAATCAGGGAATGCCGATGCCGGGACCAAACGGCCGCCCAATGCCGGGACCAAATGGCCGTCCGATGCCGGGACCAAATGGGATGGTTCCGCCATTCCAGCCAAGACCAATGCAGGGTCAGCCGGGTGCAGCACCACAGAATGGGATCCCACCATTTCAGCCAAGACCAATCCCTGGCCAGCCAGGTGCTATGGGTGGTATGCCTGTAAATGAAAAGGATGAAAAAAAGAAAGATAAAAAGTCAAAAAAGGAAAAGGCTCCGAAACAGCCGAAAGCTCCAAAGGCTTCAAAAGAACCAAAGACACCAAAGCAGCCAAAAGAGAAAAAAGGCAAGGGTGGAAAAGTAGCACTGATCATTATTCTGATCGTAGTTGTTCTTGCTCTTGGCGGTGGAGCTGCTTATGTTGTTCCAAAGTATCTGAATTATAACAAGGCAGAAGAGGCTTATAAGGATGGACGGATCGATGATGCAGTTGAACTGTATAAGAAAGCCGGCTGGATGAAGGATGCAGAGACTAAGGTAAATGGCGGCGTATATTATGAGTATGCAGCAAGTCTTGCAGAAGAAGGCAATTATATTGATGCGGCGGCATCTTATGAGAAAGTAATTGCATTGGAAACAGTTGCAGATGAATATAAGGATGCAGCAGATAAGGCAAAAGAGTGTTATTTCAATCAGGCAGAGAAGCTCTACGGTGAGAAGAAATATACAGAAGCTGCTGAGTATTATACAAAGGCAGGAGATTATACCGGAGCGGCAGAAAAAGTAAAAGAGTGTTCTTACATGAATGGTGAGACACTTGCAGAGCAGAAGAAATATGATGAGGCAGTCAAGGCATACGAGACAGCCGGAGATTATAAGGATGCCGCAGATAAGATCAAGGAATGTTACTACAATAATGCATCTGACAAAATGGAAGCTAAAGAGTATGCGGCAGCAAAAGAGCTGTTCCTGAAATCAGAATATTCCGATTATTCCGATAAGGCAAATGAGTGTCTGATCAAGCAGGCAGAGACATATCTGGCAGATAAGAAGTTTGAGGATGCGATCAAGACTTACGGTGAGGTGGATTCCAAGTATAAAGATTGCACAAAGAAGATTGACAGTGCTTATACAAAATGGGGAAGCTCTCTTTACAAGAGCAAGGATTACAAGGGTGCTGTTGAGAAATACGAGCAGGTTACAAAGAAAGATGTAACGGATAAGATCAACAAGGCAAAAGCAGCTTATGTAAAGGATCATAAGGATCGCAGTGATGAGACAACGATGAGTTATCTCTGTGATCTTCGTTATGCAGATTATGGTTCGGCAGAAGATGATTATACAAAGTTGATCGGATGGACAGTAGAATCATTTGTAAATGATAAACTGGATGATTACAAAAATAAGAAGACATCTGCGGATTCCAGCAAGACGATCTATGTACATACTATGTATCTGAATGAAAATGATGCATCTATGAGTCTGAAAGGGTATGTAATATATTCAGATGGTACAAAGAGCAATGACATTACATTTGGAGAGGTAAAGGATCGTTATACAACATGGATGAGCATTGATCCGTCATCTGCGATCAAGGGAGATGCAACCTTATATGTATATGATGATACCGATAAGCTGGTTGAGAAATTTACATTTACTATTAAATAAAAAATTCGTTAAAGTGAGAAAGGGGTAACCATGGTTTCAAACGGACAGGATATGAGTGTTCGGGGAAAAGTGGAACAGAACGGACAGACAGAGAAAAAAGGATATACCTATACCCCAGGAGTAGAGATCAAGATCATAGTTGCAGTTGTGTTCCTTATGGCATTTGGACTTATTATGATCTTCAGTGCGTCCAGTTATACATCGTCGATCAGCCGCGTCACGAATTACGATTCGGCATATTACTTTAAAAAGCAGTTGAAGGTAATGGCACTTGGAGTTATTATTGCTGCATTCCTTAACTGGGTTCCGTATAAGCTGATCAAGAAATGTGGAATCCTGGCGTATGTTATATCTCTGGTTTTGATCGTTATGTTAAAGACACCACTTGGTATTAATTCCGGTGGTGCGACCAGATGGCTGAATCTGGGATTTATGCAGCTTCAGGTTGCGGATGCAACAAAGGTCTGTATGATCGTTTTTATGGGCTGGTATGTGAACCGTTTCTGGAAGGAATTTGATAAATTCAGATATACCTTGATCTTATGGCTGTTAGTTGCACTTCAGGCGGGACTGATATTGAAGATATCATCCAATCTGAGCAGTTGCCTGATCCTTATGCTCATGGTATTTATTCTGACATTTATTGTTGGAAAACATCCCAAAATGCATCTGATCATTGCAGCGGTTGGTATTGTAATGATTGTTATCTTTATCATGTGGTTAAAGGCGAATATGCCGCTTGACAGTGAGATGGACAAATACCCATATCAGATTCGGAGATTCTTCGGATGGCTGGATCCGGAACGGTATGCAGGTACGCTTGGCTATCAGCCATTACAGTCTCTGTATGCGATCGGAAGCGGCGGATTGCTTGGCAAGGGACTTGGAAATGGTACACAGAAGCTGAGCAACATTCCGGAAGCACAGAATGATATGATCTTTGCTATCATCTGTGAGGAGCTTGGACTGATCGGTGTTATTATTATGTTTTTGATGTTTGGATATCTTTTGTATCAGATGGTTATTGTTGTGAAAGAGTCCAGAAATATATATGCAAGTGTGGTTGTGATCGGGGTGATCTTACATATCATTTTCCAGATTATAGTCAATGTCTGTGTGGCTGTGAATTTCTTTCCGAATACAGGTGTATCGCTGCCATTTATCAGTGCAGGTGGTTCTGCCATCATATGTACATTAATGGAGATTGGACTTGTGATCGGAATACGGAGACAGCAGGTGAATCGAAAATATTCAAGAATATCTTAGATGAGGAGAGAACAATGAAAAAGATACTTAGAGGTTTACTGGCGGTGATGGCATTTGCCGTATGTATGGCAGGAGCAATATCAATACCATCCAGAGCGGAAGAGGCTTATACATCTGAAAATGAGGCAGAGGCTACGGATGCAGAATTACAGACAACAGCCGGTGCAGAACTGGCAACAGTGAAAAACGGCTGGGTAAATGTAAAAGGCGGCCGGAAGTATTACGAGAATGGAAAGGCAGTAAAGGGCTGGAAGGTTCTTTCCGGAAAGACCTATTATTTCAGTAAGAAAAATGGTCAGGCAGTTACCGGTAAAAAGAAGATCGGTGATGCCAGATATTTCTTTGATAAGTATGGCAGAATGCAGAAGAAGGTCTGGAAAGTAGTCAATGGTAAGAAATTCTTCTTTGGCTATAACGGACAGGCAAAAACGGGTTTCTGTACGATTAATGGCAACCGGTATTACTTTAATGATAAGGGTGAGCTGCAGAAGAGCAAATTTTTCAAGGTAAATGGAAAGACTTTTTTTGTTGGATATAAGGGACATACGTTTTCCGGCCTGAAGAAGGTAAAGGGAACTTATTATTACTTCAGCAAAAAGGGCAGAATGGCAGTTAAGACCTGGAAAACGATCAACGGCAAAAAGTTCTACTTTGGCTATGATGGAAAGGCAAAGACAGGTTTCTGTACGATTGACGGACATCGTTATTTCTTTAATAAGAATGGCGTACTTCAGAAAAGCAAGTTCTTTACAGTAAATGGAAATATTTATTTTGTTGGATATAAGGGATATACATTCTCCGGTCTGAAAAAGGTAAAGGGAACGTATTATTATTTTACAAAATATGGAAGAATGATCCAGAATGAATGGCGCACGATCAATGGCAAGAAGTTTTATTTTGGCAGTAACGGAAAGGCAACAACCGGACTTGCAACTGTCGATGGACATACCTGTTATTTCAATAAGAATGGTGTGCTCTACAGAAATCAGTTCATAACATATAATGGAAAGCTTTATTATATGGAGGATACTGGATATGCGGCAGCCGGACTGAAACAGATCAATGGCAAGTATTATTATTTTGAATCTGATGGTGCGGCTGTGAAGGAAGCATGGAAGACCGTTGACAAGAATAAGTATTATTTTGATAAGAATGGAACGGCATATACAGGTCCACATACGATCAGCGGTAAGATCTATATTTTCCGGACAGATGGAAAACTTGCAAATGCGACAGGGCTTGTCACTATAGATGGAAATACATACTATTGCGATAATAACGGACATCCGCAGACAGGTTATAAGAAGATCAAGGATGCCTATTATTATTTCGGTACGGATGGTGTGATGTACCGCAAGAAATGGGCATATGTGGATGGTTATAAGTTCTATTTCTGCTCAAACGGAAAACGTGCGGTAGAAGTGGATGATGTTATTGGCAAGCAGGATTCTTATGAGATCATTGTAAATAAGTATTCAAATGTTGTTACGGTATATGCGAAGGATGGAGATAAGGGTTATATCATTCCGGTCCGTTCCTTTATTTGTTCTACAGGTCAGAGCACACCGCTTGGAACCTTCCATACACAGAGTCACTACAGATGGCATGAACTGATGGGACCTTGCTGGGGACAGTGGTGTACCGGTATCTATGAAGGATATTTGTTCCATTCCGTATATTATAATGATGTAAATAATAATAACGCACTCAGTGTATATGCATATAACAAGCTGGGGACAACCTGCTCTCACGGATGTGTCCGACTGACCGCCGGAGATGCAAAATGGTTATATGATAATTGTGAGGTCGGAACAAAGGTTACGATCATAAATAAAAAGGGCAGTGATCCATTTCCAAAGCCAACTGCATATAAGCTGCCATCCTGGCACACATGGGATCCAACCGATCCAAATATGCAGTATAAGTGCAAGCAGAATGGCTGCCATTAGGAGGAAATAACGTGCAGAAGTTCAGAAAATGGATTTATAGTCTGTGCATTTTAACAGGATTACTTGCGGTCTGTACTGCTTGTGGAAAAGCCGACAGTCAGCCAAAAGAAGAGACAACAGAGGTTGTAACTGACGGCCCGGTCAGTGGTCCGGAGGATTTTAAGCGGCTTGGCATGATCATTGATGTTGCTTCTTCAAATATGGTTAAGGATGTTTCATACGAGATCAAAAATAAAGAGATCGCCTGTATAAAATTTGTTTATAACGGAATTGATTGTCAGTTCCTTGCGTCTGCGGTATACAGTGATTTTGATCTGGCAGGGGTAACGAATACCGGTACCGGAGATATGCTGGTATCAGGGGTTCAGGGATACAATGCAACGTATTATAAGCTGAATCCAGGCAGGGTTGTTTTCTGGAGTGATACGAATATTCATTATTGTCTGTACATCTATGTAACAGCAGAGGATTCAGTTGTAGACAGTATCCTTCCGTTGCTTTCATTTGAGGATCATTATGATGAGAGAGAAGATGTAATTGAGCATGCAGAGGCGGAAAGTAAAGCATTTGCACAACAGATCATAACGGTGTTCCAGAATAAGGATGTCAATGGCTTGTCTGAGATCCTGAACTATCCGCAGGAACTTGGAAGCGGAGAGTCCATTGCAAATATAGATGAGCTGATGGCAATCCCGGCTGATCAGATCTTCACAGATAAGCTGTTGGAGGCAGTAGGAACCGATGCGATCGATAACCTGCGGAAGAGCAGGGATGGTGATGCATGGCTGATCGGTTCAGCAAGTAAGAATATTTATTTTCGCATGACATCGGATGGGGTTTATAAGATCGTAAAGATCAATAATTAGCCTGCAAATATATGATATTACATCCCGGTTGGAGATGTTGCCCGGAAGCTGAAAAGGAATCCGGATAACGTTCTGACCGGGATGTATTTTTATGTAGAAAGCTGTAAAAAGAATGCTCACGATAAGAATTGTAGAGAGGGGAAGATAAATGTAGAATTATTTTGTGAAGTGGACAGGCCTTCTGGGAGGTTCACAAAAAATATCAGGAGGGTGCTATTCAAATGGGAAATAAATATCTGATAAAAGAGGCGGCAAAAATGGTGGATGTTGAACCACATGTGCTTCGCTACTGGGAAGAAGAACTGGATATGAGGATCAAGCGAAATGATATGGGACATCGGTACTATGATGAGCAGGATATCAGAATTTTGAAGAAGATAAAGGAGCTGAAGGATCGGGGGATCCAGTTAAAGGCGATCCATGAACTGGTGCAGAAAATGTATGATATTCTGGAAAATGGAGTTCCGGTTGAAACGGCATCGAAGGAGGTTGAAACAGATTTCACCTCGGAACTGGTCAATACAGTTACCCAGATCACGGAGGAGCCGGGTGAGGATCAGGAGCGGATTGTTGATTTTAAGCTGGTACAGTTCCAGTCGATGATGACGAAGATTGTGGGAAATTCGATAAAGGAGAATATCAAGCCGATCAGTCAGGCAGTAACTGCGGAAGCAACAGAGCAGATCGCAAAGCAGATGGATGTTATTATGAAGGAACAGGATGAGCGGGCAGAGGAACGGTATCAGAGATTGGATACCGTGATCCGGGAAATGCAGCAGACCAGACGGGAGATCGCGGCAGCAGAAGCCGGAGGAAAAAAGAAAAAACGATTATTTGGTAAGAAGAATAAATAAGAACATATGCCAGCTTCATCCATCTGTTAGTCTTTCTTTATAAAAACTTCATATAAGAGAAATTGAATCCGTGATATAATGAGCGTATGCCGAGCAATGCCAGATCATAAAAATAAACCAGGTTGTGCTTGCACAAGACCTGATTTATTTTTATGATCTGATAGTGCGAAGCACGGACATCGAGTAATCTGAAAGATTACGAGATGAGCATTGCGAGAGTAATCCGAAGGATTACGAGATGAGCATTGCGAGAGCAATCCGAAGGATTACGAGATGAGCATTGCGAGAGTAATCCGAAGGATTACGAGATGAGCATTGCGAGAGCAATCCGAAGGATTACGAGATGAGCGATGCGAGAGCAATCTGGAGCAATGCGAGAGAAATCTGGAGCATTGCGAGGAAAAACAATTATAAAGGAAAACATATGAAGATCATAAAAAAAGTTAAATGGGCGTTGGTTTCCGTCTGGATCTTTATCGTGCTGATCATGTTGGTAGGTACGATTGTGATTGGACGAAGTTATTTGTCAGAAATGTTTGGTGACGGTTACAGTATACAGTCATTATATTCGATCAGCGATCCGATTAAGGAAACATACCGGAATCTGTCGATCATCATGTCGGATGTGCAGGAGGATCTGCAGACAGATCCGGGCAAATTCTATGATAAGAAATATCTGGACAGTCTGAACCAGAAAGCCGGAAATTACAGAACATCGGTGCTTGTCTATATTGATGGTGAATTTACATATTCCGGTATAAAAGATGAAGTAGAAAAACTGGAAGCGTCTTTACTTACCAAACGTGAAATCTATATAAATGGTGAGAAGGGAATCAAGCAGGAGGAAGTAGAAAACAGTTCATCAGAGTCCGGTTCCGGGGAAATGGGCGATCAGGGTTCATATGCATTTGGAAAATATGGCAAAACTTATGAATATATGCTGACATCTCCACAGGCATATCTGTGTAATGAGATCGATTATCAGATCAATGGCAAATCGATCAGTATTTTCCTGGTTACATATTATGGTAATTACGTCAGCCAGTTTAAGAGTGCGCTGGTTGGATTTATCCTTATGATGTTCTTGATCATGCTGGTTCTGACAACTGCTTTGTCGACACTGGTATATGTACAGTTCATCCGTCCGCTGGTTCGTCTGAAGGAGGCAGCAGAGGAGATTGGTACCGGGAATCTGGGAGAGCCGGTAGAGGTCAGTGATGGAAGAAAAGATGAGATTGGAGAATTATGCCGGTCATTTAACGACATGAGAGAGCGCCTGAATGAATCGGTTGAGCTTAAGATGCAGTATGAGGAAGAAAACAGGGAGCTGATCAGTAACATTTCTCATGATCTGAAAACTCCGATCACAACGATCAAAGGATACGTTGAGGGTCTGATGGATGGTGTGGCAGACACACCGGAGAAGCAGGATCGTTATCTGAAGATGATCTATAATAAGGCAAATGAATTGGATGCGCTGATCAACGAATTGTCGCTATATACCAATATCACGAACAATGCGATTCCGTATGAATTCCACAGAGTATCGGTAAAAGACTATTTTAATGACTGTATGGAAGAGGTTCGGGCAGATCTGTTATCACATAATATGACACTGAACTATAACAATTATTGTGCGGAAGATGTAAAGGTTGTTGTTGATCCGGATCAGTTGAAGCGTGTTATCAACAATATTGTGACAAATGCGATCAAGTATACAGATAAAGAGGAAGGTCATATTGACATTTCTATAGAAGAAAGTGAGAAAATGATCAAGGTATCGATCAATGATGATGGACGGGGGATCGACAAAGAGAGCCTGCCGCATATATTTGACCGAACGTATCGTGCAGACAGTGCAAGACGTTCCAGAGGTGGAAGCGGACTGGGGCTTGCTATCTGCAAGAAGATCGTGGAAGAACATGGTGGAAAGATCTGGGCGACCAGTAAGAAAGGTGAAGGTACAACGATCTATTTCACATTGAAGAAATACATCAAGGAGGAAAATAAAGATGAGCAGAATACTGATAATTGAAGATGAACTTAGCATAGCAGAGCTGGAGCGGGATTATCTGGAGTTGAATGATTTTGAGGTTGAGATAGAGACAAATGGAGCAAAGGGTCTGGATAAGGCATTAGAGAATGATTACAGCCTGATCCTGCTTGATCTGATGCTTCCGGATCTGGATGGATTTGAAATCTGTCGTCAGATTCGTGAGAAGAAGGATATTCCGATCATCATGGTTACAGCAAAGAAGAATGATATTGATAAGATCCGTGGACTTGGACTTGGTGTTGATGATTATGTAACAAAGCCATTCAGTCCAAGTGAGCTGGTTGCCAGAGTAAAGGCACATATTTCCAGATATGAGCGTCTGATTGGTTCAACCGCATTGCAGAATGATGTCATTGAGATCCGTGGATTAAAGATTGACAAGACCGATCGTCGTGTCTATGTGGATGGAGAAGAGAAGGTATTTACAAATAAGGAATTCGATCTTCTGACTTTCCTTGCAAGCAATCCGAATAAGGTATTTTCAAAGGATGAACTGTTTAACAAGATCTGGAATATGGAGAGTATCGGAGATATCGCAACCGTTACGGTTCATATCAAGAAGATCCGTGAGAAGATCGAATTTGATACATCTAAGCCACAGTACATCGAAACTGTATGGGGCGTTGGATACCGATTCAGAATGTAGTGAAAAAGTGTGAGGACAGAGCCTGCACAGATGGGAGAGTGTGCATCAGAGCTTTGGATTTTGATAGGTTCTGATAAGGAGATAACAGATGAAGATAGAAGTATTATATGAAGATAATGATATATTGGTTGCGGTGAAGCCGTATGGGCTGCCATCCCAGCCGGACAAGAAGAATTCTGAAAATATGGTCAGTATGTTGAAGCTTCGCATTTTTGAGAAAGAGCATCGGACAGAGGAACCATATCTGGCTCCGATCCATAGACTGGATCGTCCGGTTGGCGGCATTATGTTATTTGCCAAGAACAAGGAGGCTGCTTCGAAGCTGTCAAAGCAGAGTGAAGATGGCGAGATGGTCAAATATTATCAGGCAATCTTAACCGGAGAACTTCCGAATGATGCCGGAACGATTACGAATTATCTGATTCACGATAACAAGACAAATGTCACAAGAATTGTGGATAAAGATACGCCGGGAGCCAAATTAGCGGAGCTGGATTATGAAGTGTTAGATGTCATAGAGACAGATGATGGAATCTTAAGTTATGTTCTGATCAATCTTATCACAGGCAGAACCCATCAGATCCGTGTACAGATGGCTGGTAAAAAAGCCGGAATCTGGGGCGATACAAAGTATAATCCAAAGTTCCAGAAAACAAAGAAATCTTATAAGCAGATCGGTCTGCATGCATCCAGACTGGAATTCGAACATCCGGTGACGGGTGAGCATATGATCTTTAAGAATGAGCCGGAGGGCAAAGCCTTTGAGATCATCGAGCTGGATGAATTTTAATATTATTTTGTAATTGGAATGGTATTCGGAATAATGACTTCTTCAAAGCCATTATAGCTGTGTACCCATTTTACGGTTCCATCTGAACTGGTTTCCAACAGATAACTCAGATCTTCTTTTTTGAAATGCATGATCAAAATGTCGTCATCTGTTACTTCATAGGTTCCAGTTTCGGTGGAGCCTTTCTTTTTGATCACTTTGTTGTCTTCTGTGAATATGAAACTGCCAAGATCTTCTATTGTCCATTTTGATTCACAGAGAAGCTCCTGCATGGATTTGTCATCGTGTGGCTTCAGATTCCGGAGATGTGTGGACAGGAAGTAGATACCTGCAACCAGGATTGCAAAGATTACAACAAGTGTTATGGTTTTCCGGACGATTGCAAAGGTATGGCGGTTCTTGCGCTGTCTTGTCAGAGATGCCTGCTGTTCCCCAACTGCCTCGTGGTAGGAGGTGCTGATGCTGTAAGTGGCACCGGAGATACCATTTGACTTATTTGCAGAAGTTTGCTCCGCTTTTAAACGAAGAATGGCTGTCTCTGTCAGACCTTCTGTTGATATATCTGTCTGATTTTTTAATTGTTCTGTCTGATCCTGGATTTCCTTATCTTCCAGATATTGTTCAGAGACCGGAAGTTTTCCGGTTTTTGTTGATTCGCCTTTCAAATGGAAAGATGTATTTGACTCCTGTTTATTCATTATTTTACCCTCATTATTTGTTTGGAATATGGAAAGATCATCCGTTGCAGACAAATGATTTTTCATTCCTGTGTTTAGTGCTTTTCATCATGGATAATATATACAGAAACAGTGCAAATTGCAAGAAAAAATGTTTTACATTCTGGCAGAACCGGCAAAAATCCCTTGAAAATATCAGGTTATATCTATATAATGACAGAAGGTATGTAACTTTTTAAAGGACAGGTATAGATGTCAGACACATTTAAAAGGCTGCACGATAGAATTATTTTTATAAGTATATAAAGGAGAAAATTGAGATGGCTAATGAAAAGAAATTAGTAGAGGCTATTACTTCCATGGACGAAGATTTTGCCCAGTGGTACACAGATGTTGTAAAGAAAGCAGAGCTTACAGATTATTCAAGTGTAAGAGGATGCATGATTTTACGACCGGCCGGTTATGCCATCTGGGAAAATATACAGAAGGAACTCGACAGAAGATTCAAGGAAATAGGCGTAGAAAATGTATATATGCCATTGTTCATTCCTGAAAGTCTTCTTCAGAAGGAGAAGGATCACGTAGAAGGATTTGCACCTGAAGTTGCATGGGTAACACAGGGTGGATTGGATCCACTTCCGGAGCGTTTATGTGTAAGACCTACATCAGAGACTCTGTTCTGTGATCTGTATTCGAATATCATTCATTCATATAGAGATCTTCCAAAGGTTTATAACCAGTGGTGTTCAGTTGTTCGTTGGGAAAAGACAACCAGACCTTTCCTTCGTTCGATGGAATTCTTATGGCAGGAAGGTCATACGGCACATGCTACAGCAGAAGAAGCAGAGGAAAGAACCATCCAGATGTTAAATGTCTATGCTGATTTCTGTGAGCAGATTCTGGCTATTCCTATGATCAAGGGACGTAAGACAGATAAAGAGAAGTTTGCAGGTGCAGAGGCTACTTATACGATCGAAGCTCTGATGCATGATGGTAAGGCACTTCAGTCCGGTACAAGCCATAATTTCGGAGATGGATTTGCCAAGGCATTTGGCGTTCAGTATACAGACGCAAATAATAAATTACAGTATGTACACCAGACTTCATGGGGTATGTCAACCAGAATTATCGGTGCGATCATCATGGTTCATGGTGATGACAGCGGCCTGGTGCTTCCACCAAGAATCGCTCCTACACAGGTTATGATCATTCCGATCAACCAGAAGAAGGAAGGTGTTCTTGAAAAGGCACAGGAGATCAAGGCTGCTCTTTCTGAGAAGTTCACAGTTAAGCTGGATGATTCTAATAAGAACCCAGGCTGGAAATTCTCTGAGCAGGAGATGCGTGGTATCCCTGTTCGTATCGAGATCGGACCAAAGGATATTGAAGCTGGTCAGGCAGTTATCGTGCGTCGTGATAATAGAGAAAAGACAGTTGTTTCATTAGATAATATTACAGAAGCAGTTGGAGAGATCCTTGAGAAGATGCAGGCAGACATGCTTGCAAAGGCAACTGCTCACAGAGATGCCAATACACATGAGGCTCATAACTGGGAAGAATTCACTGACATTCTGACAAGAAAGCAGGGATTCATCAAGGCTATGTGGTGTGGCGACAGAGCCTGTGAGGAAGCAATCAAGGATGAGACCGGTGCAACAACCAGATGTATGCCATTTGAGCAGGAGCATTTGTCCGATGTCTGTGTACATTGCGGTAAGCCAGCAAAGACTATGGTATACTTTGGAAAGGCATACTAAGAGGAACACCGGCTATTAGCAGATGATAGATAAGTAGTGTATCTGATTTTGAGGAATTTATGATACTTGCAATAGGTGATAACAAACATATTAATAGATTGTTATCACCTATTTTAATGTAATATATATTTGGTATGGAATATGCTGTTTTCAATTGATATCATGAAATATAGTATAGATGGTGGCGCTTGAGGGTATATTGGATGAAAAATCTTGTTAATACCCCGCCGAAGGGTAGGCGCGTGGGTATGACAGCTAGAAAACAGAAGTGATACCCAAGTGAAGGATAGATCATAGGGTATAATAGAAGAGAAGATGAGAGATACCCTATCAAAAAATAAAGTAATGGTATTGTGTACAGAAAGGCATAGAAATACCCAAGGAGGAGGTTGTGATATGGAGATCAGGATGCCGGAGAATGCGAAAAAGGTAATAGAGACACTGGAAGCTGCCGGGTATGAAGCCTATATTGTTGGTGGATGCGTGAGAGACAGTATTCTTGGCAGAGAACCGGGAGACTGGGATATTACGACAGCAGCAAGACCGGAACAGGTAAAGGCGTTATTCAGACGGACGATCGATACCGGAATTAAGCATGGTACGGTTACGGTTATGTTTGGTAAAGAGGCATATGAAGTAACCACCTACCGGGTGGATGGAGAATATTCCGATCACAGAAGACCGGATTCTGTGGAATTTACTGCAAATTTAGAAGAAGACCTGAAGCGTAGGGATTTTACGATCAACGCTATGGCATACAGTCCTTCAGCAGGTGTGATCGATCTGTTCGGTGGAATGGATGATCTGGACAATAAGGTCATCAAGGCGGTCGGTGATCCGCTGGCACGATTTGATGAAGATGCTCTGAGAATCCTTCGGGCGATCCGGTTTGCAGGCCAGCTTGATTTCACGATCGAGAGGGATACCAGAAAGGCGATGATCCTGCGGGCACAGTTCTTACAGGATATCAGTGCCGAACGTATCCGCGTGGAGCTTGACAAATTGCTGACTTCTTCGCATCCGGAGAAATTGATGGAAGCATATGTGACAGGCATAACAGCATATATCCTGCCGGAATTTGACCGAATGATGGAACAGCCGCAGAATAATCCATACCATAAATACAATGTAGGCGTTCATTCAATGGAAGCAGTTAAGGTTATCGAGCCAACTACAGTATGCAGATGGGCTGCGCTGCTTCATGATGTGGGAAAGCCGGAATGTCATACCGTGGATGAAAATGGTATCGACCATTTCTATGGACATAATGAGAAGGGGGCAGAGATTGCCCGTAAGGTGCTTCGCAGACTGCGGTTTGACAATGAAACGACAGATCTGGTATGCAAGATGGTGCTGTGGCATGATTATGGTTTAGGGGAGATGTTGAAAAAGACAACCTTCCGAAAAGCACTCAGCAGGATGGGAGCAGATTTCTTCCCTTATTATATCAAGATCCGCCGGGCGGATATGGCGGCGCAGAGTGATTATAAGTTAGAAGAACGGAGAGGCAGCATCGAGCATCTGGAGAAATTGTATCAGGAGATCACGGATGCGAAAGATTGTCTGACGATTAAACAGCTTGCCATCAATGGAAAGGATTTGATCGCACTTGGCGTAAAGCCGGGAAAAGAGATCGGCGATATCCTGCAGGAGCTTCTGAATCAGGTGCTTGGCAGTCCTGAGTTGAACAACAGAGAAACGCTGCTGTCTATGGCAGAGTCATATATTAGAAAATAGAAAAAATAAAGGTGGAGTTATAACTGCATCCAGTTAATTATATATTGACATTACCAAAGATTTCGTAATGAGATGCATAGTGCCGGTAAATACAAGTGCCTGTTTGAGTCCGAAGGTAAATGTGACTTTTTATGTGAAAGACCGGAAATCATTTAAAACAGATAAAAATATGGAGGTGTGGAATGAGACTGAGGAATGTGTTAATTGTTGTGAAAGATATTGAACGGTCAAAGCAATTTTACCATGATCTGTTTGGACTCGAACCAATATTAGATAATGACGGAAATCTGATCCTGACGGAAGGACTTGTATTGCAGGATGAGAGGATATGGAAAGATTTTCTAAAAAGAGATGTGATATCCCACAATAATTCCGCCGAGCTATATTTTGAGGAGCGGGATATCGAAGCTTTTGTTGAAAAGCTGGAGCGGTTATATCCATCGATTGAATATGTAAATCCACTTATGGTTCACAGTTGGGGACAGAAGGTGGTTCGTTTCTATGATCTGGATGGAAATCTGATCGAGGTTGGGACGCCGACGTAACCGGAAACAGACAAGGAAGCTATATGCGGTGGAAAATTTATAATTTAATAAAGGCATGCTATAATTACGGAGGTTAGGCATGACTAATAAAATTATAAATAACAGGAGAGAAAAAATGAAAAACATCGTTTTGCTTGTCAGATATACAACAAAATCAGGGATGAGAGGGAAATTTGTTGAGGCTGTGATGGCATCCGGGATTTTAGATCAGATTCGGAAGGAAAAAGGATGTGTGTCATATAATTATTATGAGGATGTCGAAGATCCGGACAAACTGCTGCTCGTAGAGGAATGGGAATCGGAGGAGGATCAGCAGAAGCATTTGCAGATGCCGCATATGGAGATGTTAAAGCAGATAAAAGAAAAATATGTCTTTGATACAGTAGTAACAAAAAGATAGGGTTTATATAATTGGGAAGGGGAAATTACTATGTGGAAAATATTTATAATTATATTCGGAGTGCTTTTCGGCATATTTATTCCAAGATCAATATATGAGAATTATACAGATGCAGATCTGGAAGACAGTACTTATGAAGAATATTCATATGCAGACTCAGAGGACAGTGTTTATGGGGACTATCCGTATCCAGATCCGGAGTATGCTGCCGGACGAGGTAACTTGAAAACCTATAACAACAAGGACTATGATCCGACAAAAACAGACTGGGAAAATTATGGGGATACCGGCTCGATCATGGAGATTGCGGACACGGACTGGGCATTAGAAAATGCTCCCGTGTTTCATGTAGAAACAAAGGAACAACTGGCTGGAGTTGTGTATTATGTCAATGCAGTCAAAGGGTATAATGATTCCGTGGAACTCTACCTTGAGGCGGATATAGATCTTGACGGTCTGGAATGGGTTCCGATGGGCGGATGGTACAGACCGGATAGATATCTTGAGCACACTACATTTGTGGGGCTTATAGATGGACAAAATCATATAATAAAAAATATGCATATAGATACAAAATACGGTGGACATTGCGGATTTGTAGGATATTCTTATTCCTTGCAGATGAAGAATATCACTTTTGAAAAGGCATATGTGTCCGGAGGAACGTATGTAGGAATTGCAGGCGGAGAAATTTATGGTTCTGAAGACTGGATAAATGTAAATGTATCAGGTATGGTTGGAACACCCGGACCTGAAACCGGCTCGATCGTTGGCAGGGAAGCCGGTATTAATTTCAGAGACTGCGATGCAACGGTTGTGTATAAAAAGAAAAACGGAAGATTTGGAAGTATCCGGTATTTTTCGCACAGATATCAGTTAATTGCAGAAACACCGGTTGTTGAAGCATTTACCCTGACTTATGAAAATGGCGTGATCACAAGAGATGAAGTCGAAGGATATGATAATCTGGGCTGGCATATTGAGCGGGATGGTTCGCTTCTTTTGGATAGAGCAGCAGGAGGTGAATTGCAGCTGCCGACAGAATATACATATCCGGATACATCGATCTGGCTTGAGGCATATATAAATGGAACGTATATCAGAGTCAGCAATATAATCGAAGTGCCTTGATCAGATAGCGTTATGCTGTCTGGTATTTCAGGAGAAAGGGAAGTATATTATGTGTTTGCGGAGTGGTGATGTTTCAGATATTATAATAATATATTTAAATTTGGAGAGCAAAAATGGTTGTATATAAATATGGTGATCCGGAAGCAAATATTGTATTGATTCAGCCAGTGGGAGATCATGATGTGCATGATATAGAAAATGAGGTTTCAGAGATAAAGAAGAGGACTTCTCTGGAATTTCAGATGATCGCAGTTAAAGTAGATAGCTGGAATCAGGATCTGTCTCCGTGGAGAGCACCTGCTGTATTTGGAAATGAAGATTTTGGTGAGGGTGCGTCGGCGTTACTGGCACAGATATTGGAATTGTGTAAGGATGAAAGTAAGACTTATTATCTTGGTGGATATTCCCTTGCGGGGCTGTTTGCACTTTGGGCATCCTGCCAGACGGACAGGTTTGCCGGGATAGCGGCAGCATCCCCATCGGTTTGGTTTCCGGGATTTCTTTCGTATGTGAAAGAATATGGGATTGCAAGCCCTGCTGTTTATCTGAGTATTGGTGATCGGGAAGAAAGAACGAAGAATCAGGTTATGGCTGCGGTAGGCGATTGTATCAGGGAATTGTATGGATGGCTGCAGGAGCAGGAGATTGACAGTATGCTGGAATGGAATTCGGGAAATCATTTTAAAGAACCGGGAATCCGGACGGCGAAGGCATTTGCATGGGTGATGGAAAGAACAAAAGGAACGATCAGAAGAAGGTGATACTTTATGAATATTACGATGCTTGGAACAGGAAATGCACTTGTTACGGAATGTTATAACACCTGTTTTGTGTTGCAGGAAAATGAGGAATATTTTATGGTGGATGGTGGCGGTGGAAGTGCCATTCTGCATCAGTTAAAGCATGCTGGAATTGACTGGAAAGAGGTTAGAACTATCTTTGTGACACATAAACATATCGATCACATTACGGGTATCATATGGATGATCCGTATGATATGCCAGCATATGAAGCAGGGCGAATATGAAGGCGAAGCTGTGATATATGCACATGATGAAGTCATTGATCTGCTGCTTGATCTGGCCAGAAAACTTCTGCCAAAGAAAGAGACAGATTTTATCGGTAAACGGCTGCATCTGATAGCAGTTAAAAATGGAGAGTCTGTTGAAATTTTGAATAAACGGGTTACATTTTTTGATATCCAATCCACAAAAGCGAAACAGTTCGGTTTCTGCATGGAACTGGGAGATGGAGAGAGATTAACCTGCTGCGGAGATGAACCATACAATCCATGTGAAAAGAAGTATGCAGAGAACAGTACATGGTTGTTGCACGAAGCATTTTGTCTGGATGGTCAGGCGGATATATTCCATCCATACGAGAAGCATCATTCAACAGTGAAAAATGCCTGTGAGTTTGCAGAAGAATTGCATGTGAAAAATCTGCTGCTGTATCATACAGAGGATCAGAATCTTTCACATCGAAAAGAATTGTATTATGAAGAAGGAAGAAAATATTTCAGTGGGAATCTTCTGATCCCGGATGATCTGGAAACGTTTATAATTTAATATGGTGCTCCGGACGGCGAAAGCATTTGCATGGTTGATGAAGAATATGCTAATATAGTTAGCAGAGGCTAACTGCATTGGCATATTTTTTTTATAAAGGAGAATAGATATTATGTTACAGTGGAAAATATTTATGGTGATGGCATTGATCGGGCATATATTGTGTGGGATTTCAGATGGATTTCTGACATATGCTCCAAATGGAAAAGTCGATCTGACAAATTTTAAGGATTATGAAAAATCCAAGGTAGCCTTTCATGGAATGCCACTGAAGAATCTGTCGGTTGCGATGTTGTTGGGCGTGTGTGCAATGACGCTTGAGATATTCGGATACATAGCTCTTTGTGATTGGATGCAGCAGTATTCAGAAACATATTATCTGATCATGCTGATAGCAACACTTGTCATGTTTATCAATCTTGCATTGCATCATCTGTTCTGTTGTCTGGTTGAATGGTTTTTTGTAAAATTAAATCTGACAGAAGAAGCTCTGCACGCGGTATGGGATTTCTTTAAGACAACCTGTTATACGATGTATCTGGGATATCTGGGAATGTTGGTATTTGCGGCAGCATTTTTTATTGCTGTTGTGACAGGAAAAACTTCACTTCCGGCATGGGCATGTATTTTTAATCTGCTGCCGCTTGCAATCGTGATCCTGCCAACAAAACTTCCGGCAAAAGCAAATGTAATCGGGGTGATCATGTTTGCCGGGTTGCTTTTTCTTATATAATGGTCACGTTCGAGAGCCGGGAACTATCGGCGTTCTTACTTTATAGAAATTATCTTGTAAAAAAGTATAAAATAAAGGAAAATGTAAAAAAAAGTATAAAATGAGGTAATATATGCAGAAGCCATTTACAATTACATTTAGTAAAGCACCGAAAAACGCAGGTATTCATACAGATAAAACAGCATATTATCATTTGCCGGGACTGTTCGAATTCTATGAGCTGTATCGTATCTTCCTGCCATTGTTCCGTGAGCACAGAGAATATTTCTATGACTGGTGCGAGATCGGTTCGATCTATGGTGCTCCGGCGGACTGCCTGTGGGGTGGCGGACGTGTTGGATATGGTGATTGTGATCCGGAGGATGCTCGGGAATTGATGGACGAGTATGGAATCTCAGCCCGGCTGACCTTCAGTAACTCGCTGCTTTGCGAGGAGCATCTGGCAGATAAGAGATGTAACGAGCTTTGCAGATTATTTGAGAAAAATGGAAAGGCAGAAAATGGGGTGATCGTCCATTCGGATCTATTGTTAGATTACCTGAAAAAGCAGTATCCGGGTTTTTATTTTGTATCATCAACTACAAAGGTTCTGACAGATTTTGAGGAGTTGGTAAAGGAGACAGATCGGGAAGATTTCCGTTATGTTGTGCCGGATTTCCGATTGAATAAGGCATGGGACAAATGGGAAACACTGACACAGTCGCAGAGGGATAAAGTGGAATTCCTGTGTAATGAATGTTGTTCCTTTGGCTGTAAGGACAGACGCAAATGTTATGAAACGGTCAGTCGCAAGAATCTTGGAGAGGACTGCCCGGAGCATGAGTGTACGGCTTTGGATGTCATGGGAGGTTATCGTTTTTCAAAGGCAATGACAAATCCGGGATTTATCGGAATCAATGATATAAAAGGAACGTATCTGCCGAGGGGATTTTCTCATTTTAAGATTGAAGGGCGAAGCCTTGGCAGTGCCTTGATCTTGGAATTTTTGCTTTATTACATGACAAAACCGGAATATCAACTGCACGTTCGGGAGGCTGTCTATCTGGATAATATGCTGGATCTTTTTTAATGAAGTAAGTGGTTACGAAAAGGTGACTATGTAATAAAAAAGTGCGTACTTTTTTTGCGTGATATTTCAATGTAAACTATGAGTGTAACAGAAAAACGCCGGATCATTATTTGTCCGGGATAAGAGCAGATAAGGAGTTGGTTTCATATGGCATATTTTAACCGCATTCATCTGGCTGGAAGTTATGTATCAAAGGAGCAGCTACACAGCAAACCAAGAAAGTCGGGCAGAGTTAAGATTGTGGAGTAGTGCAAGAAGTAATATTATATGGTTCAAGGGCAAAAGGTACAGCGATGGAAAGAAGCGATATTGATATTGCTGTTTCGGGTGTGGATTTAGTGAATATGGATACCTGTAGGAATCAGTTATTATTGGAGAATATCAGGCAATATGGACGAGAAATTTAACAGACGGTTTTTATCTTTCTGCAATTCACTGGATGGATTGTCGGATTAAAGCCATCCCAATTTTTCGTTTGACTTTTTCGAAAATGAGAAATATAATAACGTCTTGAACGAGTAGCAAACATGCGTAAATCCAGTTTTGCTGCTCGTTTTTTTAATTATATATTGCCATTAGAAAGTGTGTAGCTTATCAGCGTAAGTCCAACTTATAAGATAAGTACACACTTTTTTTGTGTGAAAAAGGAGGATTAAATTAAGATGGCGGAAAGTAATAAGATGAGGGAGATGCCGGTAAATAAGCTGATGGTTCAGATGGGAATACCGATGATCTTATCGATGGCATTACAGGCGGTCTATAATATCGTGGACAGTGCATTTGTAGGCAATATGAAGGTGGGGAGTGAAGCGGCATTAAATGCACTCACACTGGTATTTCCGGTTCAGATGCTTATGGTGGCTGTAGGAATCGGAACAGGTGTAGGAACAAATGCACTTCTTGCCATGACACTTGGGCAGAGAGATATGAAAAAAGCAGCAAGAGTTGCAGGTAACAGTTTATTTCTTGGTGGAATTATTTATGTGGTATGTCTGTTATTTGGTATCTTTGGAGTGAAAGCCTATATCTCATCTCAGACCGTTGATCCGGAAGTTATCTCGATGGGAACAACATATTTGCGGATTTGCTGTGTGTTGTCCTTTGGCATTATCTTCTTTTCATTATTTGAAAAATTATTACAGGCAACAGGACGTTCCCTTTATTCAACAATCGGTCAGGTTGCGGGAGCTGTTATAAATATTATTCTTGACCCGATCATGATCTATGGTATTGGCCCTGTTCCGGAAATGGGAGTAGCGGGAGCAGCATATGCTACCGTCATAGGACAGATCGTATCTGCCGGTTTGCTTCTGGTATTTCATCTGAAGTTAAATAAGGAATTTGAACATGGAATAAAACATATGAAGCCAAGTGCCAGAACTATGAAAGAGATATATTCCATTGGTCTTCCTGCTATCATTGCACAGGCACTTATGTCAATTATGGTTTATGCGATGAATCTTATTTTAAAGTTCAATCCTTCCGCCCAGACGGCATATGGATTGTTTTATAAGGTGCAGCAGTTTGTATTGTTTCTTGCATTTGGCCTGAGAGATGCGATCACGCCGATCATAGCTTTTGCATATGGTATGGGAAGCAAAAAAAGGATCAAAGATGGAATCCGCTATGGTCTTATTTATACCATAGCATTGATGATCCTGGGCGTTCTCATCACAGAGATTTTTCCAAATGCCTTTGCTTCGCTGTTCAATGCAGGTCAGTCAAGAGCGTATTTTATCGGTGCAATGAGAATTATCTCGATCAGTTTTATATTTGCCGGAATCAATGTGGCATATCAGGGAATCTATCAGGCATTGAATGGCGGTCTTGAGTCGCTTGTCATATCACTTCTCAGACAGCTTGTGATCATATTGCCATTGGCAGCTATTTTTTCTTTCTTTGTAAGAAATGGTCAGATGGGTGTTTCGTTGATCTGGTGGGCGTTCCCGATTACGGAATTTGTCTCATGCTTAGTGGGATATGTATTTTTGAAGAGAATACAGAGAAACAAGGTAGAAAAATTAAGTTAGGTTATGAAGGTGGGAGCACAGGCTCCCATCTTTTTATATAAGGAATTATAAGGGGAAAGTGGCTTGTAATCATAAGTCAGTATGCTATAATAATCGTTAGATAGAACTAACTTAAAGTACTTAGGAGGTTGAGAGTAAAATGGTGATAACGATAGTTGCAACGGTTATGATCTGGGTGGCGTATTTCCTCATTTTATATGGAGTAGTCGGTTTTATTCAGGATAAGAGGTTTTTCTCGTCTGCACCAAAGGAGAATCTGGAAGCCATTCCAGATTCGAAAGAGCGGTTCCGTGGTGCACATGCAATCGGCTGGATCATAGAAGTAATCGCACTTCTTATGTTTATAGGTGCGGTTGTTCTAGGCGTATGGGATGGTGTAAAAAATGATTATGGATTTTTAAATTTCTTTGCACGATTCCTTATCATGCTTTATTGCATGGAGATCTATGATATCTGCTTTTTTGACTGGGTGCTTCTCTGTCATTCGAACTTCTTCCCACATTTCTACCCGGAACTGAAAGGTGTTGTGGGTCCGCATATGTTCGGATATAACAAGAAGACACACATATTACATTTCATTATTTATATTCCGATCTGTGCTGTAGTTGCATGGATCTGTACACTTTTTTAAAGTGAGATCGCACAGATCCTGAAGAAATAAGAGCCATTGGAAAACGAAAGGATAGATGATAAGTATGCTGAAATACGGAATTTATGCAAAAGCAGTAGAATTGTTATGTTTTAAATCAGCCTTAGCCAGACTTGCAGAGATAAATCCGGATATGGATATGAAAGACTATAAGAAAAAGGTAAAACGCGAATTCAAGGCGATGCTTTTGAGAACCCCGGACATAGGGGGCAGTTCATTGGAAATGAATCTGTATATTGCAGCATTTGTCTTCTCCTTACATAAAGCAGAGCCGGATAAGATCGATCCCGATGTTGTAAACGAGATGGTAACTGCCGTATTTGACTCGCCGTTTATGGTGAAGGCACATGCAAATAAAAAATGTATGTTATTTACAGATGAGGTACAGGATAAAAAAGTGCAGGAAAGTATAGCAAGCCAGACATCAAAATATGAGCTTGACTGGAAATTCCATTACGAAAAGGGAATCGATGAATTCTATAATACATATACGGAATGTGGTATCTGTAAGCTCGGTAAGAGGGAAAACTGTTTTGAATTCGTTCCGTGTCTGTGTAATATGGATGAGAGGAATTACCGGAATGAAGGCGGACAGTTACATCGGACAAAGACACTGGCACAGGGGGATGACTGCTGTAATTTCCATGTGACCAGAATTTAATACATTGCATTCTCAACGATCTGCGCATCTTCATTCTGGATTTCATTTGTGCATTTGTCTTTTGCAACTTTCGTATTTAGCAAAAAAATGAAATTATAGTCAAGTGAAAAATAAATTGGAATGATAAAGAAGTAAGGAAATTGACAAAAACAATACAATGCAGTATATATAGAACAATATAAATGCTTGTCTCGGCGTTAAAGAAGACTATAGATTTTGCTGTTTCTGAACATAACAGTATGCTCTATAGTCTTTTTTATTTATGTAATTACAGAAGATGGAGGAAGAACATGATGTCATCAAAGAATTGGTTGAAAAAAATAGTGATAATTATAGTAGGTTCTGTTATTGCAGCTTATGGAATCACACTTGCCTTGTATGCGGGATTTGGAGGCGTAACACTTGCAGTTTTGTGGCAGGGTATTTCAGAAACATTTCATATAAGTATCGGAATGGCTTCGTTTGTTGTAGCTGTTGTGATGATCTTATTTGCGGCTATTTATGACAGGTCGCAGATTCATATAGGAACATTTTTGTATCAGGTTGTGTACAGTGGGTGTGTGGATTTGTTTGCAAAATGCCATATATACAGCAAATATATGTGGATAAATTTCTTCATTATGCTGGCAGGGGTGATCTTATTTGCAGTTGGAACAGGTTTGTATGCATCTGCATCTCTTGGCAGAGGTTCTTATGAAGCAGTAACCTTTGCATTGGCAGAGAAAAATAACTGGCAGGTTAAGATCGTTCGTATGATATTAGATATTTTAATGGTCGTGACAGGTGTGCTTATGGGAGGGAAGTTTGGAGTATGTACGATCATCACAGTTATAATCTCAGGACCGGTTATACAATTTACAAATGGCAAGGCAAAGCAGATTTTTAAGATGTAGGATATTTTATTTGGGATAGAGTTCCGGTTAGGATTTCCTTTTAAGAATATGTTGCAGAATTCTGTAAAAGAGTGTAGAATCTATCTGGTTAGATAGCACTAACCGATAGCTGTTATCTATATAATCACAAAAAATAAAACATAAGGGGAGAATGATATGAACATTTATGTTGCCGTAGGAATCTTCGGAATTATCAGTAACTTTGTAGCTGCATTAGCAGACCTGCCACTTATCAAGCCGGGTAAGCCTGGTGAGAATGAGAACATATCTTTAAATGGAGTCCAGCCATGGTGGGCAGAGGTTCCGACCAAGAGATTTAAGTTGTCCTTCTGGTTATCCTTTTTTGGACAGCCGGGTGCTTATGTTACGCTGTGGCTTCTTGCAGATCTAATAGTAAAACAAAGCACACCGCTGGCTGTAGCATTGAAAATCAATACACTCATCGGATGCTATACAGGTCTTCTGTGCCATATGTATTTCTGTATGAAACCACTTATATATCAGAAGTTGAGCAAAAAAATGTCAGACAGCGAATGTGATGAGATTTTGCAGGCGATCGATCCGATCACAAAGATACCAATGCTTATCGGTGGACTGACACTGTGGCTTGGTGGAACAATTATTGTTGCGATCGCTATTATAACAGGCGCACTTGCAGTTTCAAAATGGTGTCTGCTTTTAAATCCGATCGTTGCGTTGATTGTGCTGTCAATATTCAAGAAATGCAAGATCAAAATTATCGGAATACTTGGCGTTGGATATATGCTGTTGTCAGTTTTACTCATAATTGCAGGTTTACAATAGTGAAACGAATAAGTCCTTGCACAAACACCCTGCATAAGGTAAAATAATTTTATATGAATATTTGTGAACTGGGGGCACCACTTTTCACAAGGAAGATAACAGGCGCCGGATCATACGTTATGGTTGTATGATCCGGTGCCTTTTTGTGTTACAGGGCATATGTCCTGTAGTGCAGAAAATGTGTAATTATGAAAGATAGGAGAACATACATGGTAAAAATCAATGGTGAAGAAAAAGAGATTGCCGGTAAGAATCTTCTGAAATATTTGAAGGAAGCCGGATTTGAGCCGGAACGTGTCGTTGTAGAACGGAATCTCGACATTATTCCAAAAGATGAACTTGGCAATACGATCATTCAGGATGAAGATGTGATCGAAGTATTACGATTTGTTGGCGGAGGTTGAGACATGACAGAGATGCAGAAAAAAATGCAGGAGCTGATCTCGCAGGAAGAACTGGATCGTGCATTTGATGCAAGATTTCCGAAAGAGATGCAGGTAAAGTTACGTGCGGCGAAGGTGGCTGTTGCAGGTATCGGTGGACTGGGGTCAAATATTGCAGTCATGCTTGCAAGAAGTGGCGTCGGACATTTGCTTCTGGTGGATTTCGATGTGGTGGATGTGACGAATCTCAATCGTCAGATGTACTTTATATCCCAGCTCGGGAAGCCGAAGACGGAAGCCCTGCTTGAAACCCTGTATCAGATCAATCCATATCTGACGTATGAGACAGTGCAGACGAAAGTAACCCCGGACAATGTAAAGGAATTATTCGGTGGATATCCGATCGTGTGTGAAGCATTTGACAAACCGGATCAGAAGGCAATGCTGGTGCGTGAACTACTGATGCAGTGTCCGGATGCAACTGTTGTATCGGGAAATGGCATAGCAGGATATGCAGATACGAATGCGATAAAAACGCGCCAGATGATGCGCCGCCTGTATGTGTGTGGCGACCAGAGCACAGATGTCGGTGGCGGCATAGGACTCATCGCCCCACGGGTAGCCGCCTGCGCGGCACATGAGGCAAACAAAGTATTACAATTGATAATGGAGAAATAAATGTTAGAGAAAATTGGAGATTACATGATACCCGGATGCCTTGATTTACCAAAACAAGGGCATTTGAGTCCGCCGGTACTTGATGGCGCATAAGCGGCATCTTAGTACCGCTGCAGGACTCAACGAGCGGAAGCGTCCCTTGGTTGGTAATGTCAAGGTATACGAGTATTATAATATATATAACTCTAACATTTATTTCTCTGCAGAGAAAAGGAGACAACATGGAAGATAAATTCATCTTAGGCGGCAAGGAATTCAAGAGCCGTTTCATTTTAGGATCAGGCAAATACAACCTGAATCTGATCAAGGCAGCAGTCGAACAGGGAGGGGCAGAGATCATCACCCTTGCATTACGACGTGCAAATACACAGGAAAGTGAGAATATTCTGGACTATATTCCGGAAGGAGTTACCCTGCTTCCGAATACTTCCGGTGCAAGAAATGCCGAAGAGGCTGTCCGCATCGCAAGACTTAGCCGGGCAATGGGCTGCGGCAATTTTGTAAAGGTAGAGATCATGCGTGATGCAAAATACCTTTTTCCGGATAATTATGAGACTGTGAAAGCAACCGAGATCCTTGCAAAGGAAGGCTTCGTGGTACTGCCGTATATGAATCCGGATTTAAATGTAGCAAGGGATCTTCAGAATGCAGGTGCGGCTGCTGTTATGCCGCTTGCAGCTCCGATTGGAAGTAATAAGGGGCTTGCGACAAAGACTATGATCCAGGTATTGATCGATGAGATCGACCTGCCGATCATCGTGGATGCCGGCATCGGAAAACCATCTCAGGCATGTGAAGCAATGGAAATGGGTGCGGCTGCGATCATGGCAAATACAGCCATCGCAACAGCAGGTGATGTACCGGAGATGGCAGCAGCATTTAAACTTGCGATCGAAGCAGGAAGAAAAGCATACCTGACCGGAATGGGTCGTGTCCTTGCAAGAGGTGGAAGTGCTTCCGATCCTTTGACAGGTTTCTTGCGTTAGGAGGCAGTCGGAAATGAACGAAGAAAATCAGGTATATTTTGTTGACAGTGACAAGCTTCCACAGGAAGCGCTAACGCGCAAGCATCGTCTGGAACAGGATGCATCGTTCCGGACAAATCATATGGAATATATGGAAGGCATGCAGGTGATCGATTCGGATATCAAGGACAAAGTACTTACGGCTATGGATGCATATGACTATGATTCCTATACTGCGGCAGATGTAGAACGTGCGCTGTCACATGAGAGCTGTACGATCGAGGACTTTAAGGCATTGCTGTCACCGGCAGCAGCACCATATCTGGAACAGATGGCAAGGAAAGCAGAGGAGATCACGAAGAATCATTTTGGAAATACGGTCTATATCTTCACACCGCTTTATATTGCAAACTATTGCCAGAACTACTGCATTTACTGTGGCTTCAACTGTTATAACAACATTCGTCGGAAGAAGCTGACGATGGAGGAGATCGAGCATGAGATGCAGGTTATTGCGCATACCGGCATGGAAGAAATTCTGATCCTGACAGGCGAGAGCCGGGTATATTCGGATGTTACATATATCGGGGAAGCGGTGAAGATCGCAAGAAAATATTTTAAGAATATCGGAATCGAGATCTACCCGGTAAATGTGGATGAATACAAATATCTGCATGAATGTGGTGTTGATTATGTGACTGTTTTTCAGGAGACATACAACACGGACAAATACGAGACCTTGCATCTGATGGGACATAAGCGCGTCTGGCCATATCGTTTTGATGCGCAGGAGCGTGCATTGATGGGCGGTATGCGTGGAGCCGGATTCTCGGCACTTCTGGGATTGGATGATTTCAGAAAGGATGCACTGGCAACGGCACTTCATGTCTATTATATCAACCGCAAATACCCACATGCAGAATTATCATTGAGCTGTCCGCGTCTGCGTCCGATCGTGAATAATGAGAAGATCAATCCAAGGGATGTAGGTGAGAAGGAGCTCTGTCAGGTGCTCTGTGCATATCGGATGTTCCTGCCATTTGCCGGAATCACGGTATCGAGCCGTGAGAGCGCAACATTCCGAAACGGAATTACGAAGATCTGTGCAACAAAGGTTTCTGCCGGAGTATCGACCGGAATCGGTGATCATGAGGAGAAATACGAAGGTAAGGAAGATGCGGATGTAGGAGATGAGCAGTTCGAGATCAACGATGATCGTTCCTTTACGTCCATGTATCAGGATATGGAGAAGGGCGGCTTACAGCCGGTCTTAAACGATTATATTTATGTGTAAATGTTATGAGCATGCGATTGTGATCACCAATCGTGCGCTGGTAAACGGAGATTTTCTGGAGCAGCTTCAAAAGGTTTCGCAGGTGCATCCGCATGCATTGATCCTGCGGGAAAAAGACCTGCCGGATGCAGAATATGAGAAGCTTGCAGCGAAGGTTTTAGAAATATACAAAGCGGCAGGCATACCTGTCTTTCTGCATTCCAGAATGGAGATTGCAGAAAGACTTGGCTGTGAGAATATTCATTTGTCAATTCCTGTGTTGCAGGATTTGCCGGATGTTCAGCGTGATGTGCTGACAACGAATTTTAAAGAGATCAGTGTGTCCTGTCACAGCATGGAGGATGTCGAGCTTGCAGTTAAGAGCGGAGCGACACAGATTGTGCTTGGAACGATATTTGAGACAGAATGTAAGAAAGGGTTGAAGGGCAGAGGGCTGGAATTTGTTCGTGAGATCTGTGCGAATTGTCCGGTCCCGGTATATGCGATCGGTGGAATCAATGAAGAACGCCTGCTACAGGTGATGGAAGCCGGTGCGGCAGGCGGTTGTATGATGTCAGGATTTATGCGGATGTAGGAAGATATGCCATGGTATATAGAGTAATATCATGTGCCATCTTCTTCTCGGCAGTTTTCGTCATGCCGCAATGTTCGTATTTGACAACCTTTTGGATGTTGTCGGTGTCAAGAATGCAGGGGCAGCCACGTTTGGCGGCTTCTGCAAATGGCAGCTCCAGAACCTTCTTCATGAAGCCCTGTCCCTGATAAGCCTGTAAGACGACTACCATCGAGACGGCGATATAATCTTTTTCTTTGCGGTATAATTTCTTATATTGCTCGTTTGATCCGGTTGCGATATTTAATAATGATTTAAATGGTATCTCGCGCAGCATTCTCCGGATCATATGCAGAGCAGGTCCGAGGGGCTGTCTGGTATTCTTATCCCAGTATGCGAGGAAGCCTTCATATTTTTCGGAGGTTGTATATAACGTACCCATCCGGTAATAGAATTCAGTAATGATCTCGAAAGATTTGACGAGGTCATCATGTGGAATCGTTTCTGCGATTCCGGGAGATGCGGCAAATGCTTCCCCGATCAGTCTGCTGTATTTTTCTATATCTTCTGTTGACCAGTTCTCAATCTTTATCATGTTTTACCTCCAAAATTTCCTTTCAATATGTTTGAAAAGTCAGCATGATTTTCCATAATCTGAAAGTTTGCTGTTTTTTACTTCACATATCGTTCGTTTAATGTATTCTAAAAAATAATATCTCTGCAAACACATAATATTATATTAATAAAATGTGAGTTATAACTCATATTATGTATGGCTGTAGAATATCACGCCGGGATTTTGCTGTCAATAGAAATGTGAGTATATACTCATGTTTTATTGACTTTATTTTTTTATATGCTTATACTGGAAACAGTAAAACTATATGAACGGAATTGTTTTTTACATAAAGGAGTAACACATGCCGGAAGAAATTCGTATCCCAAAACAGAAAAGAAGTATTGAGAAAAAAGAAGCACTGAAGAAAGCGGCGGTCGAGCTGTTCTCGACAAAAGGGTTTCATAACACCAGCAGCAATGAAATCGCAAAGAAAGCAAATGTGTCGATCGGTACATTTTACAGCTATTTTGTTGATAAAAAGTCGTTATATGAGGAATTGATCACAGATCTTTATAATGAGTCTTTGCAGGAGATTATGGTCATTGATGTGTCCGGGTTCACCTCTCCACGGGAATTTGTCAGAAGATACGTTGCTCTGATCCTACATAATCATGAATACATGACAGCATTCCAGAAGGAGATATCCGCTTTGTCCCTGCAGTATGATGACTTGCACGAACTGGAAGCAAGGGCGCGCGCGGGTGCATTTCAGACATTTTTCTCGCTGCTTGAGACAAATAAAAAAATGCTCAGAATCTCTGATCTTAAGACCACATCCCTGATTCTTCAATGTGCATTGGAGTCCGTTGTGCATGAGGTGACTTTCTATGAAAATGACTATGATAAAGAAAAAGTCATCGATGCGCTTACGGATCTGATCTGCCGATATTGTATTGCAGATGAATATGATAAGAAAATGTAAGAAAGTGTGGAATCTGGCAGTCATTTAGAGTATACTGTCCATGGGTGTTAGAATATGCTAACTTGTGTTAGAGACAGGAGAACAACATGAAAAAACAATTTTTTGAAAACGAAGAAGATGGATTTTATGGAACGTATTACGAAAATCCCAAAGGGGCGGATTGTGCCGTGATCGGATTATTTGGGGATGATCCGAATGATTATATGGCGAAATGTGGAGCAAAATGGCTTCACAGACAGGGTGTAAATGTTATGTGTGTATCTCCGGGCAGAAAAAATTACAGTCATGTCAACAATCCGCTGGAAAGAATTCAGACCGCAATAAAGTGGTTACAGGATCATGGAAACCGGAAAATCGGTATTATGGGGATGAGCACGGCCGGAATGGATGCGATCGTTGCAGCATCTTATTTCCCGGATATTACGATGACGATTGGGCTTACTGCCAGTGATTTTGTATGGCAGGGATTTGAACAGGGAGAAAAGGATGGCTGTAAGGAATGGCCGATACCGAATGCATCCACACTTTCATGGCAGGGAAAGCCGCTGCCTTATATGCCATTTGTCTATGAACATCCGGTGTATTGGCAGAAGATTGAGGAAGAAACAAAAGGCTCCGGTGATATCACACGGTCGACCTGCTTGTTTATAGATTCGGAAAAGGCAAGACCGCATACAGAGGAAGAAATGGTAAAGGTTGAGAATATAAAAGGTCGCTTATTCCTGATCGGTGCGGATGATGACAGCTTCTGGGAGGCTGGCAAATATGTCCGCCGTATGGATCAGCGTTTGAAGGGACATCCACATACATGTGAATACGATGCTCTTGTTTATGAACATGGTACTCACTTTGTATTGCCGGAAACTTTGCTTCGGATCGCACTTCCGGTTGGACTCAAATTTGTATTGAAATTTGTCTTTAAGGCTGCAAAAGATTATCCAAAGGAATGTGAGGCAACCAGAAAAGATATTGACCACAGACTGTCCGCAGCGTTAAAGGAGTGGACAGCGGATTAATATCCGTATTTGCTCTTATTGATCTACGGATTTATCATTGCTGTATATTCGTATGGGTTTGTTCGATTTCGGAAAACGAAGAAATCCTGCAGGCAGTAAAACGCATTGGACAAATAGACATATTATGATATAATTTGCATATAATATAAACGGAGGTGGTTTTTATGTTAACATTAAAGGAATCAATCAGACCATCGGCTGATTTAAGAAACCATTATAATGATATTTCAAAACAATGTAAGGAAAATAAAGAAGCGGTAATTATTACAGTAAATGGCAGAGGTGATACGGTAGCCCTCTCATATGAAGAATATAAAAATATGAAAGCTCGTATAGAGTTACTTGAAATATTAGCTGAGGCAGAGGATGATATAAAAAATAATCGTGTTGCACCGATAACTGAAACATTTGATGATTTGCGTAGAATGCTTCAGGAGGGCTAAGTATGGAATATGAGGTAATACGAACTGATACTGCGGATGCAGGGATCAGAAAAATAATTTTATATATAGCTCAGAATTTTGGCAATGAAGTAGCTTTGGAACAACTTGATTATATAGAGAAAAAAATTCTTGAACTTGGAAATGATCCATATATTGGAACAGATCCAAGATACCTTGTTCTTAAACGACAAGGATATAAAATCCTTATACTAAAAAAGAATCTGGTTTTTTATAAAATTAATGAAGAGAAGAAAACGGTTATTGTATATGCGGTAGTGGATGGCAGACAAGACTATTTGAATATAATACGTGGATTATAGAAAGTGCACAAATTTTCTGGACAGAAATTAAGAATGAATTTGAAGGTTCCCTCATACAATTACTTATCGGGATTTCCGATTCATACAAAGTATGAAGACAATTCAAGGAGGGGATTTTTTGTCTGAGAAAATGAGTGAAGTCTACGAAGCATATGACATGGAAATACTGGGTGCCGTCAGAGGCCGGGGATCTATGATCCTGAAAACGGATCGGGGAATCAGGCAGATATCTCCATTTGACGGCAGCGAGGAGCGGCTGGAGCAGGAACGGGAATTTAAGGAAAATCTGTATGAGACAGGATTTCACCATATTGACTGCTGCGTGCCGAACCGGGAAGGAGAGCTGATCACCTGCGACCGCTACGGGAATCCATATGTGATGCGGGAATATTTTGAGGGACGGGAATGTAATTCCGGAAGTATCTGCGATCTGAATCAGGCGGCTGCAAATCTTGCGGTATTTCATATCCGGGGGCGTGAGCTGTATGCAAAAGAGGGGAGAACGTATGCGTACCGTGAGCCGGGCAACTTCAGACGAAAAACGCAGGAAATGAAAAAAATCCGGAGCTTTATCTCAAAGCGTCCGACGAAGAATGATTTTGAACTCTTATATATAGAAGCATATGACGCATTTTACAGACAGGCAATCGACTGTCAGGCGATGATGGATGCCTGCGACCGGACAAATATTGCCGGGCATATCGGATATTGCCATGGAGCATATAATTACCACAGTGTGTTGTTTTGCGGTGGGTATCTGGCGACTGTGAATTTTGACCGGTTTCATGTCGGATATCAGTTGATCGACTTATATCAGTTTATACGGAAGGTCATGGAAAAGAATAATTATAACTTCAATATGGCGGTGAAGATCATAGAAGAATACGATCGTATCCTGCCGCTTACCATAGAAGATTATCGATATATCTACATATTATATAGTTATCCGGAGAAGTTCTGGAAGGTCAGCAATCGCTATATGAACTCCAGAAAATGCTGGATTTCCCCTGCAAATCTTGAAAAACTCAGTAAACTTATAACAGATGAACAAGAAAAACAAAAATTTTTGAGTGATTTTTGCAATCATTATGGGTTCACAAGTTAGGAATTTGAATGTATAATGTCATGTGTGAGAAAATCTAACTTTGGGATTTAGGAAATATATTAAGTGTAATGTTTTAAAGGAACGCACAGGAGGAAATATTAAAATGAGCGAACGCAATTATATGGAAGTATATGAGCAGTGGGTCAACAATCCATTATTTGGTCAGGAGACTAAGGATGAACTTCTTTCAATCAAGGATGATCCAAAAGAGATAGAAGAAAGATTCTACTGTGATCTGGTATTTGGTACTGCCGGACTTCGTGGTATTATCGGTGCCGGAACAAACAGAATGAACAAGTACGTTGTCCGTAAAGCAACACAGGGTCTTGCAAATTATATCATCAAGCAGGGCAAACAGGATAAGGGTGTTGCTATTGCATATGATTCCAGAAGAATGTCACCGGAGTTTTCCATGGAAGCAGCATTATGTCTTGCAGCAAATGGAATCAAGGCATACAGATTCGAGTCTTTACGTCCGACGCCGGAGCTGTCATTTGCAGTTCGCTATCTGGACTGTGTAGCAGGTATTAATGTAACAGCCAGCCACAATCCACCGGAGTACAATGGTTATAAAGTATACTGGGAAGACGGTGCGCAGATCACACCTCCACATGATACGGGAATCATGGCAGAGGTTAAGGCCATTACAGATTTTGCAGATACCAAGACAATGGAAATGATCGATGCGATCAAAGCAGGACTTCTGGTAACGATCGGTGCAGAAGTTGATGATGCATATATGGGCGAACTGAAGAAGCTGGTTCTTCATCAGGATGCTATTGATAAATATGGTAAGGATCTGAAGATCGTATATACACCACTTCATGGTACCGGAAATATTCCTGCAAGAAGAATTCTTTCTGATCTTGGATTTGAAAATGTATATGTTGTTCCGGAACAGGAACTTCCGGATGGTAATTTCCCAACAGTTGCTTACCCAAATCCGGAAGCAAAGGAAGCATTCGCCCTTGCTCTTGATCTTGCAAAGAAAGTAGATGCAGACCTCGTTCTTGCAACTGATCCGGATGCAGACAGACTTGGTGTATATGCAAAGGATTCCAAGACAGGCGAATATAAGGTATTTACCGGTAACATGTCAGGAAGCCTTCTGTGTGAATATGAAGTAAGTCAGATGAAAGCACGCGATGGCAAGCTGCCGGAGGACGGTGCGATCATTAAGACGATCGTTACAACAAATATGGTTGATGCGATCGCAAAATATTACGATACAGACCTGATCGAGTGCTTCACAGGTTTCAAGAACATTGGACGTGAGATCTTACGCTTCGAGCAGGAAGGAAAGGGAACTTACCTCTTTGGTTTCGAAGAGAGCTACGGCTGTCTGATCGGAACACATGCAAGAGATAAGGATGCCATCGTAGCAACAATGGCACTTTGCGAAGCTGCGGCATTCTATAAAGGACAGGGTAAGACTTTATGGGATGTTATGATGGATATGTATGAGAAATACGGCTACTATGTAGATGATATCAAGACTGTAACTCTGAAGGGTGTAGAAGGTTCCAAGAAGATCGGACACATCATGAATGTACTTCGTGACAATACACCGGCAGAGATCGCCGGATATAAGACAAAGGTTGTTCGTGACTACCGTCTGGAGACAATCAAGAACCTTGAGACAGGCGAAACTGTTAAGACCGGTATGCCGAACTCAAATGTTCTCTACTATGAATTAGAGAATGATGCATGGCTTGCAGTAAGACCATCCGGTACAGAGCCAAAGATCAAGTTCTACTATGGAATCAAGGGCAGCTCATATGATGAGGCTCAGAAGATGTCCGCAGAAGCAGGCGACAAGATCATGGATCTGATCTATGATATCTTAGAGAAATAATAAAAGCTTAATTTAAATATAAAACACAGGGATTGCCCCTGCACAGACCATAAGCCCCATTATAAATGACTCGCTGCGGTTTCTGTTCAATGCATATGCCTGATTCGTAAATACTCCTGCGCTAACTCGCCAACTAAACGTTGGCTCAGACAAGCACTCGTATTTACTGGCAATATGCATTTCACGACGGAACCTTCACTGATGTCATATTATAATGGGGCTTATGGTCTGTACAGGGGCAATTCCTGTGTTTTCTGTTAAAAAAGAAGGGCACAATGTCCCTAAAATATCAAAATGAAAATAGCCTTGATCTGTAAATGTTAGATATCGATATCTTAGAGAAATAATAAAAGACTGAGGCTCTATATCAATTTATTCCGCAGAACACTTTCGTTCGAACAGGTCTGCTTTATAAATTATATAGAGCCTCAGTCTCTTTTATTCAAAGTAGGAAATTATTTAACGATTACAACGTTAGTAGCTCTTGTTCTTGAACCACCCTTAGGATCTTCCTCTGTGTCGAATGTAACCTGCTGACCTTCAACAAGTGTCTTATATCCTTCACCCTGGATAGCTGAGAAATGAACGAATACATCTCCGCTTCCATCATTGTTTGAGATAAATCCATAACCTTTTTCTGCGTTAAACCATTTTACTGTACCGTTGTTCATGTGGGTACCTCCTTATATATTTCTTGCTTGTACCCAATGAAAACGTGCATCATTTATGAGAGAAATACGATTAAAACCTTAATCCATACGTCCGCTTAAAAGCGATTACATAGTTAATCTTGAATACGCTCTCATAATAGTATGGGTGCACCTATTTGTCAAGAAAAACAAGGTAAAAATAATGATAAAATCTGGTAAAAAATGATCCATGGGTTCTTGGCAGAAAAAGAAAAGTAGGGTACTATAAATACAGGAAAAATGCAAAAACAGGAGGAGAGCGTATGAGAAAGGGAAAACGTCTGATTGCATGGATCATGGCAGTTGTTATGCTGTTTACAATCTGTGTATTTGGTGGAAATGGAACGGCGGAAGCGGCAGCTACAACACCGGTTGCAAAGCATGGAAGACTGTCTGTAAAGGGAGCAGACCTGGTCGACAGTAAGGGAAATAAATTCCAGCTCCGTGGTATCAGCACACATGGAATCAACTGGGATGTCGGATCGCCATATGTGAATAAGAAAGCATTCAAGACGCTTCGTGATGACTGGGGCGTGAATGCGATCCGGTTGGCAATGTATACCGAAGAATACAATGGCTATTGCAGTGGCGGCAGTCAGGCAAAGCTTCGGAAACTGGTGGATAAGGGAGTCGGATATGCGACCGATCTTGGTATGTATGCGATCATCGACTGGCATATCTTAAGTGACGGGAATCCGAATAAGAATAAGGCGCAGGCGAAGAAATTCTTTACCACGATGGCAAAGAAATATAAGAACAATAAAAATGTTATTTATGAGATCTGCAATGAGCCAAATGGCTGTGGCTGGAAAGAGATCAAATCCTATGCGACAGACATTATCAAAACGATCCGCAAATACGACAAGAAAGCAGTTATTATCGTGGGAACACCAACCTGGTCACAGCTTGGAACGGATGGAACGTCAAATGAAGTTGCAGACAGCCCAATCAAGGGATATAAGAATATCATGTACTCCCTGCATTTCTACGCAAGTGAGTGGGCGCACAATGAATATCTTCCGGCAAAGGTTGCTTATGCAAGAAAGAAGAAGCTTCCGATCATTGTATCTGAGTTTGGTTTATCACCGGCCAGTGGCGACGGAGCCATTAACAAGGCATCCGCAGACAAATGGATGAAGCTGCTTAACAAATATAACATCAGTTATTTCTGTTGGAGCCTCAGTAATAAGAACGAGTCGGCATCTTTGCTTAAACCATCAACAAAGAAAACCTCCGGCTGGAAGTCAGGTGACTTATCCACAGCAGGAAAGTATATCAAGAAGAAATATCTTGCGAGAAAGAAAGCTCTTGGCAAGAAAGCATAGTGATCATGTATATGAGATAAACAGTAATATCGGCAGACAGCCAGATGGTCTGTTTGTATAATGAATCAATCATATTTTGCACCTGTGTATCATAGAATAAATAATACAGGGAAATCGCATGAAGCGAATCGGATTTTTCCGGAATGATGACAGGACAGGATGTGATGGTATGAAGAAAAATAACAGGATTCTAGCCTGGTTCACCATGGTTTTGTTAGCATTTGCAATTCCATATGTGGGAACCAGGCTTTTTGTGCGTTATCGGGATGTGTCGGATGCCCGGATCGCGGCACTTAGTAGCAGCCGGGATGTGTGTATCTTGCAAAATGGCAATTATAGGCTGATCGACTGTGAAGAATATATTTTGTATGTCCTTGCCGGATTGTATGACCCGTCATGGAATGTGGAGATGGCAAAGACGATGGCAGTTCTGACCCGGACTGCGATCTATTATGAAATGAACGATCAGGCGGATACTGCAAATGGCGGGGGCAAGATTATCAATGAGGGAGATCTGAAAGAGATACGGATAGAGAAAGATGAATTAAAGCAAAAATGGGGGAAAGAATATAAGCAGAATATGGAAATGGTATATCAGGCTGTGAAAGATACGATGGGACAGGTTATCGTTTATGATGGCAGACTTATTATTCCGGTCAGTCATGCAGTCAGCATAGGGGTAACTGTTAGTGCAGAGGAATTATATGGTACTGCGATTCCATATCTGGTATCCGTTGACAGCAGTCAGGATATCCAGTCACCGGAATTCTCATCGACAAAGATCTACAGTGCGCTTCGTATAAAGAAAGAATTTGGCATGAATGGAGAGGGGAAAGCGTTCGACGGATCGAAAAATCTGGGTCAGACCGACGTGGATGTTGAAAAAAACAAATCAGAGACGGCTGGTTCAGCACAGAACGAGGAACAGGCAGTGGATGCGGATGCACTGACTGTGCTTGAAGCGACGAAATCAGGATTTGTCCGAAAGGTAAATGTGTTCGGGACGGTCGTGACCGGAGAGACATTTGCACAGACCCTGTCACTTGGAACGACAAATTTTCATATCGATCAGGTCGAGGAGGGATATCGGATCATCTCGATCGGTAAAGGCTCATCCCTTGGAATGTCGTTGTACGGAGCCGGATGGAAAGCCGATCAGGGCAGTACATATCGTGAGATCATTGCATACTATTACCCGGAAACTTCGATCGCGGATGGAGCGGCATATTAAATATCCGCGAAAACATATAAGGATAATTACCAATATATTAAGGATATTTGAAAGCATACAGATGGAATTGCAAAAGTGGTTGCTTTGCAAATCATTTCATTTCGTTGGTGGCAGGATACGACAAAATGCATAAGATAAATAAAAAGCTTATGGAAAATATTTGCCTGTGTATATAATCCGGAAGTTCAGGCAACAATATCCATGAGGTGATAAACATGAAGAAATTTTTGAATGTTATTAAGAGAAATATTTTCTACATTGCCCTGATCGCCGGAATGGTGGCACTTGTAGGACTTGTAGCTCTATATAATGTGAAAACTCAGTCAGATGATGAAAATGCTGTCAGCTCGGAGGCAGTAGAAGAAACCGCAGACAGAAGCAATCTCGGAACAACAGAAGCAGTAAAGGAAACACTTGGCGGTACCGCCAAAGCAGAGGACAAGACAGAAGCAACAACAGAGAAAAGCTCAGAAGTAGAAACCGGAGCAAATGCTGCCAAGGTGGAAGAACAGATCGAACTGAACTATGACGGCAGTACAGCTCTTATGTGGCCACTAAACGGAAATGTGATCATTCCATTCAGCATGGACACCACAGTATTCTACGAGACATTAAACCAGTACAAATGCAATGCCGGAATCGTATTGGAAGCAGCAGAAAATGACAAAGTTTCAGCCGCTTACAAATGCAAGATCACAGAGATCACAAGCACACCGGAATTTGGAAATGTGGTAAAGGCATCCCTTGGAAATGGCTATGAAGTCATGTATGGACAGCTTAAGGATATCAATGTTTCTGTTGGTCAGGTGATAGATGCCGGCTGCACCATTGGCACTGTGGCAGAACCAAGCCGTTATTATTCAAAAGAAGGAACAAATCTGTATTTCGCAATTACCAAAGATGGCAAACCGGTCGATCCTGTATCATTGATCGAAGGGGAATAATCAGAACAATCCATATAAAGTATAAGAACAGATGCATGTCGTATCCACAGGGTAGGGTGTGTGTCTGTTTTTTATTTTATCTCCTTCCTCTGGAACACCAACAGGGAAATAACAGTTGGCAGGATCAGAAGTACGGCGGCGATCTCCATAGCGTGAACAATCAGGCTGGTGGTTAGTGTCTGCCATGCAACAGCGGTCAGGCAGACGGTAGGAAGATTGCTGTAGATGATATGGAGTGCGTCTACTTCCGGGAAAATGGCATAAAAAAGCATGATGCCATTTGGCAGCAGGGCAACGACTACAGCATAGATACCACACCACAGAAGGTCTGTGGAGAAGAACATGCACAGGGAGGATGCCATTGTCTGTCCGGCGATGATCATAGGAAGCATGATCACAAAACGCAGAAAATAATTCTGATATGCCGAAGCGGTCAGACTTCCATCATGACGGAAACAGATGTAATTCGTCAGCAGATAGGCTGCAGATACCACAACGATTCCGATAAGCAGCAATAGTGTATTCACGATACATTTGCCAAAGAAAATTGTGTTTCGGCTGGTTCCGAATGACACGATATTCTTCATCGTATTATTCCTCCATTCACCGGAGAAACCGATATCGGTGGTGAAAATAATGCAGTACCAGACGATCGTTGCCATCATATACAGACCGGCATTCATAATATCTGCACCTTCGATCGTAAATGGGATCCGGATGACATGGATGGCATACCAGACAGATACGTTGATCAAAATGGCAATGACCACTCCGATAATGAGCAGGGTATATGGATAAGCCCGATGGCTTACTTTGTAACATTCACTTTTGAGGAAATTATTCAATCGTTGTCCCTCCTAACAGTTCAATAAAGAAATCTTCCAGTGTAGTTTTCGCAATCTCCAGTGAGTACAGATCGTATCCCTTTTCAAATAAGAAACGGCTGATCTTCTCAGTCGGGTAAACCGCGTTATTTTCAAAATAAATATAAATGGTATCATCATCTGCATTGTAGGATGCGTCGAGTTGGAGCTCTTTTGAAAGATATTCAGCAGCTTTTTCACCATTACTGGTACGCACCTTTACATAGCTTTTTTCTTTTGCTTCTAGTTCCTCAGCAGACATTTCCTGTAAGATCTGACCATGATCGATGAATCCGTAGCAGGTTGCCATATTTGCAAGCTCGGATAGAATATGGGAGGAAATGATGATTGTGAGTCCGTTCTCTTTGTTCAGCCGCAGCATCAGCTTTCGCATCTCGACGATGCCGGCAGGATCCAGACCATTGATCGGTTCATCTAAGATCAGAAATTCCGGATCGTGCATGAGCGACAGGGCGATTCCCAGACGCTGCTTCATGCCGAGGGAGAAATTTTTGAATTTCTTATCTTTAGCTTCGTAGAGTCCCGTTTCTTTCAGAACTGTTTCAACAATGGATGGATCGTCGATCCCACGCTGGATACGATAATATTCCAGATTGCGTTCCGCAGAGAAAAATGGATAAAATGCCGGAGTTTCGATGATAGCACCGGTTCTTTTCCGGGCTTCATTTAGTCCATGTGTTCCCTTCTTTCCAAAAAGTTCGATGCTGCCATAATCAGGGGCATTCTGTCCGGTAAACAGGCGGAGAAGTGTCGTTTTTCCTGCGCCGTTTTTACCGATCAGAGCATAAATGTCGCCCTTTTTCACGGACATATTTATCTTATCAAGTGCAGGCTTATCACCGTATATCACTTCTACATCTGTTGCTTTTGCAATGACTTCTGCCATGGAACAGCACCTCCTGATTCAACCGAATTTTCCTATAATCAGCATACTGTTTTGCCGCAGGAAAGTCAATTCATGGAGCAGACTCCAAGTTGAAACATTTTTAATTTTTTTCAATATTAAAAATGTGCAGTTTGTAAGTTTATATATGTGCAGGTACAAGGTAACAATTATACAGAATCATCTAATGAAAGTGCATAATGAAAAATAAGGAAAAATAGTGAAAATTAGTGAAAAAATAGTGAAGATATAATGGAGAAAAAAGCCCATATTTATTATAATAAAGAAAATGTCCTGCCAGACAGGACGACAAGGGGAGAGCTACAAATGATGCGAATGTTAAAAATTATGTTCATTATTCTTGTGGGAATTGGCATGTTGGTCATGGGGATATACACATTTATCCGGTTGAAAAAACGACGCAGGGAATTAAAGCGGCTGTTGGATAATATTGCTTCGGGATCAACGGTGGATCAGTTGTTAAAGGAAAACCATCCGAAGCTGTCAGCTATGGATGAGATGGAAAAATATATCTATATCATAATGGGACTTGGAGCCGGGTTTGTTTTGTTTGGAGCATTTTTCATGGCGCAGGAGCTGATGGAGAGAAATGTCATACCGGATATGACAGGAACGACCGGGTGGATGCTTGTGCAGCGGCTGGTTGCATTTGCATCCGGCATCATTCTCCTTTTTACAGGAAGTGGCATGAAGAAGAAACAGGTAAAAGAAAATGATTACATGGATATGATGATTCCGGGGAAGGTAGTCGGAGAAGTGCCGGGAGCTAAGACGCTGACACCGGGAAAGGCGATCCTTACGATCCAGTATACCGATCCTTATGATGGCAGTGTGCATAACTATCAATTGGCGCAGGAATTGAGCCGGAAGAAGCATCCGGTTGGCAGCGAATATCCGTTGTACTATTCCAGAGAGCAGCGCAAGGTATACGATCCGGGATCAAACAAAGTGAACCGGAAAACAGAACTGTTTCTCAAATGGCTGGGGATCATCATATGTTTGGTGTCCGTGTTGAGTATAGTCATGTTGTTTATTATGTAGGCATTTTACATTAATTCTAAAAAAATGAAAATATTGATATTGACAGTTAAACCATCTAAGTACTTCTGGTGAAGGAAAGGGTGGTTTTGTTATAGGGACATTGATGATTTTTATTGACAATAGTATATATAGGTCATATACTTAAATTACCTAATGGGTAATTTGAAAAAGGGAGGAAAGAATTGGAATTAATTTATACAAATGCCAAAATTGAAGAACAATGTACCAGTTTAAAAGCAGCCAGAATGTGTTTTGGTGGGAATAATATACTGGCAACCAGTCTTTTGGCCAGGATAAATGCTCTGAAGCAGGCAGACACTATTAAAGATATTATAGTTCAACCATCTTTTCACTTTCATGATCTTAAAAAAAAGGATGGAAAAAACTATAAAGGGTATTTTGCTATTGATGTGAAATCAAGGACAGATCAGTGGCGTATAATATTAGAACCGTTAGATGAAAATAAGGAACCATATGTTCCTTGCAATATTGATGAGATATCCTCAAATGTGAGGATTGTTGAAATAGTGGAGGTGAGCAAACATTATGAGTAATTACATTGAATATAATGATACGGTTGCATTTCACCCAGGATATTATATTAAAGAAATTGTAGAAGAAAGTGGATTAACTCAGGAAGATTTTGCAAAGAGGTTGGACACTTCACCTAAGAATTTAAGTCTCTTGATTCGTGGTGAACAGAGCTTGTCTATTGATATTGCAATGAAACTTTCCAGAATGCTTGGGTCCAGTGTGAATTATTGGTTAAATCTTCAGAATGCTTATGATGCATTGATAGCAGAGTTTAAATCGCAAGAAGAATTGGTAAGGGAAAGAAAAGTATTTGAATTATTTGATTACAAGTATTTTAGAGAAAACTTTGGTCTTCCCGATTTGCCTAGAAAGAAGGATGAACAGATAAAAGAACTTCGGGAATTCTTGAATATTGCGACTTTGACTGTACTTACAAAACGTGATATGGCTGTAAGCTTTAGAAGTTCAACAACAGCGTTAGAAGAAGCTAGTACAGTTAAAGCTAATACAATGGTTCAGATTGCTATTAATAAGGCATTGACAGTTGATGCCCCGAAGTTTAATAAGAAAAAATTTGAAGACGCTGTACAGTATGCTTTGACTTTGACTAAGAATCATGGTGAATTCTATCCTTTGATTCGAAAGGCATTTGAGGAGTCGGGTGTTATATTTGTAATTTTGCCGAATATTTCCGGTTCCAAGATTAATGGTGCTACTAAAAAGATAGGTGAGAACATTATGCTGATGGTTAATGATAGAAGACTTAATTCTGATTCTTTCTGGTTTACCCTGTTTCATGAGATAGGGCATATTATCAATGGTGATTATGGGATATCGTTTGAAAAGGAATCAGGGGAGCAAGAACTGGCAGCTGATTTATTTGCAGAGGATAACTTGATACCAAGAGACGAGTATAATGATTTTGTAGCGAGCAGGAAATTTGGATTAAATGATATTATTGGTTTTGCAGAAGTAATTAATAGAGATCCCGGTATCGTACTAGGTAGATTACAGAATGACGGTTTGGTCAGATTTGATGATTGGACAATGAAACCAATAAGACATAAATATAAGGTTAAGATGATATAATGAACGCAAAATCCATTTGCTCGCAAGGATGCAATTTTGCGGAATGCATAGAATGTGCGAAGCACATGATATAATGATTTGATAGAAGTTGTTCATAAAGAAGAATGCCGATGGGGGAGCACCCCCCATCGGCATTCTTTTCTTTGCGAAAATATTACTCCTGCCTAATCCGGATATCGCCGCTGGTTGTGGTGACACCACATTCATATTCGGAATTATTTGCACCATGTGGAATATCGATATTACCACTTTGTGTATTTGCGGAGAAGCTATAGCTTCGGTCAGAATCCAGCTCCAGGTCAATATAGCCGCTCATAGCAGATATGTCGATTGCTTCGGCATCCGCAATGTTCATATCCACATCGCCACTTGCTGTATTGCAGGTTAGGCTGGTATTTGCGGAAAGTTCGCTTGCAGATACATAACCGCTTGTTGTGTAAAACTCGGCCTGACCGGCAGCGGTACGGTTCAACAGGATATCACCACTTGAAGCATGAAGCTCCAGCAGTGTTGTAAATGAACTATTGCTGATAGAGATGTTACCTGATGAAGTCTTTGTCGTGAGCGTATTGGCTTCGATATCTGCGATGCTGATGTCTCCACTGTTCGTTTTGAGACTGGTGAATGCAGAATTGCCGGCTGGCTCGGTATTCGGCTTATAAGAATACCGATAATCAATATTTCCGCTTGCGGTAGTAACCTGAATCGCCTGATATTCCTTCTCTGTCAGATATATGGTTGTCTTGGTATCGGAGCCAAATCCGAGTGAGATTGTCGGATGGTGGGTACGTTTGTCTTCGCAGCGGAAGGTGAGCACGCCGTCAACAACCTCTGCATGGTTGGTCAGACCATCTGTATCATAATATTCGATGTAATTCGTTCCGTTGTCGGAGTTTTTGATCATGACGTCGGTAGATGCTTCGCCTGCGATATCAACGGCGTTGAAATCATCTTTGATTTGAACTGTTTTCTTCACATAGTCCGGCAAGGCTTTCATACCGAGCAGGTCGACAGAACCATTTGGAAAATGGAATCCGTTAATTGCAATACTTAAGAAAGCGATAATGACGCCGACTACTATAAATATAGAAGCAACAATAACAGCTTTTTTGGATTTACTCATAATTATCTCTCCTTTACAAACATTCTCTTAATTCCATTGATGGATGCCTTGTACAGCTTGAAAATGCCGATCGTAACAGGCTTTACGGCTACGATGAACAGGATCGCAAGTCCGATTCCGGCAAATGCAGCTCCAAGCATGAAAAGGGCAGCCGGAACATTCTGTGTAATGAAAAACGGAATGACGCCCAGCAGCCCGGCGATACCTGCAACTGCCATCGAGAGTACGATTACATAGAAGGACAGGAGAAGTGCCAAAATGACAACCGCCATGGCAATGACCAGAACGATCGCGGTCAGTAACAGCGGAGCCCATATAGGAGAACCAAGAATCAGCAAAATGATCTCCCATGCCTTTAATCGGTGGGATGGTTTGATTTTTTCTTTCACAAGTTTCGTCAGTGGCATATCTGCCAGGATCTGATCAACGACATCGTCCGGGGCATCCATATCGGCAACCGCTTCTTCCTCCGACAGGCCATCTTCCATACGGTCATCGATCATTTCACTATAATAATCCATAAATTTATTAATATCGTCTGCCGGCATTTTCCGGATCTTTCCCCGGATCGCTGACAAATATTCCTGTTTAGTCATTGTCATTCTCCTCTCTGATAATAAAACGATATATAGATTCAAGTTCTTTCCATTCTTCTTTAAATTCCTCGATTCGTGCTTTGCCTGCATCGGTAATATGATAGTATTTCCGAAGTCGTCCGTTGTGTTCTACGGAGCGAACGGTGAGGAATGCGCCGGCTTCCAGTCTTCGCAGGATCGGATACAATGTAGATTCCGATATCGTTACAAAGGGTTTCATATCCTTGATGATCTGATATCCATAAGAATCTTCATCCTTGATCGCAGCCAGTACACAGACATCCAGCATACCGCGTTTTAATTGAATATCCATATGTATACCTCCTTATGCACTATACTATATGACGTATAGTATAATATGTCAAGAGGTATTTTGTAAAAAATAATTTGACAAGAATGCTCATGGTTGCTATACTCAAGGTTGATAAAAATAAGAAGAAAAGCGATGACAGAGACAGTAGATCATGTTTGAAAGGCAGAGCGAGCCGGAGATGGTGCAAGACCGGTGCGAGTAGAAGATGATGGAAGATCACTCTTAAGCTTCAGACCGAAAACGACAGCCAGTAGGCTCTGACGTCATTCCCTCGTTACGGGAAGCACATATGTTAGTATGCAAGTAATAGGTGGTATAACGAGAACTTTAAGCCTTCGTCCTTTTTGCGGCGGCGGCTTTTTTTACTTTATAGAAAAGTTTGTCTAATAATATTTTGCATACATTGAATAAAAAGAAAGGAAGAACAACATGTACGAAAAAGTATCGTCCAAATTGAATTTCGTAGACAGAGAACAGAAGGTTCTGGATTTCTGGAAAGAAAATCAGGTATTTGAGAAGAGTGTGGAAGAAACAAAGGATCTTCCGACTTACACATTTTATGATGGACCCCCAACAGCAAACGGTAAGCCACATATCGGCCATGTGCTTACACGAGTTATCAAGGATATGATTCCAAGATATCAGACAATGAAGGGCCATAACGTAGTAAGAAAGGCAGGATGGGATACACACGGCCTTCCTGTAGAGTTGGAAGTTGAGAAACTTTTAGGAATCGATGGCAAAGAGCAGATTGAGGAATACGGTCTGGAGCCATTTATTCAGAAATGTAAAGAATCCGTATGGAAATACAAAGGTATGTGGGAAGAATTCTCCGGCAAGGTAGGATTCTGGGCAGATATGGATGATCCATATGTAACATACCACAATGATTTCATCGAGTCCGAGTGGTGGGCACTGAAGAAGATCTGGGATCAGGGACTTTTATACAAAGGCTTCAAGATCGTGCCATATTGTCCGCGTTGCGGAACTCCACTGTCAAGCCACGAAGTAGCACAGGGTTATAAGACTGTAAAGGAACGTTCCGCAGTTGTAAGATTCAAGGTTATCGACGAAGATGCATATTTCCTTGCATGGACAACTACACCTTGGACACTTCCATCAAACGTAGCCCTCTGTGTAAATCCGGATGAGACTTATGTCAAAGTAAAGGCAGCGGACGGATATACCTATTATCTGGCAGAAGCACTGGCAGACAAGGTACTCGGTTCCCTTGCAAAGGAGGCTACAGACGATACACCTGCTGTACCTGCATATGAAGTTCTGGAGACATACAAAGGAAAAGATCTGGAATACAAAGAGTACGAACCATTATATGAGTGCGTAAAGCCTGTATGCGAGAAGCAGCATAAGAAGGGTCACTACATTACATGTGATTCATATGTAACTATGACGGATGGTACAGGTATCGTTCATATCGCACCTGCATTTGGTGAGGACGACGCAAATGTAGGAAGAAAGTACGATCTTCCATTTGTACAGTTCGTAGATGGCAAGGGTGATCTGACAGAGGAAACCCCTTATGCGGGAATCTTTGTAAAGGATGCAGATCCAAAGGTATTGGTTGACCTTGACAAAGCAGGACTTCTGTTTGACGCACCAAAGTTTGAGCATGAATATCCACACTGCTGGAGATGTGATACTCCACTGATCTACTACGCAAGAGATACTTGGTTTATCAAGATGACAGCAGTCAGAGACAAGCTGGTTAAGAATAATGACACTGTAAACTGGATCCCTGAGAGCATCGGTAAGGGTCGTTTCGGTGACTGGTTAAAGAATGTACAGGATTGGGGACTTTCCCGTAACCGTTATTGGGGAACTCCGTTAAATATCTGGGAATGTGAATGCGGATGCCGTCATGCGATCGGTTCGATCGAAGAATTAAAGAGCATGAGCGACAACTGCCCGGATGAGATCGAGCTGCACCGTCCGTTCATCGACGCTGTAACGATCAAATGTCCGGAGTGCGGTAAGCAGATGCACAGAGTATCTGAAGTTATCGACTGCTGGTTCGATTCAGGTTCCATGCCATTTGCACAGTGGCATTATCCGTTTGAGAATGCAGATATCTTCGAGAAGCACTTCCCTGCTGACTTCATCAGCGAGGCAGTTGACCAGACAAGAGGATGGTTCTATTCTCTGATGGCGATCTCAACCCTGTTATTTGACAAGGCTCCGTTCAAGAATGTAATTGTCCTCGGACATGTACAGGATAAGGATGGACAGAAGATGAGTAAGTCCAAGGGAAATGCCGTAGATCCGATGGATGCACTGAACAAATACGGTGCAGATGCGATCCGGTGGTATTTCTACAGCAACTCCGCTCCATGGCTTCCAAACCGTTTCCATGAAGATGCGGTTATCGAGTGCCAGAGAAAGTTCCTCGGAACCTTATGGAACACTTACGCATTCTATGTATTATATGCAAATATCGACAACTTCAATCCACTTGAGCATGAGCTGGATTACGAGAAGCTGTCACTGATGGATAAATGGTTATTATCAAAGCTGAACTCAACCGTAAAGGCTGTTGATGAGAACCTTGCAGCATACAAGATCCCTGAGACAACCAGAGTATTAGAGGAGTTCGTAGATGACCTTTCTAACTGGTATGTTCGTCGTGGACGTGAGAGATACTGGGCAAAGGGTATGGAGCAGGATAAGGTAAATGCCTACATGACACTGTATACAGCCCTTGTTACAATCTCCATGACAGCAGCTCCGCTGATTCCGTTTATGGCAGAGGATATTTACCAGAATCTGGTAAGAAGCATTGATAAGGATGCTCCATTATCTGTTCATCTGTGCGAGTTCCCGAAGGTAGAGGAGAAGATGATCGACACAGATCTTGAAGCAGCTATGGATGAGATCTTAAAGATCGTTGTTCTTGGACGTGCAGCCAGAAATACTGCAAATATCAAGAACAGACAGCCGATCGGAACCATGTATGTAAAGGCAGCAAAAGAGCTGACAGAGGATGAGACAGCGATCGTCAAAGACGAGCTGAACATCAAGAACGTAGTATTTACAGAGGATATCGCAAGCTTCAGTTCTTACACATTCAAGCCGCAGCTTCGTACCGTAGGACCAAAGTACGGCAAGCAGTTAGGCGGAATCAAGGCATATCTGTCATCCGTTGACGGAAATGCAGCTATGGCAGAGCTGAAGGAAAAGGGTGCTCTGACATTTGACGTAAACGGCACAGAGGTATCTCTGGCAGAGGAAGATCTGCTGATTGATATCGCACAGACCGAAGGCTACGTTACAGAGGCAGACGGTGCGGTAACAGTTGTTATCGACACAAATCTGACAGAAGAACTCTTAGAGGAGGGATTTGTCAGAGAGATCGTATCCAAGATCCAGACCATGAGAAAGGAAGCCGGCTTCGAAGTAATGGACAAGATTACAGTCTATGCAGAGGGAAGCGACAAGGCAACCGGACTTATGAATGCAAACGCTGACAGCATCAAGTCAGACGTTATGGCAGATGCACTGGTAACCGGAAGTGTAGATGGCTATTCCAAGGAATGGAACATTAATGGCGAGAAGGTAACACTTGGTGTAAAGAAAAACGCATAAATAATACAGGGCGTTGACCGGTGCCGAAAAAAGCAAATTTATACTTGCTTTTTTCGGAAAGCGTCTGTATTATAGATAACATATTAAAAGGTGCAAGGAAGTACTAGAGATAGCAACTTCCCTGCACCTTTTTCTCGTTAATGAAGTTGTCAATTACACAACAAGAAATAGGAATGAATATGGAGGCGATGGGTATGGAAAAACTCAATCAGATTGTAAGTACAGTTGATTCGTTTGTGTGGGGACCGGTGATGCTGGTGCTTCTCGTAGGAACCGGTATCTTTCTGACGATACGGACGCGATTCCTGCCGTGGAGAAATCTCGGATATGCGATCAAGAGCACACTTAGTAAAGAAGCAAGAACAAAGAACAGAGGAACCGGTGATGTATCCCCATTCTCGGCACTGACGACAGCACTTGCCGCAACGATCGGAACCGGAAATATCGTAGGTGTGGCGACAGCAATGGTATCCGGTGGTCCGGGTGCTCTGGTCTGGATGTGGATCTCGGCGTTGTTCGGAATCACATCGAAATTTTCAGAATGTATGCTGGCGATCAAATACCGTGAGGTAAATGCCAAAGGAGAGATCTCCGGCGGCCCGATGTATACGATGAAGAAAGCATTGAAACACAAAAGATTCGGAAGTGTGCTCGGTTGGCTGTTTGCATTCTTTGCGGTTGTTGCATCCTTTGGTATCGGAAATATGACACAGGCGAACTCGATCGCATCCTCCATGAATGAGACCTTTCATATCAATCCGATTATCATCGGTGTAATCCTTACGATCCTTGCCTTAATGATCATTATCGGTGGTATCAAATCCATATCAAAGATTTCAGCGATCGTTGTTCCGTTTATGGCAATCTTCTATGTACTTGCAGGACTTATAGTAATTATCGGAAATATATCGAATGTGCCGGAAGGCCTGCGCGAGATCTTTACAATGGCATTTTCCATGAAATCCGTATCCGGCGGTGTGCTTGGTACCGTAGTTGCATCCATGACAAATGCAATGCGGTTTGGTGTTGCCCGTGGTTGTTTCTCAAATGAAGCAGGTATGGGATCAGCAGCGATCACTGCAGCAGCAGCTACAACAGATAACCCGGTTCGTCAGGGATATATCAACATGACAGGAACCTTCTGGGATACGATTGTTGTATGTACGATCACTGGTCTGGTAATTGCAAGCTCCGGTGTGATCGGTAAGACATCGACAACGACGGAAGGCTCATATGCAATCACCTCTGAAGCCGAAGATACACTGGCTCTGACACATGAAGAAAAAGGCAAGATGGTGACGACAGAATATACTGTTACATACAAAGATGGAACAATGACTTTGTCCGGGGGAGCAGAGGATATCGTTCTGACACCATATGCAGACGCTTCCGATAGTGAAGCATTTGCAAAGCTTCAGCATCAGCCGGACAGTCTGGAAGCAGTTTATGAGAATGGTGCGATTACAGGTGCATGGACCTCTGGCTGCAATGCTTATATTTTTGATGAAGATGGTACATATTATTATGAAGAAGCCTATACAGGATCGGCACTGACGATCAAAGCATTTGAGACAGTTCTGGGTAAGGCGGGAGCATGGCTGGTAACGATCGGTATTGCATTATTTGCATTCTCGACCATCCTTGGATGGGAGTATCACGGAGAGAAGGCCTTTGAATACCTGTTCCATTCCCACAAATACAATATGATCTATCGTATCGTATTCTCCCTTGTAGTATACATCGGTGCGACGACTTCGCTGGATCTGGCATGGAACTTCTCGGATATTGCAAATGCACTGATGGCGATTCCAAACCTGATCTGCCTGCTTCTGTTAAGCAAAGAGATCGCAACGGATATGCGGGAATTCCAGAAAGTACTCGCAGAAGAAAAAGCAGCAAAGAAGCGTGCGTAAATAGTCGACCTGCCGGTAAGTCTTTGGAACAAAAATGAAAGATAAAAGATACATTATTAAGATGAAGCAAAACCTGTTTATGTATTGATATATAAAGCAAAAATGGGAAATAGCATTACTATTATGTAGCAAGCCTTTTTCAACGCCGGTTCTTAGTGAGTCGCCACAGGCGAGGAGCTTAGCACCGTTGCGTTGAAATAGAGTGCAAACGACTTGCGAAATAATATGTAATGTATTTTCCATTTTGATTCAAAAACCTACAGACAGGTTTTGCGTCATAATAATGATGTATCTTTCATTTTTTAGTAGCAAAATGACAGTTTATGAGTATAATTATAGTAAACGCGCAGACGGAATAATGAGAGAAAGATGCCGGAATGTGAAGCACAGCCGGATATGAGAGCGCATGAAGATGCGAGACTTACTGATGAAGTACAGGGATCTGTCTGCTTTATTATAATGGATTCAAAAATGAGTTCAGGGGAAAGCTGCCGGAGAAACTCCGGCGGCATACCCGGATACATAGAAAGTCGATATCGGCTTTGGATAAAAAAGAAAACATGTGGGTAAGAACACAATGAGTACGACAGAAGAAAAACACAACTATACTTACATAGTCCGGTGTAAGGACGGAACGTATTACACCGGATGGACGAATAATCTGGAAAAGCGGATGAAAGCACATAATGAAGGACGAGGGGGCGCCAAGTATACCAGAAGCCGGCGTCCTGTTGTCCTTGTTTATTATGAGGAATCAGAGACGCCGGAGGAAGCGATGAGCAGAGAGTGGCACATCAAGCAGATGAGCCGGAGCCGGAAAGAAGAATTAATCAGAAATTTTCAATCAGATAGTATACAGAAGCCATGAAAATAGTATAAAATATAAGAATTGAGAAAATAAAAGTCGAACACCAGGAGGTTATAGATGGGAAGACAATTATGGAAGCCGGGAAATATGTTGTACCCGGTACCGGCAGTTATGGTAACATGTAAGCGGGAAGGTGGACAACCGAATATCATCACGATCGCATGGGCAGGAACGATTTGCAGTTCTCCGGCGATGGTTTCAATATCTGTTAGACCGGAACGCTATTCTTATGATATTATAAAAGCCAGTGGAGAATTTGTGATCAATCTGGTGACTGAGAAGCTGACATTTGCGACCGATTATTGTGGCGTAAAGAGTGGACGGGATATAGACAAATTCAAAGCAACAGGACTTCATACCTGTCCGGGACTTACAGTTGCCACACCGGGTATCGCGGAGAGCCCGGTCAATATCGAATGTAAGGTAAAAGAAGTGATCCCACTTGGAAGTCATCATATGTTCCTGGCAGAGGTGACCGGCGTACAGGTGGATGAAGTATACATGAATGAAAATGGCAAATTTGAGCTTAACCAGCTTGGACTGGTGGCTTATTCCCATGGAGAATATTTTAAACTTGGAAAGAAACTGGGAAAATTCGGATATTCAGTGAGGAAGAAATAAGAAACATGAAGATAGAATTACAGGCATATGGTAAAGTAAATCTGGGGCTGGACGTGCTCAGAAGAAGACCGGACGGTTATCATGAAGTAAAGATGATCATGCAGACAGTAAAGTTACATGACACATTGACATTTGAGACAGTGGATGAGGATGTGATCGTTCTCAGCACAAATGCGGACGAGCTTCCGGTAAATGAAGATAATCTGGTATATAAAGCATGTCGGATGTTGAAACAGGAATATCAGATCACGCGTGGAATCCGGGTATTTCTTCAGAAAGAGCTTCCGGTTGCAGCCGGAATGGCTGGTGGAAGTGCTGATGCGGCAGCAGCGCTGATCGGAATGAATAAGATCTTTGATCTTCAGATTCCGAAACATAAGCTGATGGAATATGGAGTGAAGCTTGGTGCGGATGTTCCATACTGTATCATGAAAGGAACTGCATTATCAGAAGGAATCGGCGAGAAGCTGACAGCACTTGCACCGATGCCGGACTGCTATATCCTACTTGCAAAACCGCCGATCGCGGTATCGACGAAGATGGTATATGAGAACCTGCATGCAAATGAATTAGAAAAACATCCGGATATAGACGGCATGGTGATGGCACTGGAAGAACAGAGTTTACAGGGCATCACGGAACGTATGGAGAATGTGCTAGAGACAGTAACTGAGGTACGGTATCCGGTTATTGCAGAGATCAAAGCTTGCATGAAAGAATGTGGTGCAATGAATTCACTTATGAGTGGAAGCGGTCCGACTGTATTTGGTATATTTACAGAGAAGGAAAAAGCGGAGAAAGCGGCAGATGCGATCCGTAGCCGGAAGCTGGCAAAGCAGGTATTTGTCACACAGCCATATAATGTGTAAGATCAGGCAGGACAGAGGGAGTTGTTCTGCAGAAGAAATAGAGAGAAATGGGGTAACTTATGGAGTTGAAGTTAAATATGGATGAGTATCTTCCGCTTCGGGAGGTTGTATTTGAAGCGTTGCGGGATGCCATCGTACATGGAGAATTTGAACCGGGCGAACGGTTATTAGAAGTGGCACTCGCAAAACGTCTGGGTGTCAGCCGGACTCCGGTGCGTGAAGCAATCCGGATGCTGGAATTAGAGGGCTTAGTCGTGATGGTTCCAAGGAAAGGTGCAGAGGTTGCCCGTATCACGGAGAAGGATCTCCGGGATGCATTGGAGATCCGTCTGAGTCTGGAAGAACTGGCAGTCGAACTTGCCTGCAAGCGGATTGATGAAGACGGCAGACTCAGATTAAGAGAAGCCTGTGAGAATTTCCGTGAGGCAGTCCGTTCCGGTCGTGTGCCGGATATCGTAGATACAGATGTTGCCTTTCATGAGACAATCTGTGAATTAAGCAACAATCCAAGACTTGTGAGTCTTACCAAGAACTTCGGAGAGCAGGTGTACCGATACCGTGTGGAATATGTGCGGGATACCGGATATCATGGCAAGCTGCTTCGTGAGCATGACGAGATCACGGAGGCGATATTGCATGGAGATGTAGAGAAAGCAAAAGCAGTTATGCATCAGCATATTTACGATCAGGAGCAGATCGTGATTCAGAATATCAAACAGAAACAGGATACTATATAAGACTGAGTGGTCAAAAACAGGGAGTGGACAGTAAGAAATTTACCGTTCACTCCCTGTTTTTGACCACTCGGTTCATTTTGCAGTTTTTTCAGGAACAATCTGTTATAGTAGAGGTGTTCTGAATACATCAAGCGTGTAAAATAAATTGACAAATACATATGTATGCCATATACTTGGTATTACTAGGTATAAAATAATAGGAAGAGAAATTATGGCAAATCAAAGTATGAATCAGTTTAAAAAAGGCATACTTCCCATGCTTATCCTGCAGATCATAGCAGATGAAAAGGATTATGGTTATAACATTGTCAATCGTTTTAATGCACGATGTGTTGCCGGAATGGATATCAAAGAAGGAACACTGTATCCGATCCTGCACAGATTAGAAGAAGATGGTGCGATCGTTAGTGAATGGGTGATGGCATCCGAGAATGGAAAACCAAAGAAATTCTATAAGATTACAGAAGAAGGGAAGCTTCTATTGGAAGAACAGTGGAGTTGCTGGGCGCAGATAGAAGGAATGGTACGAGGCTTTGAGAAAAAACATATATCTGATTAAAATATTTATTTTACTGCATGCACCATTTGGACAGCGGATGCAGTTTGTAAAAGAGATAAGACGATCTATAGATGATAAATTGGACTCGGGCATGACGATCGATGAAGTGTTTGAGGAGCTTGGTGAAGCTTCCGCACTGACAGAAGAGTATAACGATATCGGTATGCGGCAGCAGACAAAGGAGTATGTATGGATGATGCTCTGGATCCTGGTTGGAATCTGTCTTGGTGTTCTGTTGGTGATTGACGGATATACATTATATACCGGATATCATGAGATCAATCAGTATATAGCACCGACAGGATATGAGTGGATTGATTTTAGACCAAAGGCAGGGGGAACGTGGGGCAAAGTGATCGTGGAAAGCATAGGATTTTGTATCTGTTTTGGAAACGTAATCTATCATTTTAAAAGACGAAGAAAAGCAAAGAAAAAAGATAATAAGCTATAAATAAAAAGGGGAACAAAAGAAATGAAAAAGAAGAAATATCTTATGAAGATATTCATGCATCTGCATGCACCATTAAAGGAACGAATACAGATGGTAAAGGATCTGGGACGATCATTAGATGATAAACTGGCAGAAGGAGAAACCATAGAGGAAGCAATCGCAGAACTAGGAGAAGCCTCAGACATTATTCAGGAATATGAAGATCTCGGAATGGGAAAGCGAACGAAAGAATGGGCGCTTGCTGTGATCTGGATATTGATCGGAATCGTGGTGGGATATCTGTTGTTTACGGAATGTAGGATACTGTATAGGGGATATAATTATGTAATGGTTCATCCATCACCTAATACGGCTGTTTATATGGAATATGACCTTGATATAAAGACAGCAATAATAAAGATAGTATTCGAGTCAATGTGCGTTATTGTATGTATAGGAAATGTTATCTGGCATTTAATAAAACAAAAAAGAAAAAAGGAGATGTAAAAAAATGAAGAAAGTAGTGCGAAGGATAGTAAGTATGGCATTAGCATGTATGTTAATTTTGGGGCTTCCAATGTCTTCCTATGCGGAAACAACAGAGCAAATAACGGTGGAAGATGAAACAGAAAGACCAATGAAATTGATAGGACAGGAAGTTGTACATATAAAGTATGATGGAAGTATTGTTCGTGAAGTAATAAATCAAAAAGAGGTGAGCATATTATTGTATTCTCTTGCTGATGATAAAGTAACTTGCAATGCTAGTTATTATTATCTGGGTAAAAATTCTAAGAATCAACCCCAGTATCAGGTGGTTATGAATGTATCTGCAAAAGTGACTTTGAAATCCAGTGTTTTAAGTACACAAGCAGAAGGAATATCAACTTGGCATAATAACACAGTGACACATTCCGGTAAGACAGGAAAAAATACGAGGACTTTTGTTTATACAAGCAGTAATCCACCATCAAATCCGTATTGTTATGCAAAAGCAACAATTAAAACAGTTAATGGCACACATAATTGTTCTTTTGGCAAACTGACAAATCCTAAGAGTAAATAAATGATATACCTTGATCATTATATAAAGATGGTCAATGGATATAGATGTAAGGACACTCGCTATTAATGCAAGTGCTCTGAAAAAAGAGACTCTGGCACAATTTTGCGAAGAGAACCAGAGTTTCATAGCCATATATATTTATGAAAAAGTACATGAGATAAATATACCGCTTTTTCATATGTATGTAAATTCAAAACAAAGGAGGGAAGCATTACATAAGATGAAATGTAAATATGCATGTTTGAAGGTATAGGAAAATATACAAAGGAGATTTTTAAATGAGCAAAGTGGTTAAGACAATGAAAAATAAATTAATGATTGCAGCAATGGTAGTAGTAATGGTATTTGGAACGGCAATGGTTCCGGTGCATGCAGCATCTGTAGAGACAAATGTATATGGAGGAGGTTCCGCCTATAATTATTATGTCAGAAAGGCAGGGGGTACAGAGTTATTGGGTATAATGCGTGTTTCGAAAAGTGCAAGTAAAATAACAAATGTATTTACGGCAGAGATGGGATGCAGTAAGGCACAAGTATGGGTTAGAGAAAACTCAAAAGCATCGTATGCGACTAAAAGTCGTTCTAATATGGTAAAAGGTGATACGGTGACTGCTTTAAAAAATGGACGATCATATAAGGAAGCTTATGGAAAGGCTAAAGTTACTTATTAATGTATATTAGATTATAACTTAGGTGTATGGACATCCGGGAATCTGCAATAATGGCAGATTCCTGTGATGTTTTTACAAAATAATGAAAGCGGGGTAGACAGATGAAGAAAGTAGTGCGTATTATTTGCATTGTTTTATGTGTCGGTTTGATTTTAGGGTTGGGATATATTGTCTTACGAAAAATGAAAAAATATCCGGAAGAGATAGAATATTCGGCATTAAGGGCATTTACAGATAACGGTATGTATTATGCAAGAAGGAATATGCTTTATTTCCTGGATTCAGCGACAGGAGAATCGGTAGTAGTTTGTAATAAAGCGAATTGTAAACATAATACAACGAAGTGTAATGCATATACAATAGATGTTCAGCCTGCTATGCTTTGCTATGGAGATAAAATATACATAAGTGAATTTGATTCTGAGTTAACATTTAATGACGATGGTGATGCGGTACAAAAAGGAGTTGCACAGATTCGTGAAATAAATAAAGATGGAAGTGGAGCTCGAGTTTTGTATTCTGCAGATGAAGGAGCCGTTATAGGCATGGAAATGGTAGATGGAGTATTGTATTTCACTACATGGAAGTATCATGATGGATTTAAGTTGAATGAATATCAGCATGACTGTACGCTATATGCATATGATTTAAGATGGAATCGGTTACGGACATTGTTAAGCTATGAAGGAGATGCAGAGCATGACAATGCTGCACTATATATATTAAATAATAAGAATAAAGAAAAGCTTTATCTGACATATGGATATGAAGATAGCAAGGAAAACTGGCATACAATACTGTTTACATATAATATAAAAACACACGCAGATGAAATTGTCGAAGATGATCTAAATACAAAATATGGTGAGTATTTTGATATTATCAGCACTTCAAGTGGAAATTATATAAAGACGACAGAATTGGATAATGATGTAGAGTGGAGTGTGATATATTCATGTGATGAAAATATACAGAATCAGAAAGAGATTTTTCGGTTTGTAGGGGGAAGTGTTGATTGTATGGATGGATATTTATATGCGATTAGCACAGATTATAATAAGTTTTTTTATCAATGTGATACAGGAACAATTTATCTGGCAAATACCTGTTTTACAGGAGAAGGAACCTATATATCCGATATCTATGGATTGGATGAATCAAGTGACAAGATATATATAGATGGACATGATTATACTGGTATGAAACCGGGTGATGTAATCACATCGGATCAGAGTGAACAGACAGTGACAGGATGGGAAGAATTCCGGGACACATATTTTACAAAACTGGAGGATGCAGATCAGAGCGTCGTAAAGACATTTGACTGGGTGAAATGGCCATAAAAAAATAGAGACTCTGGCACAATTTTGCGAAGAGAACCAGAGCCTCGTAGCCATATATACTTATGAAAAAGTACATGAGATAAATATACCGCTTTTTCATATGCATGTAAATACGAAATAAAGGAGAATAGAGAAAAATAGAAGTGTAAATAGTGGGTTTGAAAGTATAGAAAACATATGAAAAGGAGAAAGAAAAATGGTAAAAGTAGCAAAAATATTAAAAAATAAATTAATGGTTGCAGCAATGCTGGTAGTAATGGTATTAGGAACAATGGCAATACCGTCACATGCGGAGAGTGTAACAACAAAAGTATATGGTGGAAATGCGGCTTATAATTATTATGTTAGAAAGAGTGGAAAAGTAGATTTATTAGGAATTATGAGAGTTGCCAGAGAATTGGATAAAAATGGAAAGGTAATAGCAGTGACAAATACTTTTACAGCAAAAACAAGCTGCTCAAAAGTAACAGTTTGGGTTTCAGAAAAGGAAGATGGGAAATATAATACAGCTGAAAAAAGAAAGATGGTATTGAATAATACAGTGACTGCAAGGAAAGATGGTAAGTTTAGTAGATCATATGGAAAGGCTAAAGTTACTTATTAATGTACAGTAGATTGTAACTTTGAGATTTGCAAAATTGAAAATTACGGATCAGAAAGCAGTAAGGGAGATGAACGTATGGAGTTAAAACTGGAACACATTTCGAAAGAGTATAAAAATACAACAGCGCTTGATGATTTTTCGATGACATTTTCAGAAGGGATTTATGGCTTACTTGGACCGAACGGGGCAGGAAAAAGTACCTTGATGAAATTGATTACAAGGAATATCAAACCGACCACAGGAGAGATCTATCTGGATGAAACGAATATTCATGACTTAAAACGGGAATATCAGCGGTTGATCGGTTATATGCCACAGCAGCAGGAGATCTATCCGTTTTATACCGGACGAATGTTTCTTGCCTACATGGGGCTGCTGAAGGGAGTAGAGAAGAAGATGCTGAATGTTGAGATTGAGAAATACGCATCAAAGGTAAATCTTCTTGATGTATTAGATCGGAAAGTTGGAACATATTCCGGTGGTATGAAGCAGAGACTTCTGATCGCACAGGCATTTCTTGGAGACTCGAAGATTATAATATTCGATGAGCCGACGGCAGGACTTGACCCTAAGGAGAGAATCCATGTGAGAAATCTGATCCATGACAATTCTGCAGGGAAGATTATTTTGATTGCTACTCATGTTGTTCAGGATATTGAGGACATAGCAAGTCAGATTATGTTACTTAAAAAGGGTGTACTGATCGAGATGGCAGCACCGGAGATTTTGACCGGAAGAATTACAGATAAAGAAAATCCTGATTTGGAAGATGTATATCTTAGTATATTTGGAGAGTAGCTTTTGCATATCAGTCATTTTTTACAGAGAGGGTGACGGTTTGCGGAATTGGAGGACGATATGAGTAGATCAAGACAAATGGAAAAAGCTGCTTCCATCAGTCATTCCGGACGAAGAGGCGGATTTTTTCGATTTTTTATAAATGAAATACGGGCTATTTTATATAACCGGAAATTAATATTATGTTTTTTGTTGTTTTTAGTTATGAATGTGGGCCTGTTGATAGTAGCCTTTGCTACTGATGAGGTGGATAGTACACAGTATGCAAGGCTTCGGACAGATCCGGATTCCATTATGGATATGTATATGGAAGATCCGGAATCAGAGACATATAAACAGTTGTTTGATGAATATATGGCAAGCACAACGTATGACGAATATCTGCAGAAGGTTATAGAAGATGCAGAGAAGAACCCGTCGATTTCCATATTTCAGACAAAGTTCTCAATCAGTAATCTGGAACGGACAAAGAGGGATTTTGAAAGACTAGTGGGAACAGAAGCATCCTTTGTTGGCGGATATGGAATCGGTAAGGCATTGAATTTTACCGGAAGTTATATTCTGATCTTCTTTTTTCTTGTTGTGCTGGTGCTGGAGCTGGTACTACGTGATAAGAAGAATGGTCTGGCAAATCTGTATAAGACAACATGGAATGGAGACAGTCGATTATTGCTGTCTAAGTATGCGGCAGCAGTTGTCTATATGGCACTTTTTGTAGCAGGTATATCCTTAAGCAATTTTTTGGTTGCAGAATGGAAGTTTGGAGCTGTGGATCTGTCAGCGCCGGTACAGAGCCTGATGGACTATATCGGATATGGTTTTTCATGCAGAATTGGTACATTTGCTGTTCTTGTCTGTGTGGTGAAAATTCTGATCTTTTCTGTGATTCTTGCGGCATTATTCACATTTGCAGTTATTTCTTCGAATGAGATTATGCTATGTGTATGGACGGCAGCTGCGATGTTTGTGGAATTGTTGTTTTCTGTACTGGGGGAGAGGCTTAATCTTATATTTTTATATCGATTTTCTATCTTTTCGATGCTTGATACAACAAAATTTTTCCAGTATGAGAATTATAATCTGATGTCTCATGCAAGACCAGCCATCTATCTGGATTGTGTAGTTTGTGCTGTGCTAATAGCAGGGCTTCTTATTATATCGTCTGTACTATATCTGGAAGGAAGCAGTGATTATCAGGAGACACGTATACGAATAAAAAGAAAAGCTGCGAAAGCCCACAAGACGCTTCCTTCCATATGGAGACTGGAAGGTTATAAATTGTGGATGGGATATAAAATGATATTTGTTATTCTGTTGCTGGTTATATTTCAGGTGTATATTTATCAGAACAAATCTGTAAGGTGGAGCACAAATGAATATGTGTACCAATACTATATCAGTCAAATTGAGGGAGTGATCACACAGGGAAAGCTTGATTATATAACTTCAGAGACAGAACGGTATGCAAATATCCACAAAGCTGGAGATCAGGTTGAGCAGGATTACGATACAGGGAAGATAACAGAAGAAGAATATAGTGAAAGATGGAGAGAACTGAATAAACAGCTTGAAAATGAGGAAGGGTTTAATCGTTGTCGGGAATATGTAGATTATATTAAGGAGCAATGTGGAATTACATCGCAGATTACAGAAGCTGATCCTGCTGTGTTGGAGCAGATGGGATTTGTCTATAACAGAGGCTGGAATATTCTTGCTGGTGGTAGAGATTATAAGGATGATGTAATGAATGCAGCAAAGATTATTGTTGTATTAATGCTTACAACTGCATTTCTGTATTTGGAAGATTACAGGTATAAGATTAATGGCATTATTGATATTACAGAGAATTACAGGAAACTTCATGTGATTAAAGCAGTTCGGTTGTTCTTGACTATTCTTGTCATATATATCATGGTTTATCTGCCGGAGTTAATGTGGGTAAAGAGTGAGATTGGGCTGACAGGTAGAAAATATCTGGCGCAGTCACTTCCGTATCTGGCGCATGTCAGTATATCCACCAGTATTACAGGATATTTTCTGCTGGTATATAGTATTCGATTACTCACTATTCTGATATTGACAGGTCTGTATGTTCTGGTTGGAAAACTGATCAGGAATACAAATGGTGCAATATTCTGCGCAGCAGCGGTTGTACTTCTGCCGTTGTTATTATATCTGTCAGGATTTACTGCCGCAAAATATTATCCGTTGGTTCAGCTATTATCAGGCAATATGCTGCTTAGATAAATGAATATTTAAAGAGATCCCACTGTGACAGATGATAGATGTCCCCTTTTTATTGGACAATCAGTGAAACAGGTGCATATCATCTGTTATAGTGGGATTTTTGTATGCTGTTACCAGCTCTTTCGTATCTCGTCAAATAGCCGCATGATATATAAAGTATGTTTATGTGGCATTTCAGGACATTCAATCAGACCTTTTTCAAGTGCTCGCTTACAGGCGAGCACTTCATATTCATAGCCGCTGATCTGGGCAGGACAGTTGATCGTCTGAACCAGTCGGCGGTCATTTTCATATATACGAAATGCTTCGTAATTATTGATGTTGTCAACCTCGATGTAGCCTTTTGTTCCGTAGATCACGCCGCGGCGGTCGGTTGCTGATTCCATAGTTGTGAACAAGCCGGCGATCGCACCATTCGGGTATGTCAGGTTGATAAATTCTGTTTTGTCTACGCCCGTTTCGTGTGGAGTCATCGTTGTGTGGATCGCAGATACGTTGTCGCCAAGCACCCAGGTCGCAAAGTTTAAGGTATATGGTGCAAGATCTAAGAGTGCGCCACCGGCAAGCTCTAGGCGGATCAGGCGTTCTACCTGCATCAGGGAATAACCAAGATTTGCGGTCAGGCCTGTTATTTTTCCGATAACGCCGGAATCTATAATCTCTTTTAAGGTAAATGACATTGGCATATAGCGAACCCACATCGCTTCTGCCAGTAATATATTCTTTTCTTTTGCAAGCCGGATCATATCTTCGGCTTCTTTTGTATTTACGGCAAATGCTTTCTCACACAGAACAGCCCGGTTATGATTCAGACACAGCATCGTATGCTCTTTATGGTGGGAGTGTGGAGTTGCAACGTAGACAAGATCAATCCCGTCATCAGCAACCATTTCTTCATAAGAGCCATACCATTTGGATGCATGATAAGTATCTGAAAATTGTCTGGCTTTTTCTTCTGTTCTGCTTGCTACAGCATAGAGTTCAACCTCTTGCATCTGGTTAACGGTTTCCGCCATCTTGCAGGCGATACCACCTGCGCCGAGGATGGCGAGACGTAATTTTCTATTTTCTAATCTGGTGTCTGAGTTTGCCGTAGCATTTCTGTTGTCTGATTTATGATCTGGATCTGTTGTATGTTTTTTGTAGTCGGATATATTATCTGATTTTATCATCTTTTTTCATTCCTTTCTGTGCGGTTTATGAAGTCATATTATTTCTATATTTCTTCTTAAAATTCTATATGGTACTGATGCAACTGAAGCTATTTGAATATTGCCGGGTTCATCATATGTGAGCAATTCTATGATTTTATGTAATTACTATAGAAGCTTTTGGGGATTTGTGCAAGCGCATCCCATCATAATGATCATTATATCGTACTCGTTCAATGCATTCGAAAAATCGACCCTTGCAAGCAAGCGATTTTTCATCATTATATCATGTGCTTCGCACATTCTATGCATTCCGCAAAATCAGCATCCTTGCAAGCAAATAATTTTGCGTTCATTATATCATGATTCAATGTAACATTTTATGTATAGTTCAGAGAGTTGCTGGTAATACTGGAAATAGTAAGAAGATAAAACAAGTAATAGTTAGATCATGGAGGAATAAGGTTGGGGAAAGTCGGTCAGAGTCGTAAAAAATATAAATGTACATAGGAGCAGCGGGAGGTGGAACGTTTGGGGAAAGACAGAGATGCGGAAGGCGGAATTTATAGTGCAGACAGCCGGATCGATAAAGACATAGATGCAAATATCAGCCGGGTAAAGTCGCTGTTTGCTGATTGGGGAGACATCGTGGAACGTCGGTTTACAGTAAGAAGAACCGGAATGGATGTGTATGCAGAAGATACCACCGGATCAGCAGATGAGACATCCGCTTCGGTAGGAGCAATCTATGTAGTGTACATTGATGGGTTATGTGACAATGGTCTGATCGAGGATACGATCATTAAGCCGGTGACCTGGGAGTGGCGGCATGAGCATGGCAGTTCCCTGTGGGAGGCAATGGATTCATTTGAGACACAATCGACGGATATAAAGACAGAAAATGACTTTAAAAATGTGATGTTTTCGATATTAAAAGGAGACACAGCGGTATTTGTATCGGATGCAGATCAGGCGTTTGTTGTGTCTTCCAAGAAGCTGCCGGTACGTGGGGTGGAAGAAAGTTCTACCGAGGGTGGAATGCGTGGTCCGCGGGATAGTTTTAATGAAAGTATCCGTACATCGACAGCCCTTATTCGGCGGAGGATTAAAGATACAAGATTAAAATTGATCCAGAATACGATCGGTGTTCGTTCCAGAACCGAGTATGGAATCATGTATATTGAGGATATTGCAGAGACGAAGCTGGTTGAACAGGTGAAAGAACGGATGAATGAATATGAGATAGATGCCATATTTGACAGTGGCATGGCGGAACATCTGATGGAGAAGAAATGGTACCGGCCGTTTCCGGTGTTCCAGTCAACCACCAGACCGGATAAAGCGGCGGCGGCACTGGCAGATGGCAGGGTTGTAATTGTATTTGACAATTCGCCGGAGGTTCTGATTGCGCCGGCGACGATCAATACATTATTCCAGACTGCCGATGATTATTATAACCGTTGGCCGGTTGCAACTTTTGCCAGAATCATTCGTTATATAGCGGCATTTATCGCGGTGGGGCTGCCGGGCTTCTATATAGCTGTTACCTGTTATCACCGGGAGGTGATACCGGATAAACTTCTCTATGCGATTGCAGTTGCAAGAAATCAGTTGTCTTTTCCAATCGTGTTAGAGGTTTTGATCATGGAGTTGTTGTTTGAATTGCTGCGGGAGGCAGGAATCCGTCTGCCGAGTCAGCTGGGAAATACGATCGGCGTTGTTGGTGGTCTGATCGTTGGACAGGCTGCGGTGGAAGCAGGGATTGTCAGTACCATCGTGGTGATCGTAGTTGCGCTGACAGCGATTGCTTCTTTTGCAATTCCAAATGAAGCTTTTGCGTCGGTGTTCCGTCTTTTAAAATTTCTAACTATACTGGCGGCTGCTTTTTTTGGACTGTATGGCTTCCTTCTGGTGATGCTTTTATTGATCTATCATCTTGCCGGTCTGAACAGCTTTGGTGTTCCGTACATGGCACCGGTCGTAACCTGTGGCTATGCAGAGGATGGAATGGAAGATTTTGTCATTCGTAAGCCAATCAAAAAAATTATCTTTCGACCGGCATGGGCGAACTATCGGGAGCGCAGACGGCTTCGCAAAAAGTAATGATGAATGGGTGTGAATTAATATATGGGTTATAGAAATGTGACGTTTCGACAGCTTTTTATAACGGGAACTTGCCTGATTTTTCCGATTGCTTTCTGGAATATGGTACAGATTATGACGGATTTTTCAAAAAATAATGGAATGTTGTCACTTTTTTTGATGCTAATGCTTGCTCTGGTTTATGTGGTACTACTACATCTTGCGCTTTCCGGTGTAGTGAAAATGTCAGATCCAGCTAAAGAAAAGACAGAGATAACGGGTGCAAAAGTATGGAATAATAAGAAAAAAGCAGCTATTGCATCTATTTATGTGATTAGATATGCAATCCGGGTTCTTTTTTTGCTTTATTTCTTTGTACAGGGGAGCCGGATCCTGATGCTGCCGGATTATGCAGGAACGGTTCTGGTCGTTCCGGTATTACTGGCACTTTTCTATATGGCAGGAAAGGGGCTGCGTGGTTATATCGGATTTGCGGAAGCAAGTGTGATCGGAATCGGGATCACATTGGTGCTGTTTATTATTTGTGGATTCTGGAATGCAGATTTTTCTCGACTAAAAGAATATGTAGAATTCCAGATGCAGGCATCTGTATGTAACACGATATGTCAGGTTCTGATAAAAGGATATCTGTTAATTGTAGGATTATCTATGCTGGAATTTGTCATGTATCTCTATCTGAGAGTAGAGAAACGAAGACGAGGGATGCTGGTGTGGACAGTATCTGTTCCGGTTGTGTTAGCCATTGTTGCTTCCTGTTTCGTGATATCGTTGCTTGGCTTGCAAGGTAAAACAATGACTTCAAAGGGAATACTAAATGTTGTGGGTGCGATGATGTTCCCCGGAGGTGCAAATGCGAGACTCGGTTTACTCGCCTGTTACCTGCTTATAATCTTTGGACTTCTGCTTCTGGCTATCCACATTGTGTTCATTTGTCAGTTTGTGGATGAGATTTGGAAGATCATCTGTGTATGGAGAAAGAGCGGCGGGATGAGAGCAGCCGGGAATGATAAGAGTACAGAGTTACATGGACGTGATTCTGATAATGCAATGGATAAAAAAGTGATGGAAGAAAAAAGAAGCCTGTGGATAAGAAGCGGCTGTGTGGTTGTTTTGTTTCTGCTGTTTCTATGGATGAGCCGGTTCCTTGGAGAACGGGATGCCGGTCGGGCATTTATGATCTACATTGCCGCCGTTGATATTCCGTTGTCGGTTCTTGTACCGGCATTTGTTGGGAGAAAACGGACAAATCCGGGGAAGCTTGCAAAGATGGCTGCAGAAGTGATCGGTGGGATATTACTTGTCAGCATATTGTCCGGGTGCATGGACAGATCCATTGAGGCGGTAGATTATCTCCGGGTGGTGATGATTTCTGAAACAGATAGGGGATATGAGTATACATTTGTCACGGACAGTCTGGAGGGAGCGGAGTCGGCAGCCGAATCGGAGGAACGAGAGTATCCGGTCGTTGCGGAGAGCCTGCAGCGAGCACGGGCTGAATATGATCAAGCGCATGACCGGAGTCTTGACCTGAGCCATGTGGAATATATTGTGGTGGATTCCGAAGAAACCCTGCGGCAGATGTATCCGGAGCTGATAAAAGAATTTGTAACGAATTATGTAGAGGTGGTCTGCACCGATTCGCTTTATCAGGGTGAAGCGTCCGGAAGCATCCGGAAGTATATTGCAGCGCATTACAAAGGAGAGTGTCTGGCGACACTGGGGGAGTAGATATGGTTTAAAGTGTTAGATTTTGATGAAGAAAAATGGAGGTTATGGAAATGGGTAGAGCAGTGAGAGCGGCAGTTGCCGGAATCCTGATCGGTTTATTTTGTGGAACATTATATGTGGAAATGGGAGCACTGAAAAGATTATACAGCGCGAAAAACAGCGTTGAGCAGGTGATGAATCTGGTTGAGTATGCGGAGGGAGATGAAGATATAGCCTATGATAGTACCGAGGAAAATTATGCCGGAATAACCGGTGACAAAACTTCACAGACAGATGGTAAGAATGGCAGATCGAACCAGATGGTAAATGGTCAGGATACTTTGGATGGACAGGATACAGAACTGTCAAATAATATACAGACCGCATTTCGTATTCTGGATGGCACAACATTAAATGCATACGAAACACAGAAGCAGTTACAGGAGTTGGAAGCGGTGTATGATGATATAGCAAGAGATACAAGTGAGAAGAAGACCGACGGAGAAAACGATTATAATATAGAGTCCGGCAAAACAAAAACGGAGCTTGTGGAGAGCAAGATAAGTGCTCAGAATAAAACATCAGATGTTATCCGGATTCGAATAAGATATGAAGGAAATGAGAATTTATCGGACAAGCAATTGGATGAATTTACTTCATATGTTGAGCAAGCGGTACTTTATGGTATAGCCGAGAAGCTTGGCGCAGACTATAACGATCAGGAGAAAAGCATTGTGCGTAAGAATCTGATCCTGAGCAAAGAATATATCGATGCCTGTGCAGAGGAAAGTGCGGAGGAATATGGCATCCCGGTTACTGCCTGGTCCGCCTTTGAATATCTGAACCTTCCGGCAGCAACCTTGAATGACGCTGCTTATCCGGCCGGATATTATGAGACCTTGTGTGTGACGTTGAAATGATTATGACGGTTTTTTCTATCCACCCCTAAATCCCCGGAATCCTTGAATTATACAGGTGGTTGTGGTATGATATGAGATATTTTGATTATATAGTTCAAAGGAGCTCAAGGGAATATGGCTAAGAAAAAACTGGTAGTTATTTTTGGAGGAAGATCATCGGAACATGAAGTTTCATGCATTTCAGTTCAGACAGTTGCCAAAGCGGTGGATACGGACAAATATGATATGACACTGATCGGAATCACAAAGGACGGCAAATGGCTGAAAGCTGACAGCATTGAGAGTATTGCTGACGGAAGCTGGTACGACAGTCAGGTTCGTGCTGTGATTTCACCGGATTCTGCAAAAGAGATTATCATAAAAGATGGCGACAGAATCTATGCGGAGCCTGTAGATGTTATTTTCCCTGTTTTGCATGGTTTATATGGAGAAGACGGTACGATTCAGGGATTGTTTGAGATGGCGGACATTCCATACGTGGGCTGCGGTGTATTTGCATCGGCTGCTGCAATGGACAAATTCCATACAAAGATCATTGCTGATCATATCCATGTAACACAGGCAAAATTCGTTCCTGTAGTAGAAGATGATTTTGATGATCTGGATGTTGCGATGGATCGGGTAGAGAGCGAGTTGAACTATCCAGTATTTGTAAAACCATCATCCGCGGGTTCATCAAAGGGTGTTACAAAGGCGCATGACAGAGCTGAGTTAGAAGCTGGTCTGCATGAAGCACTCAACCATGATTCCAAGATTCTTGTTGAGGAGACGATTGTCGGTAGAGAGTTGGAATGTGGCGTACTCGGATATGGCAATCATACAAAGGCATCCGGTGTTGGAGAGATCCTTGCTGCCGCAAATGCAGATTTCTATGATTTTGATGCAAAATACAACAATGCAGATTCCAAGACGATCATCGGGGCAGATATACCGGAAGAAGCTGAGGACGAGATTCGTGCAGAAGCAATCCGTATCTTTAATGCGATTGACGGTTTTGGACTTGCCCGTGTGGATTTCTTCCTTGAGAAGGACACCAATCGTGTAATATTTAATGAAGTAAACACATTGCCTGGATTTACATCGATCAGTATGTATCCGATGCTGTGGGATGCAGAGGGATATGATATCAAGACCCTTGTAAATACGTTGATCGAGATGGCATTTGAAAGATAATTTATGACGACGAGAGATATAAAGATAAAAGTAACGGGTGTACAGAGTGTTGCCGGAGCGGATGATGAGCCGGAGGTTCTGGAGCTTGAGACGCGGGGAACATACTCTGAGAAAAACGGAAACCGCTATATCAAATATGATGAGTTCATTGAAGATGTGGAAGAACCGGTGAAGAATCTTCTGCGATTCGATGAGCATGCACTTCAGCTTACGAAACGTGGCAGTGTGAACACGGTTATGTTATTTGACCGTGAGAAGAACAGCTCGGTACATTATGTAACTCCGGTCGGACCGATCTGTATGAATATCTGTACGGAAGAATATCATATGGAGCAGTCCGAGAAGGGGATTCGGATCGATATTCGTTACTGTATTGATTTTAACAATGATTATATTACGGATTGCAGTCTGAATGTGACTGCGGACTACGAAGGGGTATAAATATATATGGGTAGTGAGAAATCCTTCGACAGCTTTCTGGGGATTGAAACGATCGCGGAGACAGCATTTGGAGATATGGATGTATGTCTTCCGGTGAACGAAGAAGATAATAATTATGAGGTTACATATTATAATGATCTGGTGACGATGTTCGATGAGATCAGCATGGAGCCGGAAGATACGCTTGTGGATTTTGGTTGCGGACTTGGCAGAGTGCTTTTTTACTGTAATTCCAGACATTACTGCCGGACGGTTGGAATCGAGAACAATGCCAGGGTCTATGACAGACTTCTGACAAATGCCGCAAGCTATCAGAGCAAATTCCTTGATCAGGAGGAACGGATGCAGTTCCTGAATGTGGAGGCAGAGGCATATGAGATCGGAGATGAAGACAATTATTTCTATTTCTTCAATCCATTTTCCGGCGCAACCTTCAAGAAGGTACTGGATAATATCATCGCATCGGTACGGAGACAGCCGAGAGATATTGAACTTCTGATCTATTATCCGACATTTGAATATCAGAAAGCAATCCGTGACTGCAACCTGTTCGTTTTAAAGAAGATGATCAAATTGTCCGGTTATGAAGAAGACCCGGATGAGAAGGTTCTGGTATATCATTTGTCACGATATTTTGTAGTGTAGAATAAATAAGGCGGTCTATTTGGCAGCAAGTCAATATACAGCCCTACTGCCAGATAGACCGCCTTATTTATACACATTATATATACCTGTCATGCAGGCTGCAGACAGGAACAGAGCAGAGATAATGATTCCGTATAACATAGAAGTTGGGATGGCGATGGTGCCAATGATGTAGGACGATGCGTTCAATACCATATGCAGAAATATACTCGGTACAACTGATCCGGACCAGATGGCAAGACAGCCCAGGATGATCCCTGCCGGAACGCTGTAGCAGAACTGGACGATGTTGCCATGATAGAAGCCGAAGCAGAATGCTGTGAATAAGATGGCGTAAAGATCTGCGTATCGGCTTGAAAATGCGGAAGCAGACAGCTTTAATGCTGTGCCACGAAAGGCAAATTCTTCTGCGATCGGAGCAAGGATAGCAACGGTACAGATGCGTATGATTCCATTGTTAATAGAAAAGGATCGCTGTACCTGTTCGTGATAGGAGGACAGCAGATCCGGTCTGCAAATGTCGATCAGGCGAAGAATACAGGTTGTCAGGAATTGAAGACTGATACCAAGAATCAGGATCAGAAGAAAGATAACAAAAGCACGCAGGAAAGATTTTTCCTTTCCTGCGTGCTTTGTCTTGTCAGACAGCCTGCTACTCTGCGTATTGTCGGCCTGAGACTGTCCGAATATGGTTTCGTATTTCAGATACAGATATCCGAAAACGAAAATACAAAGAATATATGAAATACATGATGTGATACTGCCGACAGAATCAGTTTGACTGCCTGCAAGATCACAGATCCGGGTGCCTGCAAGATATACAATATTATGTATCAGTAATGTGGTAACCGGAACCAGACAGGTAATAACTAATTTTCTGAGGTCGACACGAGTATTTATCATGATTACTGGATCTTCTTTGCCCTTTCTTTCTCTTCCTTTGCCTTTGCTTTTCTTGCGGCTTTTTCTTCTTTGCTGAGTTTCATGCTGGCAGTTTCCTGCTCATAAGTCTGCTCGTATTTCTTCTGTTTTGCACGAAGTTTCTGACTGAATGATTTCTTTGCAGGTTCCGGTGCTTTTTTACCACGAACATTCTTAACGCTTGTGATGTAGATACCGCTGACCATAGCTTTAACTTCGCCGCGGACAGGCATAATATCAAAGATTCCATCGTCGCAGATCAGATTGATGATCTGTGGACCGATCTTGGCTTTAACGATAGGAAGCTTGGCTTTCTGGTAACGCTTTGGAGTTGATTCCAATACCTGTTTCGGAAGATTTGCATCTTTCATAGGCAGCATCTTTTTATCGATGACCAGCATCGTGACAGGCTGTGCAGCCTGAAGCATAGCTTCTTTCTGTGCGCTCTGCTTCTTCTGCAGGCGGTTTCCTACTATGTAAAGTACTACTAAGATTACAACTAATATTGCGATGACGATTAACATCCATCCCCACCAAGGCATAATAAGTTCCTCCTTATATTATTATTTTATTTTTCAATCATAGGCAGATTTTTTAACCGGGCTGCCTGAATCTTACCGGGGATTGCATCCAGAACCTCTTTACGTTCCTTTGGCTTCAATCCACGGATGTCAACCGGTTCTAAGAATTCAATCACAACCTTGCTGCTGTGAAGGAAATTATGTTTATTTGCTTCCATACATTTGTCTGTTCCACAGATAGCAACCGGGATGATCAGACATCCGGCTTTCTGAGCGATCTTGAATGCACCGTCTTTAAATGGCAGCAGTTCGTCGCCCTTATTTCTTGTTCCCTCCGGGAAGATCATCATGGAGTGACCGGATTTGATGATATCAGCAGTCTGTAAAATCGTTTCCAGACCCTTTTTCAGATCGGTACGATCCAGATAGGTGCATCCGATATCATCCATGTATTTGTAAAGCAGAGGTATATCCTTGATATTGTCTTTGGACATGAAGCCAAGAGGCATATCGATTGCATTGTGACAGGATAAAATATCAAAATAGCTTCGATGATTACCAACGAACATGACCGGTTGGTCGGTAGGAATGTTTTCCTTGCCGATAACTGTTCGTTTACATCCGGTTAAGAACATAACTGCTCCGAAAAATCCTTTTACCAGCTTCTGAGCCTTGATGTAAGCTTTGTCCTGATCTTTTTTTGCAAGCTGCTTCAGATACAGATGATATGGAAAACAAAATATGATTCCAAGTACCGCAAACAGTACAGTAATAATGGTTCTCAAATATATCCTCCTGTTCTATCTGCCGTAGAGTTTTGCTGTCTCAAATAGACGTTCTTCTAATTTAGTATCCATGTCTTTATCCTCAAAGCGCCAAGCCCAGTTGCCTTCTCCTACACCCGGAGTATTCAGACGAGCCCATGAATCTAATTTCAGAACATCCTGCATAGGAACAACAGCCATATTTGCGACAGATGAGAAACATGCACGGATCATAACCCAGCAGATATCACTGGCATCTGTGCTGAAATAGCGGCGAAGCTTGTCCTTGGATGCTTCGTATGCTTTCTGATACCAGCCAAGTGTTGTGTCGTTGTCATGTGTTCCTGTGTAGCATACGCAGTTTCTTGTATAATTATGTGGAAGGAAATCATTTTCTTCCGGATTTTCAAATGCAAACTGTAAGATTTTCATGCCAGGCAGATTGAATTTGTCACGCAATTCGATAACAGAATCGTCAATCTCACCCAGATCCTCAGCGATGATCGGAAGGTCATAGCCAAGATTTGCCTGTAACTGTGTGAAGAAGTTGATACCGGGAGCGGGCTTCCATTCTCCGTTGATGGCGGTTTCTTCGCCATAAGGTACAGCCCAGTACCGGTCAAATCCTCTGAAATGGTCAATTCTTAAGAAATCTGTCAGAGTGAGCTGGTATTTGATTCGCTCGATCCACCATTCATAACCGGTAGCGGTATGCTTTGGCCAGTTATACAGTGGGTTGCCCCACAACTGTCCGGTCTCTGAGAAATAATCAGGTGGTACACCGGCAACTTCAGTTGGGTATCCCTTTGAGTCCAGCATGAAAAGCTCCTGATGGCTCCATACATCGGCACTGTCCCATGCAAGGAAGATCGGAGCATCACCTACGATGCTGATGTTCTTTTCATTTGCGTATTCCTTGATTGCCATCCACTGTGTATGGAATAAGAACTGGATGAAATCATAGTAACCGATCTCATTTGCAAGCTTCTTTTCCCATGTGGTACGCTGTCTTTTGGTAGGTGCTTTCAGGGAATCTTCCCACATATACCAAGGCATTCCTTCATGGAAATCCTTACCTGCCATAAACAGGGAGTAGTCAGCGAGCCAGGAGGAATCCTTTTTAAAAGAAGCAAATGCTGCCATCTGTTCCTCGTCTGTTGATAATCCGTCCTCATGGTCAGGATCAGTAAAACGTTCGTAAGCGAGCTTTAACAGCTTTGTCTTAAATGTGATCAAGGTTCCGTAATCGATGTGAACGGGATCCCATTCCGGCATATCGGTAAAATCATCTTCTGACAGAAGCTTGTATTCTTTTAATGCATCAAGGTCAATAATTAACGGCTGACCGGCAAATGCGGAGAATGGCTGATATGGTGAATCACCAAATCCGGTATGTCCAAGTGGAAGCACCTGCCACAGATTCAAGCCCGAATTTGCCAGAAAGTCTATAAACCGGTATGCACCTTTGCCGAGATCACCAATTCCGTAAGGACTTGGAAATGAAGTCGGATGTGCCAGAATACCAGCGTATTTCTTTGGCTTTTTTTCATGGTTGTTTTCTAACATGTTTATCCTCTTTTCCTATTATTATATAGACGTTTTTGGTCTGGTCAGATATATCTGTCTGCCCGAACATCATAAAACCTCATTTTTCCTTGAAAAATCAAGGCGGTGTGGAAAAAACACCGTACGTTTTATTATACATAAAACGAATTATTCTTACAAGCCTGAAATTGGGAGAAGTCGCAGTCCGCCTGTCCGCCTCTGTCGGTCTCCTTGGCTGGTATGGGTGGCTGGCATGGGCAGTTGGCCTCCCTACTATAATATGGCTTGCTGCGATTTCTGTTCGTTGCACATGCCTGATTCGTAAATACTCCTGTGCTAACTCGCCTTCGGCTCAAACAAGCACCCGTATTTACTGGCAATGTGCATCTCACGACGAAATTCTCGCTGATGCCATATTATAGTGGGGAGACCAACTGCCCATGCCAGCCACCCATACCAGCCAAGGAGACTGACAGAGACGGACGGGCAGGTTGTGTTAGTTTTATAAAGTTTTGTTTATGATCTTCATAAATACATCAGAAAATAAACACAGTTTAGACACACTTCCCTTATATACTGTGTATTGTAAGAGTTTTTCATTTATTTGAATCCTCTCTCCCCTCATTTTTTGCAAGTGGTAATAAGTCTTTTCCCCGATTTATTACCACTTGTTTTTTGTTTTTATAATTCCGTTTGGGTACAAAAGAGTCGTATGTGGCGCTTTATTCTTGATAAATTTTTATTTTTCGGCTAAAATAAGATTGAATCTTATTTTAGCCGAAAAAAGAGGTGCAGCTATATGGAATATATTCATAGAGATTTAGAAAAAAAGATAAAAGAGTTAGCAGAAGACTATTCCTGTATATTGATTACAGGGCCGAGGCAGGTTGGAAAAACCACTTTATTTAAAAAATTAATGGATGAGAACAGGACGGTAGTGAGTCTGGATGATTTGGAAGAAAGAAAACTGGCACAGACAGATCCTGCTATGTTTTTGCAGATGCATGATCTTCCCATTTTAATAGATGAGGTACAATATGCTCCGCAATTATTTCCATATATTAAGATGGCTATAGATAATGGAGCATCGGCATCATCATTTTGGTTGACCGGGTCGCAGGCATTTCGGATGATGGAGCTTGCACAGGAATCTTTGGCGGGAAGAACTGCTATTATCCATATGTCGTCTTTATCGCAGCATGAGTTATATGGAGCAGGCGATAATATTGAGTTTAGCGTTGATCTTGAAACATTAAAGCAGCGAAGTAAAAATGGAACAAAGGCGGAATTGTCGGAGCTATATGAGAGAATCTGGATGGGATCTATGCCGGGATATAGAAGCGGACGGTATAAAGACAGAAATGTTTTTTATTCCAGTTATATTCAAACATATATTGACAGAGATGTATCAGAGCTGATTACAAATGTTGATAAACTTGTATTTATGGACTTTGTAAGAGCTGCAGCATGCAGGTGTGCACAAATGTTAAATATACATGATATAGCAAATGACGTTGGTGTTTCAGATGAGACAATTAAGCGATGGCTGCAGGTGCTTGAGAAGTCGGATATTATTTTTTATTTACGTCCTTACTCTAATAATTTGTTAAAGAGAACAGTTAAAACTCCTAAATTATATTTCTTTGATACGGGCCTGGTTGCATATCTTACAAAATATACAACTCCAGAAATACTTGAAAATGGGGCGATTAATGGAGCAATACTGGAAAATTATGTTGTTTCCGAGATACGGAAGACATACCAAAATGAAGCGGATGAATGTCTTATGTGGTATTACAGAGATAAAGACAGTAATGAAATTGATATGGTGATTGAAAGTGATGGTATGGTGCATCCGTTAGAGATAAAACGCTCAGTAAATCCCGGAAGTGAACTGACCAGGGCATTCAGAATTCTGGATAAAGGAGCAGTTCCAAGAGGAAAGGGAGCAATCATCTGTATGCGTTCGGAACTTTCGGCTGTTGATTCAGAAAATTACATTGTTCCGATCTGGACAATATAATAAAGAATTTGTAAATAGAATGTAGAATCTGTTTATAAATACATCAGAAAATAAACACAGTTTAGACACACATCCCTTATATACTATGTATTGTAAGAGTTTTTCATTTATTTGAATCCTCTCTCCCCTCATTTTTTGCAAGTGGTAATAAGTCTTTTCCCCGATTTATTACCACTTGTTTTTTTGCCTTTTCGGCGGTATACTTCCATTATTAAATTCACAACAGACGGAGGATAACAGGTATGATTTCGGAAAAATATGCAGATATGACAACCAAAGGTTCTATAATAAGAGAATTTGCGCAGTATGCGTCAAAACGTGCGGCAGAGATCGGAAAAGAGAATGTATACAATTTTACGATCGGTAATCCTTCTGTTCCGGTATGTCCGGAGTTTACAGAGACATTGGAACGGATGTTAAAAGAAGAAAATCCATTGACACTTCATGGATACAGCCCGACACTTGGTATTATGTCCGTCAGAGAAGCGGTTGCAGATTCTTTAAATAGAAGATTTGGAATGGAATATACAGCAGATGATATTTTCATGACCTCCGGTGCAGCAGGTGCGATCGCACATGCGATTCGTTGTGTAACAAAGCCGGGAGATGAGGTGATTACATTTGCTCCATATTTCCCTGAGTATGTTCCATATGTTGACGGAACAGGTGCGGTGCTTAAGATCGTGCCGGCGGATATTACATCCTTCCAGATTAATTTTGATGCATTTCTGGAGCTTTTAAATCCAAATGTACAGGCAGTTCTTATTAACTCTCCGAATAACCCATCCGGTATCGTATATTCAACAGAGACGATCAAGAAGCTGGCTGCAATTCTGGAAGAAAAGCAGAAGGAATATGGACATGATATCTATATTATCTCCGATGAACCTTATCGTGAGATCGTATTTGAAGGAACGGATTCGCCATTTATTTCATCCTTCTATGACAACAGTATCTGCTGTTATTCATTCAGTAAGTCACTTTCCCTTCCGGGTGAGCGTATCGGATATGTAGCGGTAAATCCGAAATGTAAGGATGCGAAGCTGATCGTTCTGATGTGTGGTCAGATCTCCAGATTTACAGGACATAACTGTCCGCCATCCATGATCCAGCTTGGTGTGGCAGAAGTGATCGATAAGACAGCTGACCTGTCAATCTATGAGAAGAATAAGAATATTTTATATAAAGAGCTTACAAATATGGGATATGAGTGTGTAGAACCGGGCGGAACCTTCTATATGTTCCCAAAGACTCCGATTGCGGATGCAAATGCATTCTGTCGTATGACAGCCAGCAAGCTGGATCTGATCCTGGTACCGGGAGACAGCTTTATGTGTCCGGGACATATGAGACTTGCTTACTGTACCACAACGGAGATGGTAGAACGCGCACTTCCGTTATTTGAAAAAGCAATGAAACTTGCAAAAGAGATGGAGTAATCAAAGGAGAACATCATGGTTACACAGATTCCGATCATACTTGCATCGAATTCACCGAGAAGAAAAGAGCTGCTTGAAAGAGCCGGTTATACATTTACTGTTATGCCAAGTGACTGCGATGAAGCTACCGATATCCGTTTTCCAAAGGATATGGTAATGGAGCTTGCCGGGAGAAAGGCAGAAAATGTATATAAAAAGGTATGTACAGATCGTGCCGGTACGGAAGCAGAGACACAGCCGTTTATCGTGATCGGTTCCGATACGGTCGTCGCATTAAATGGCAGGATCCTTGGAAAACCGGTTGATTATGACGATGCATATAATACGTTGAATAGTTTGTCAGGACAGACACATAATGTATATACAGGTGTTTCTATTATGTATTATGACGGAGAGAAATGCCGGACAAAGACATTTTACGAGAATACAGAGGTTACATTTTATCCGATGACGCATGAGGAGATCACCGGATATCTTGCGACGGGAGATCCGTTTGACAAAGCAGGAAGCTATGGGATACAGACACAGGGTGGCCTGTTTGTGAAAGGGATCAAGGGCAGTTATGACAATGTTGTCGGACTTCCGCTTTCCCGGTTGTACCATGAGTTAAATGAGATGTTATGTGGGCAGTAATGTGTGAGAAAACGATGCGCCGATCATGTATGATAGAATAGTAGAGATTATAAACTGCTGAAAAAAGAAAGGCAGGAGGACAGAGATATGGACGAAAAGAGAAATTTTACCTTATTAACAGACTTCTATGAATTGACGATGATGCAGGGATATTTCCGTGAGAAAGCAGATGATATCGTTGTATTTGATGCATTCTACAGAAAAAATCCATCCGGAAGCGGCTATGCGATCGCCTGTGGTCTGGAACAGGTGATCGACTATATCAAGAATCTGTCCTTTTCCTATGAAGACGTTGATTACTTAAGAAGTCTGAACATGTTTGATGAAGAATTTCTGAATTACCTTGCAGGATTTCATTTCACAGGTGATATCTATGCGATCCCGGAAGGTTCTGTAGTATTTCCGTATGAGCCACTTGTGAAGGTGGTTGCACCGATCATGGAAGCGCAGTTGGTTGAGACCGCATTATTAAATATCGTGAACCATCAGAGCCTGATCGCTACAAAGGCATCCAGGGTCTGCTATGCAGCAAAAGGGGATGGTATCATGGAATTCGGACTTCGCCGTGCGCAGGGACCGGATGCCGGAACCTTCGGTGCGAGGGCGGCAGTTATCGGTGGCTGTGTCGGAACCTCAAATGTAATCTGCGGTAAGCAGTTCGGCGTGCCTGTGCTTGGGACACATGCACATAGCTGGATCATGAGCTTCCCAGATGAATATACAGCATTTAAGAGATATGCAGAATTATATCCGGATGCATGTACATTGTTGGTTGACACATATGACACATTGAAATCCGGTGTGCCAAATGCAATTCGGGTATTTGATGAGATGAAGGCAGAGGGAAAGATGCCGACCAGATATGGAATCCGTCTGGATTCCGGTGACCTTGCATATCTGTCGAAGAAAGCCAGAAAAATGTTGGATGCAGCGGGATATCCGGATGCAGTCATTGCAGCGTCCTCTGATCTGGATGAATATCTGATCAACAGTTTGAAGAATCAGGGTGCAGCGATCACGTCATGGGGCGTTGGAACCAACCTGATCACATCAGCAGATAATCCATCTTTTGGCGGTGTTTATAAGCTTGCGGCGATCAGGAAGCCGGAGGATGAAGAATTCACAGCGAAGATCAAGATATCAGAGAATCCGGCGAAGATTACAAATCCAGGAAATAAGACGGTATTCCGTCTGTATAATAAGGAGACCGGAAAGATCAAGGCGGATCTGATCGCACTTTCCGATGAGACATATAATGAAGCGGAGGATCTGGAGATATTTGACCAGATGGCTACATGGAAGCGTTCGACACTTCCGGGTGGTTCTTATGAGATCCGTGAGATGCTTGTCCCGGTATTCTTGAAGGGACAGTGCGTATATCAGAATCCATCCACGATGGAGATCCGCGAGTATTGCCAGAAAGAACTGAATACACTCTGGGATGAGACCAGACGACTGGTAAATCCACAGGAGGTATTTGTCGATCTGTCAAAACCGTTATATGATCTGAAACAGAAGCTGTTAAACAGCCGACATTGATGCAGAAATGGTCAGATCAGAAAATATATATTATTTTATCGTCCGACCGGCGTTATAATGGAAATCTTTAATATCAAAATTCATAGCAGAGATCTCGCTCATAGCAGCGTTGATCTCTGTTGTTGTTTTCGGAGCTGCTTTTTTGATATGAGCCAGTGTTGTTTCATATGCTAACATCTGTCGGAGAACATTTCTGCAATAGGCTTCTTCCTCCACCATGGTATGGATATTATACTTTTGCAGGTAATCTGTCATAAAATCGGGAAGCATATTGATCTGGTAAAGAATATAGGCACGAATGGTGTGACCGATCATGTATATAGTAGCAAGAATTAAAACACCCAAAGCAATCAAACCTGTGATCGTCCTCAGAATCATTCCGCCACCCATAACAATGACTGTAAGATGAAAATAATCATATCCAAGCAGAAGAATTAAGAAAATCACATTATAGATAAAATGTGTTTTCAGACTGTGCCTCCTCTTAGGAAGTCCGTCGATCTCGGCGGTATATACCATTTTATAATATTCAATCTGTTTATCGGTATTGTCGATCATATCCATCAGATCAAAATATTCCTGTGAATATGGAGGATCAGATTTCTCTGCTGCTTCAGAGAGATCTGTTTCGATTGTCGGTTTATTCTTAGGTGGTTTCTGATCATTTGCCTTTAAATTCAACATATGCAATCCCCTTATGTAACCTGTCTGCATGTGCGAATCACATGCAATGCTGCTTTTCAAGTTTGTTTATGGATTTTATTGTAACACAATTTACTGCCGGATAGGGAGTCTTCCCCAAAAAGTAAAAATAAAATATCTAGTCTTTCAAACCATGTTACAAAGCCCCGAAAACCATGGCTTTTCTATATAGAAACTACGATTGACATTTGCTGTTTGAATCATCTATATTATAAAAAGTTAAGGGATACAGGCATTTTTGAAACTTGAAATTAGTAGAGTGTATAAGAGTTTTGAAGTGCCGGTTTACAAATAGAAAGATGAGGTTTTACCTATGAGCAAGATCAGGATCATAACAGATTCAGCCAGTGATATTTCGACTGCTGAGGAACAGAAATATAATATATTAATCCTTCCGTTTCCGGTAACGATCGGTGACAAATCTTATATGAGCAGAGTCGATTTTGACAATACCGGTTTTTATAAGTTAATGGAGGAAAATCCAAACGAGCTGCCAAAGACGGCGCAGATCACAGCATTCCAGTTCGACGAGCTGTATAAGGAGCAGTTTGATGCAGGATATACAGATATTATATTTGTCAGCATCAATAAAAAGGGTTCTGCTACCCATGATAATGCAGTCATGGCAAAGAATGAATTTTTTGAGGAGCATCCGGAGTATGCAGGAAAAGGAACGATTCAGATCTTTGATGGTGTTGGATACAGCGGTCAGTATGGATATCCGGTTGTGCAGGCAGCAAAGATGGCAGAAGAAGGAAAAAAAGTGGATGAGATCACTGCTTATCTGTCAGACATTCTTCCGAAGCGACGGATCTACTTCGGTATCTATGGATTGAAATATGCAGCAAAATCGGGACGTATTCCAAGTGCAGCAGCACTGGTCGGTGATGCACTTGGCGTAAAACCGATCATGAAGATATGGGCAAATGAGATCGTTACAGCATTCAAATGCCGCGGCGAGAAGAAATTACTGGCAAAGATGGCGGATGTCTCAGCTGCAGAGATGCTTCCGGGTTCGCCATATCAGATCGTATATGGATGCGATGATGTATGCAGGGATGAACTGGCTGCCAAGATGACAGAAAAGGTTGGTTATGCGCCGGACGATTTCTTCCAGATCGGAGCAGCGGTTGCTTCGAATGCAGGACCAAAGGTAGTCGGAGTTGTTTTTACGGTAAAAGACGAAGCATAAACAGAATATAGATTTTCATAGAAAAGACCTTTGTTCACAGAAGTGGAAGCAGATATACAAGAACCGATGTGGATAAGGGTCTTTTTGCATGGGGATTGACTGGTAAGAAAAAGATGAATTGTGCGGCATAAAGGAAGCCAATTGGGGTAAAGAATGACAACAGTTGGTTGCATATGCTGATCTTAGTAGTGTATACTTAAAAAAATGAAGAAAAATGTGCCGGCAGATGAAAGGCAGATGAGAGATATGGGTGACACACCAAAGATTGAAGAAACAACATTTTATCATATTAATTATTATTTGTATGGAAAGGCATTTAAGGGAAGTTATCAGGGCATGCGGTTCCGCCTTGCCAGAAATCCGCTTGAAAATGTATTTTTTAAACCGAAAGAAGTACAGGATGCAGGAACTCTGATGGCAACGGTCTGGCCGGAGCCGTTCAGTTACGAGAATACGGATGATGAAAAGAAGCTGACAAAGGAATTTCCGTTTTCGGAAGAAGGAAAACTTGCAGCGGTAGACTGGCTCAATGAGCAGTACGAGAGCCGGAAAGAAGAATGGGATGCAGCGAAGCATACGGACTGGAGCAGTTTGAGAAAATAAATGACCGAGGAATATGAAGATGATATTTGAGACACATGGACATTACGATGATGAGCAGTTTGATACAGACAGAGAGCAGTTATTAGAAGAATTTCAGAGACAGGATATCCGGTATGTTATGAATATAGGAGCTAATATTGCGACTTCAAAGGCATCTGTCGAACTGGCGCATCAATATGATTTTATCTATGCAGCGATCGGAACGCATCCGGATGATGCACCGGAGCTTTCAGATGCGGCGATCGAGATGTATCGGCAGATGGCAACAGATGAGAAGGTAAAGGCGATCGGAGAGATCGGACTGGACTATTTCCATGAGGATGTTCCCAAAGAGGTGCAGATCCACTGGTTCCGAAAGCAGTTGGAGCTGGCAGAAGAATTGAAGCTTCCGGTTGTGATCCACAGCAGGGATGCGGCAAAGGATACCATGGATATCATGAAAGAGATGCAGGGAAGACTTTGCGGTGGCGTCATTCACTGTTTTTCATACAGTACAGAGATTGCAAGAGAATATATTAAGATGGGATATTATATCGGCGTTGGCGGCGTAGTGACATTTAACAATGGACGTAAGCTGAAAGAAGTAGTGGAAGCCATTCCGCTTACCAGTATCGTATTAGAAACGGATTCGCCGTATCTGTCACCTGTACCATTCCGTGGAAAACGGAACTCTGCCCTTAATATTCCTTATGTGGCAAAAGAGATCGCAGCATTAAAGGGAGTTACGGAAGAAGAAGTGTATGACGTGACATTTAAAAACAGTCTGAAGCTATACAGAATGGAGGACAAGACATGGAGAAATTAAGTAACCCCCAGGTTACGATACAGACAATAAAGAAATATGAGTTTGCATTTCAGAAGAAATTCGGTCAGAATTTCCTGATCGATGACCATGTGATTACAAAAATTATAAATGCGGCAGAAATTACGAAGGACGATCTGGTACTGGAGATCGGACCGGGAATCGGAACAATGACACAGTATCTGGCAGAGTCAGCCAGAAAGGTGATCGCAGTTGAGATCGATAAAAACCTGATCCCAATCCTTGGAGAAACATTGGCAGAATATGATAATGTAACCGTTATCAACGAAGATATATTGAAGTTAGATATCAACCGGCTGGTGGCGGAAGAAAATGCAGGCAAGCCGATCAAGGTCGTTGCCAATCTGCCATATTATATTACAACTCCGATCATTATGGGCTTATTTGAAAGTCATGTACCATTACAGTCAATTACGGTCATGGTACAGAAGGAAGTAGCAGACCGGATGCAGGTGGGACCGGGATCGAAAGATTATGGTGCGTTGTCACTTGCAGTCCAGTATTATGCAAAACCGTATATTGCCGCAAATGTGCCGCCAAACTGTTTTATCCCAAGACCGGGTGTAGGATCTGCGGTGATACGGCTGACCAGATATGAGGAGCCGCCGGTGACAGTAAAGGATGAGAGCCTGATGTTCAAGCTGATCCGGGCATCCTTTAACCAGAGAAGAAAGACGTTACAGAATGGAATTGCAAACAGCCCGGAGCTTCCATATTCAAAAGCACAGGTGGAGAAAGCTTTGGAAAAAATGGGACTTGCCGCAAATGTTCGGGGAGAAAGTTTAACGCTGGCAGAATTTGCAAAGTTAAGTGATATTATTTCCGAAGAATAAAGGAATAAGTTACAGTAAAAATGCATAGATACAAGTAAGGCTTGTCTTTCGGGGAGAATGTCGGACGCAGACATGACTTCCTGTCGGACAAAAAATGTCAGATAGAAAAAAGAGACGGAGGTATCTATGGTTTACTGGAACAGATTTATATCATATATTTTCAGGTATCACGAATATGACAAATGCGAGAACACGGGATTTGCGAAGGTGCAGAAGCAGAATGAGAAGGGCAAGATGCAGGTGAATTTTAAGGATCAGGTCAAGAAAGAGGGGTTGTATTCGGTTTATCTGTATCGTGAGACGCTTGCAGATCCGGAGGAATATCCGGAGGCTGTGCCGGACAGCATGATTCCGGTTGTGTTGTATCTTGGAAAATTAAGCCTGAAATCCGGAAGAGGAGAAGACTGCTTTACCTTTGACTGGAATAATGTCAATCATACCGGTCGGCCGATCACAGCATGGAGCGGCATTATCATAAGACGGATGGGTGAAGAAGAAAGTGATATTTTCTGCTCCTCATGGACGGATAATATCGTGGATTACAGTCAGGCATTTGCCCGGCGGGAGGCAGCAGAAGCTGAACGGGAAAGAAGAGCAGATGTTGCAGCAACGGAGTATGATCGGGGAAGAATCGTGTCTGAGACGATGACGGAATCAGAAAACATGGACAGCGAATCTGAGGCGGAGACAATGGCTTCAGAGGTGAAAAAAATGGCACATACAGATACAGACAACCGGGAAACCGTTTTGCCGGAAACGGAGGAGTCTCCGGATGAAGAGACATTTTCCAGGACCGATGAGGAAACAGAGAAGCGGGTAACGGCAGCTGAGGTTTTAGAAACAATGAAAGAAGACGGAAGGGCAGCAGAACTGATGGCGAATCGGGAAAAACTTCCGCTTCTGCCGAATTGCCCGGATGGAGAAAATGGAGTGATCGAGTGTGTGAAGATCAATCCGAACGATATCGGACTGCTGAACATGGATAACTGGCGGCTGGGGGTGAACAGCTTTCTGACACATGGATTTTACAGCTACAAATATCTGATGCTCGGCAGGGTGCTGTTTGATGAAGAAGATACGAATGGATACATATTGGGAGTGCCGGGAGAGTATTCATCCAAAGAAAAATATCTTGCGGGAATCTTTGGATTCGAACGTTTTATACCGGTGAAGGAGACAAGGATCAAAACCGGAAGCTTTGGTTACTGGGTGGTAGATCTGAAATAAAAAGAACTGCGGCAAAAAGTAATGTTGGTTGAATGACGGAGAATGCCGGTGTGGAGAAAAAGATGGAACAGAGTACAGAAGGAAATGTAATAGAACAAAGAATAAATAATGATCAGAATATACGGAACAGAGAAGACGAAGAAAAAGATATATGTGCAGATCAACAGGTGACAGAACCGGAGATATCCGATGAAGACAGGAAAATGTATGAAGTATATATGGCAAAGGCGATCAAGCTGGCGCAGAAAGCCTATGTGCAGGGGGATGTTCCGATTGGCTGTGTGATCGTAAAGGATGATAAGGTGATTGCCAGAGGATATAACAAGAGAAATCTGAAGAAGACAACACTGGCACATGCAGAGCTGCTTGCAATCGAGCAGGCATCAAAGAAACTCGGTGACTGGCGCTTAGAGGATTGCACGATGTATGTAACATTAGAACCGTGCCAGATGTGTGCCGGAGCCATTGTACAGGCAAGGATCCCGAAGGTTGTGATCGGCTGTATGAATAAGAAAGCCGGCTGTGCCGGTTCAATCCTGAATATGTTTGATATGCCTGCGTTTAACCATCAGGTAGAAACTGTATATGGTATCCGGCAGGAGGAGTGCAGCAGCCTGATGAAGAACTTTTTTGCAGACCTGCGGAAAGGTGTTATTTCAAAAAAATAAACAGGTTGACGTATGTGCGATCGTCATTTATAATCAAGTATGCGTCAAAATATGGCGTACAATTTAATATGTTATAAAGTTTCCATGCAACCGGGGAAGTAGCGGTGCCCTGAACCTGCAATCCGCTATAGCAGGGGTGATAGTTTTCTTGAGGGATGTCCACTGTAGGGCTGCCCTTAGTAAGTGGCGTTGATGTCTGGGTCTTGCGCAACAGGACTCTTCGAACCGTGTCAGGTCGGAGACGAAGCAGCACTAAGGAGAATCTCCTGTGTGCCGCGAGGGTGCCTGGGCTGAGTTAACTGCTAAGGTAACGCTTATGGCGGCATTTCGAGAGAAAACTGCATGGATTTTTTTGATAAAAATATTTATAAAATTTTCAAAAAATTATAGCAAATCTATATAAAAGATGCTATCATAGAGAATGATACTTTCTTTTTTTATGGGAAAGTTCTGGAGAAATGATATTTAGTAGGACTTCAGATATTCTGACAGTACGAAAGATACAAAAAAGGTAGATATCAAGGGGCGAACAGAGATGAACTACGCTGATGTAATTGAGTTTGTCAAAACGCAGACCGCGGAGAATGGCAGACCGCCAAATTATGAGTTTAGAAGTAGATTCGAGCATACAATGCGCGTGTACAGATGGGCGATCAAATTACAGTCTAAATTAGGCGGTGATTTGGATATTATTGTACTTGCGGCACTTTTGCATGATATTGGATGGGATGAGAACAGACCTCACGGAGAGGTTGGAGCAGAGATTGCAGTAGAATATCTTGACAGCATAGGAGTTGATCCGGAGAAGATTGCCAAGATCGGAGAGATCATTATGATCCATGAAGAAAAGGATACAGATGCAGACCTGTCATTGGAATGCCGTATCGTTATGGATGCTGATCTTCTGGATGAGGTTGGAGCTGTCAGTGTACTTTGGGATTCAATGGCTACAGCGCTGGAGGATGATGCCAGCTATAAGAGAGCATATTACAGAATTAAAAACTTTTACAGGATTAATAAACCGAAGATCAGACGTTGTAAAACCGATGCAGGAAGAGTGGAATACAATAAGCGTATGCAGCTTCTTGAAGAATTTATCTTTCAGTTGGAAAAAGAGCTATTTTAGATTTAATAGTGTAAAGGAAATGGGAGTGTTAATATGAAAACTTTTTTGAAGATATTAGTAGCAATTATCATTGTTGGAGCATTATGTTTTGGAATTTACTGTATTCTTCCGGAAACATCTCAGATGTATGTAAAGGGAAATATTCAGTACCGTACAAATGAAACAGCTAAGACTCAGGTTGATAAGATCAAGAAAACCAAGATTCCGGGAACTGAGAAGACATTCGGTGCAGGACTTGAAGGACTTTGTAAGAGCTGTGCATGGTACTATGAAGAAGAGGCAAATGGTGACTGGATGGTTACATTCTATGGTTCAAAGGCAACAATGGATCTGACAACAGCAGGCATGGATCAGATGTATACAGAACAGCCGATGAAGGTAACATTTACAGTTCGAAATAATTCTCAGGTTGATATCGTAATGGAGATCAAGGGAGATATTCTTTCTACAGATCAGGCGAAGACAGCCGCGTATGAAAAGATTGCAAATGCAGCGAAGTAATTTAATACATACCATAAAAAAAACAGGCATATATCATTTTGATATGTGCCTGTTTTTTATATGCGTTATGCCGGCATTTGGTAACTGCAAGCCAACTGGTGCAGCAAACAGTCTGTATTTGACTGCTGCTGTGCTTATTTGTTATTTACCAGCTCCTCAATCATGCCGACTATAATTGAAGTGGAATCTGTAAGGTTGCTCTTCTCCATTGTTTCGATGTAAGTCTGTTTGTTATTGTATACATCATCGATCGCAGCGAATAATGTTTCGGAGGATAATTCCTCTTCCTTTATCACATAGCTGTAGCCGCTCTTTTTGAAGGATTTCGCATTTAAGATCTGGTCGCCACGGCTTGCAGCAGCGGATAACGGGATCAGGATATTCGGTTTGCGAAGGGCAAGTAATTCACAGATCGCATTTGCACCGGCACGGGAGATCACGAGATCGGCAAGAGCGAGCATGCTGCTCAGTTCCTTCTTTATATATTCATATTGAGCATAGCCCGGCTTGTTATCTAAGCTGTGATCCAGATTATCCTTACCGCAGAGATGGATCACGTTGAAACGCTCCAGCAGTTTATCAATATTTTCGCGGATCGCTCTGTTGATCACGGCACTTCCTGAGCTGCCGCCAACGATCAGGATGACAGGCTTGTTGTCTGTAAATCCGCAGAAGTTGATCGCATCAACTGCATTTCCGTTGAAAAGCTCTTTACGGATCGGAGTTCCGGTCACAACTGCCTTGCCCTCCGGGAACATATTCTTTGTCTCCGGGAAGTTACAGCATACACGGGATGCCTTTGGAAGCTCCAGCTTATTTGCAAGTCCCGGTGTCATATCAGATTCATGGATGATGACAGGGATGTTGCAGGATTTGGCTGCAAATACGACAGGAACTGTTACAAAGCCACCCTTTGAGAATACGACATCCGGCTTCAGTTCCTTCATTAACTTCTTGGCTTCTCCCATACCCTTAATAACGCGGAATGGATCCGTGAAGTTCTTAAGGTCAAAATAACGTCTGAGCTTACCGGAGGAGATTCCATGATAAGGAATGTTCAGATCCTCGATCAGCTTACGTTCCATTCCGTTATAAGAACCAATATAATGGATATCATATCCAAGCTTCTGTAATTCCGGTATCAACGCTATATTTGGTGTAACATGTCCGGCAGTTCCGCCACCGGTAAGGATGATTCGTTTCATATATTTATGCCCCCTGAAGATAATTCTTAAGCGCCTTTGCTAACTGATCCGGACAGGATGTTGGCTTAAAGCTGCATGTTGTTCCTTCCAGTTTATCAATGACATCTTCTACTTTCATACCTTCGACTAAGGCACTGATACCTTTCAGGTTACCATTGCAGCCACCGGTGAAAGAAACATTTTTAACTTTTCCATCTTCTACTTCAAAATGAATATTAGTAGAGCAGGTTCCTTTTGTTTTGTAATCCATATTAAATTACCTCTTTTCTATTATAGTCCAAAATAACTATATACATTCTTAAATGGGTTCAAATCGAAACCAGTATACCAAAAATGAAAATAAAGGTAAACATTTGTCGTGTGATTTGGCTTGAAAAATCAAAAAATTCAAAACTATAATGGAACCACCCTGAATCCGGAGCGGGGTATCGGAACTGAAAACATGAAAAATTATTTGAAAAGGGGAAATGGTTATGTTTGGAACTATTTTGGAACAGAGTATTTTTTTGTATGTGATCGCGGCAACGGGAATATGTGGAATTGCAGCAAAGCTGATAATGAATGGATTTTTAAAGGGGCTGGTCAGAGAAGTCGGAAGTATGAAAAGTACAAAAAAGAAAGCACTGGTGGAGATACGAAAAAGGTACGAGGAGTTATCGTATCTTGATGTGGGTATCCGGGATACGAGATCGTTTGTCGAGAAATACATATATAAACTGAAGTTTGGTAAGAGCTACGTCAGCTCCTGGAACAGCTTTTGCAGTAATATGATGATCCTTGCCGCCGGAACAGGGCTGATCGGAACCTGGTGGGAATATCGGACAGGCAGTTCTGTATTTGCAAGTACACAGATTGGCATGTGGGGCATTGTTGCATGTGGGGTTATGCAGATGGTCTACAACGTATTCAATACCCGGAGAAAATGTGAAATGCTATCAGCGGAACTTGTCAACTATATGAATAACAGCCTGGCAAACCGCCTGAAACGGGAACAGGAAAAACAGATGGAGAGCAGTAAACAGGAAGCAGAAGACAGAAGCCGGAGTGGTCTGAAACAGACAGCAGCGGCTATTATAGAGCCAAATGTGATTGATATTGATGCGGCACTGGCACAGATGGGAGAGCAGAAGGACAGACGGAGCGAGAAACAGACAGAAGCAGAGCGTAAAAAAGGACGGGAAGCGGATAGCAAGAAGAAAAACATGCAGGAGTCTGATCCTGCACGGGAAAGAATCACGGCAAAATCGAAAAAAACAATGAGGGCAGAGCAACGCAGATCAGAGAAAAACCGGCGGCAGACGGCAACTGAAGAGCAGCAGTCTCTGAAACAGACCGCAAAGGCTGAAGAGCGGGAGGTAACGGAGGAACAGATTGCGGCGTGTGATGCATTATTTGACAAGCTGCTGCAGGGAATCAGTACAACCTGACAGGTATAGGTATAAACAGCAGAAGAAACAGCATATATTATATCCAAAATAACAATTGGAAGTGGTTGCAGTCAAAAAACTGTATGTAGTTTCGGGAATTATGATGTGTCTGTTTCTGACAGGCTGTGCCGGAATGGCAAAGAGCAGAGCTGGTAAAAACGGAAATGTAGCAACACCGGGAGACTGTCGGGTGCAGAAAGAGGGAAATCAGGCAGTTGATGGTTCCGGTGGACAAAATGACAGTACGGATGGACGAAAAGGAGGAAATGATAATGGAAGTGTAGAAGACCGGACAGAGGCGACGACGGAGGATATGACGCTGCTTCGGGATTATGATGCGGTCAGCAATAAGAAGTTTTCATGGTACATTGTACGGGATAAAAATCATGGGATCAGTGACTGCGATCACAGTTTTTCGATCGAACAGTATGATGCATATTATGTGGATCAGGATGCAGGAGATGACAAGGTTATGTATCTGACCTTTGACTGCGGTTATGAGAACGGATATACAGAACAGATACTGGACACGTTAAAGAAGCATAATGCAAAAGCTTGTTTTTTTGTTACACAGACGTATATCAGGGATAATGTGGAGCTGGTAAAAAGAATGAAAGAGGAGGGCCACCAGGTTGGCAACCATACCGTTACCCATCCTTCCATGCCCGGTATCAGTGTGGAGAAACAGAAGGAAGAATTGCAGACCTGTGCTGATTATATGAAGGAGGCCACGGGCTACCGGATGGATCCGTATTTCAGACCGCCAAGCGGTGAGTACAGTGAAAGGGTACTCCAACTGGCAAAGGATATGGGGTATAAGACCATTTTCTGGAGCATGGCATATTTGGATTATGATGTAAATAATCAGCCGGGGAAGGATTATGTGATCGAGCATTTTGATAAATATTATCATAATGGAGCGATCCCGCTCATGCATAATGTGTCGGAGTCAAATGCGCAGGCGTTAGATACAATGTTGTCAAATTTAACAGAACTTGGTTACAGATTTGTATCACTTGATGAAATGTTCGAAAAATAGTTGATTATGGGGGTTCCTTTTGCTACAATTATCCATAGCTTTGAAAAATCATATAAGCAAGGAGAGATAATAAAATGGCAAAGACAGTAAGTTTCGATTTTAAGAATGTTGCTGGTATGGCTTCCGCTGAGGACATCGCAGCTATTAAGGAAGAAGTTGTTGCAGCAAAATCAACACTTGTAAACAAGACCGGTGAAGGAAACGATTTCCTTGGATGGATCGATCTTCCGGTTGACTATGATAAGGAAGAGTTCGCCAGAATCAAGAAAGCGGCAGCTAAGATCCAGTCAGATTCAGATGTTCTGGTAGTTATCGGTATCGGCGGTTCTTACCTTGGTGCAAGAGCAGCGATCGAAGCTTTAAGACACAGCTTTTATAATTCAGTAGATAAAGAGATCCGTAAAACCCCTGAGATCTATTATGCAGGAAGTAATATCAGCAGTACCTATATGGCACATCTGTTACAGGTGATCGGAGACAGAGATTTCTCTATCAACATTATTTCCAAGTCAGGTACAACAACAGAGCCTGGTATTGCATCCAGAATCTTCAAGAAGAAATTAATTGAGAAATATGGCAAAGAAGAAGCAGCTAAGAGAATCTATGCTACAACAGATAAGGCAAAGGGAGCATTAAAGACACTTGCTACAGAAGAAGGATATGAGACATTCGTAGTACCTGATGATGTAGGTGGACGTTTCTCAGTTCTGACAGCAGTAGGTCTTCTTCCAATCGCAGTAAGCGGAGCAGATATTGATAAGCTCATGGAAGGTGCTGCATCAGCAAGAAAGGATTGTCTTGCAGAGAACTTCGACGACAGTGATGCTATGAAGTATGCAGCAGTTCGTAATATTCTGTACAGAAAGGGCAAGTCTATCGAGATCCTTGCCAACTTTGAGCCGGCATTACATTTCGTAGCAGAATGGTGGAAGCAGTTATACGGCGAGAGCGAAGGAAAAGATGGTAAGGGATTATTCCCAACAGCAACTGACTTTACAACAGACCTTCATTCATTAGGACAGTTTATCCAGCAGGGTTCACAGAACCATTTCGAGACAGTAATCAATGTGTTACATCCAACATGTGAGATCGTTATGGAAGAAGAGGATTGTGATCTTGATGGTCTGAACTACCTTGCAGGCAAGACAGTAGATTTTGCAAATAAGAGTGCTATGAACGGAACAATTCTTGCACATGTTGATGGTGGAATCCCAATCATCCAGATTAACATCGACAAGATCGATGAGTTCACATTAGGTGAGCTGTTCTACACATTTGAGTTTGCATGTGGTATCAGTGGATACACACTTGGTGTAAATCCATTTAACCAGCCAGGTGTAGAAAGCTACAAGAAGAACATGTTCGCATTACTTGGCAAACCAGGAAATGAAGAACTTGGCAAAGAGCTTCTTTCCAGAATCAATGGTTAATAAAGTTAGATAGAAGATGACGATAAGCCGGCGGCATACGCATGAAAACGCGGATGCCGCCGGTTTTCAAAATAGTCGAAAGGTTTATTTTGAAGCACATGAAGATAGTATTTTATATAAAACAGGTGTTGAAAATGGCGATGCAGCAGGTCTATCTGCCGATGCTCTACAAACGGTATGCCGGAAAGCCGGTCGAAAAGGGGCTGGTAATTTTTGCCGATGCACATCATGAGGATCTACCTTTTTCCATGAGAAAAATGTATGAAACACTGCAGGGAGATCCAGAGTATAAGAATGAAACGTGGGTCACTGATTTTGGAAAGATGGGATATGGCAGCCTGTTAAAATGGTTGAAGCAGTTTATGAAACGGTATGCGGCCGCCGAATATGTGTTTATCTGTGATAATTTCCTTCCGGTTTCTGCCTGCACAAAACGTCCGGAGACGAAGGTTGTGCAGCTCTGGCATTCCGGAGGACTGCTTAAAAAAAGCGGATATGATACGACGGAGGATATTCCGAAGATGTATAAAGGCGGTTCGGTTTACAAAAACTATGATCTGCTGACCGTCAGTGCACTATGCTGTGTGCCGGTATTTACAAAGACGATGCGGCTTGCACCGGGTGTTGTACAGGCAACCGGGATCAGCCGTTCAGACTGTTATTATGATGAAGCGTGGAATCAGGCAAACCGTGAGGAATTCTACCGGAAATATCCAGATGCAAAAGGGAAAAAAGTCATCCTGTGGGCTCCGACATTTCGTGGAAATGCAGCTATGCCGACGCTCTGTGGAATGGAAGAAATACAGAGAGCCATGAAAGAAACCTCAGACCGGTATTACTGGGTGATCAAGCTGCATCCGCATCTGGAAGAAAAGGGAATGAAGTCGAACTGCGATCTGCCATCCGAGAAAATATTTGCAGTTGCAGATCTGCTGATCACGGATTATTCGTCGGTATTATTTGACTATATGGTATATGAGAAGCCGTTTTTATTCTTTGCACCGGATTTTGATTCCTTTGACCATGCCAGAGGATTCTATGTTCCATATGATTCTTTCCCATGCCAGATCGTATCCGATGGAACGAAGCTGGTGGCTGCGATAGACCGGGAATTCACACAGAATCGGACAGATGAGATCCGGGAATGCCTGAAATACCATATGCAAATGTGTGATGGACAGGCAACGGAGCGGATTTTGGAGGTTGTGAAAAACCTATAGTTGAATTTTTTGTGAATACGTTATAATATTAATATATCTATGCAGAATGGGATAAGTATATACAGGAACATTCTGTGAGGGGATTGCCAGACGGCAGTCCGGTTTCATGAAAATAATTAGAGAAAAAAGGAGAAAACAGTAGATGAATATAGCAATTATTTTTGCAGGTGGAAGCGGAGTAAGAATGGGAGCAGGTGTCCCAAAACAGTTTCTTGAGATCAATGGAAAGCCAATTCTGATCCATACATTACAGTTATTTCAGTACCATGATCAGATTGATGCGATCTATATTTCTGTTCTGAAGGATTACATTCCTTATGTAGAGGATCTTGCAAACGAATATCACCTTACAAAGGTAAAGCATGTATTAGCAGGTGGAGCAACTTCACAGGATTCTATTTACAACGCACTTAAGATGGCAGAGTCAGAGTGCCCGGAGGATTCTATCGTGCTGATCCATGATGGCGTTCGTCCATATGTATCTTATGATGTTATTGCAAACAATATTGCAACCGTTAAGAAATATGGAAATGCGATCACATCAACAGCCTGCTATGAAACGATTATGATCAGTGAGGATGGTATCGAGATCGATTCCGTACCACCAAGAAAGGATACTTATTCTGCACAGGCGCCACAGTCCTTCTATCTGAAGGATATCATTGCAGCACATGATGTTGTCCGCGCTACACCAACCGGTTATGAAGGAATGGTAGATGCATGTACGATCATCAGAAGCCAGAATATCGTTGCACATATCGTAGAAGGCAACAGAGGAAATATCAAGGTAACAACACCGGAGGATGTATACATGTTCCGTGCGTTATTGCAGTATAAGGAAAATGAGCAGGCATTTGGTCTTGGAATTACAAACAAGATTGATACCAGAATGAGTCAGTATAAGAAAGACAATGAGAAATAGATCATAGACTCACATACAAATATGAATAAAGACAGGGCATTTTTCAGGATGCCCGGAAAGGATTATCTCCATGAATGATAACAGACATACAGACACCAGACATGAAATATATTTACAGATGCCGCTTTATGTGATCGCATTATTTGTACTTTGTGATATCTGGATGCTGACGGTCAGTGTTGTTGCAGGAATTGTAGGGATCATATTTACTGCAGTGTACTCGGTTGTGGTGATAGTCCTTTATATTTCTTCCAGAGTGTCCAGTGAAGCCGCATATGCAAATCGTGCAATGGAAAATGGGCGGGTTCAGAAAGATCTGATCCGTGAGTTCCCGATTCCATATGCGATACTGGATAAGACAGGCAGGCTCGCATGGGTGAATGATGAATTTGCTCATATTACGAACACCAGCAAGCGGAAGCTGATGCGTCTGACTGCGATGCAGGTATTTGAGGGACTGACCCATGAGATGATACCGGGTGAGTGTGATGAGCCGGTACATGCGGATATTGAATACGATGGAAAAGAGTACAGAGTTGAGATTAAGAATATCCGGGTAAATCCGGATGGACCGGTAGACAGTGTCCAGGAACAGGAGACCTCAGAACATGAGGAGGAAATGGAGAATCTGCCGGTTACAGAGGACCAGCCACAGGAGAAGAAAACGATCAAACGGAAAAAACATACAGGAGTTACAAACTTCACTGCTATGTATCTGTTTGATATGACAGAACGGAATAAACTGGCAAAAGAGAATGAAGAGCAGAAGCTGGTGACCGGTCTGATCTACATTGATAATTACGATGAGATATTTGATGACCTGGAAGAGGTAAGACATTCTCTGCTGGTTGCTCTCGTCGATCGAAAGATCAATAAATATATGGCAAACGTAGATGCCATTGTACGTTCCTTTGAGAAGGACAAGTACATGTTTGTCATGCCGAAAAAATATCTTCCACAGCTTCAGGAGAATAAGTTTGCGTTGCTGGATGAAGTAAAAGCAATCAATATCGGAAATGATCTTCCATTGACGCTTTCAATCAGTCTGGGCACGGAATATAAGAGCTTTATAGAAGATTTTGAAGCTGCCCGTTCTGCAATGGAACTTGCACTTGGACGAGGTGGTGATCAGGTTGTATTAAAGTCGAATGACAAGATCACTTATTACGGTGGACGTAGTCAGGGTACTGAGAAATCAACCAGAGTAAAAGCCCGTGTTAAGACCCTGGCATTCAAGGAATTACTGGAAACAAAAGAAAAAGTTATCATTATGGCGCATAAGAATCCGGATATGGATGCATTTGGATCGGCGATCGGCGTATACCGGATGGTAAATTCCATGAATAAGGAGGCACATATCGTAATCAATGAAGTGTCCTCTGCCATCAGTCCGATCTATGGTAATTTTACTGCCAACAGTATGTATGGGGATGATATGATCATCAACAATGAGCAGGCGATCGAGATGATCAATGCTGATACCATGCTGGTTGTTGTGGATGTCAATAATCCAAGTCTGACGGAATGTGAGGAGCTGATCTCCTATGCAAAGACGGTGGTTGTATTCGACCATCACAGACAGACTAAGGATGTCATTGCCAATGCAACCCTTTCTTATGTAGAACCATTTGCATCATCTGCATGTGAAATGATCGCAGAGATGTTGCAGTACATGGATGAAAAAATTAAGCTGCGTCCGTCCGAGGCGGATGCTATGTATGCCGGGATCCTGATCGATACGGATAATTTCCTGACAAAGACAGGCGTGCGTACCTTTGAAGCGGCCGCATATTTAAGAAGAAGCGGTGCGGATGTTATGCGTGTCCGTAAGATGTTCCGGAGTGATATTGATTCTTACAGACAGAAGGCAGATGGTGTCAGAAATGCCGAGATGGTTCTCGGAATGTTTGCGGTATCTGTATTTGAACCGAAAGAAGGTCCGGAGTCACCGATCGTATTGACAGCGAAGGTGGCAAACGAGATGTTAAATATAGCAGGCGTGCGTGCCTCCTTTGTCATTGCACAGCTTGGAGATGATGTTAAGATATCAGCCCGGTCGATCGATGATGTAAATGTACAGATCATCATGGAACGTATGGGTGGCGGTGGCCATGCGAATATTGCAGCCGCACAGTTCACGAATACAACAAAGGAAGAAGTAAAGGAACAGCTTGTCAATTTACTTGAGGAGATGTACAAGGAAGGAGATATTTAATATGAAGGTTATCTTACTGGAAGATGTAAAGAGTCTCGGAAAAAAAGGAGAGCTGGTAAATGTCAGTGACGGTCATGCCAGAAATTATATCATCCCGAGAAAGCTGGGACTTGAGGCAACACCGAAGAACCTGAATGATTATAAGTTAAAGAAAGCGCATGAAGAAAAGGTTGCAGCAGAGAATCTTGCAGCAGCAAAGGCGCTGGCAGCAGAGCTTGAAAAGGCATCTGTAGCCGTCGGTATCAAGGTAGGAGAAGGCGGAAGGGCATTTGGTTCTGTATCCTCCAAGGAGATCTCAGATGCGATCAAGAGCCAGTTGCATTATGATATTGATAAAAAGAAAATCGTGCTGAAGGATGCGATCAAAGCAATGGGAACATTTACTGTTAAGATCAAGCTGCATCCACAGGTACAGGCAGAGCTAACAGTAAAGGTAGAAGAGGCTGACTAATGGAAGACGCATTTATCAGGAAGAAACAACCATATAACCTGGATGCAGAACAGTCAGTTATCGGTTCTATGATCATGGATCGTGATGCGATCGTAGACGTATCGGATATACTTACGAAGGAAGACTTTTACAGTGCACAGAATGCGATTCTGTATGAGAACATGATCGAGCTGTTCAAGGAAGGAATGGCGGTCGATCTGATCACGTTGAATAACCGGCTCCGGGAGAAGAATATTCCGGAAGATGTGGCGGGTATGAGTTATATTGCAGATATCATAGCCGCAGTGCCAACCTCGGCAAATGCCAAGTATTATGCGAAGATCGTAGCAGATAAAGCGGTGCTTCGCCGCATGATCAAGATGTGTGAGGATGTTGAAAAGGACTGTTATCTGGATACGGATGACGTGGATGGTCTGCTTGAGACAGCAGAGAGTGGGATCTACAAGATCGTACAGCAGAGAAACGGTGCAAATGATTTTGCGTCGATCGATTCAATCGTATTAGATGTTATCGATCAGATCGAGGCTGCATCCAGACAGAACACCAGAGTTACCGGTGTGCCGACCGGATTTATCGATCTGGATAATATGCTGACAGGTCTGCATGGATCGGAACTGATCCTGGTAGCGGCTCGTCCTGCTATGGGTAAAACTGCATTTGTCTTAAATATCGCACATCATGTAGCTGTAAAGAAGCGTATTCCGGTTGCAATATTCAGTTTGGAAATGTCGAAGGAACAGTTGGTAACACGTATGATCGCGCTGGATTCACTTGTTAATTCACAGAAGATCCAGACGGGACAGCTTGTAGATGATGAATGGGATAAGATCATGGAGAGTACAGAGGTTATTGCTGATGCTCCGATCTTTGTTGATGATAATTCTGCGATCACGGTAGCCGACCTGCGTTCCAAATGCAGAAAATTAAAACAGAACAACGACCTGGGGCTTATCATCATCGACTATTTACAGTTGATGAGCACGAACAAGCATGTAGAGTCCAGACAGCAGTTTATTTCTGATACATCGCGAGCATTAAAGGTGCTTGCAAGAGAACTGAATGTTCCGGTTATTACCCTGTCACAGTTGAACCGTGCAGTTGACTCCAGACCGGATCATAAGCCGGTGCTTGCCGATCTGCGTGAATCCGGTGCGATCGAGCAGGATGCCGATGTTGTTATGTTCATCTATCGTGATGATTATTACAATCCGGATACCGAGAAAAAAGGTATCGCTGAGATCATCATCGCAAAACAGAGAAAAGGTGCGACAGGTTCCGTTGATCTTGTATGGATGCAGGATTACACGAAGTTTGCAAATAAAGAGCACCCGCAGATGTAACGGATCAGAAAAAAGATATTAATACGGAATGTATAAATATAAATCGAGAAAGAAAGTCCGAATAAATCGGAAGATCAGAGGAGAAAATTAAAATGGTAGTAGAACCAAGAGTAAAGGATTATATCTGTACCACCGCTCATCCGGTTGGTTGTGCAGAAAATGTAAAGAATCAGATCAAGTATGTAAAGGCACAGCCAAAGGTTGAGGGACCAAAGAAGGTACTTGTGATCGGAGCATCGACCGGATATGGACTCGCTTCCAGAATCGCAGTTGCATTTGGCTATGATGCAGATACACTTGGTGTTATGTTCGAGAAGGAATCCAATGGAAGAAGAACAGCGACTGCAGGCTTCTATAATACAAGAGCATTTGAAGAAGAAGCAAAGAAGGATGGGCTGTATGCAAAATCCATCAACGGAGATGCATTCTCACTGGAGATCAAACAACAGGTAATTGATACGATCAAGGCAGATCTTGGAACTGTCGATATGGTTATTTACAGCCTTGCAGCACCAAGACGTGTAACGCCGGATGGACATAAGTATTCTTCTGTACTTAAGACTGTAGGTGAGGAGTATTCCAATAAGACTTTAGTTCTGAAGGACAATACAGTAACAATGGCACATATCCCGGCAGCAACCGAGGAAGAAATCGAGAACACCATCAAGGTTATGGGTGGTGAGGACTGGATCGACTGGATGCAGGCATTATCAGATGCAGGCGTTCTGGCAGAGCATGTGACAACTGTTGCATATTCTTATATCGGACCAAAGATCACATTCCCAATCTATGCGGAAGGTTCGATCGGTATGGCAAAGAAGGATCTGTACAGATCAAGTGATATCATCAATGAGAAGTTTGCAAATGTTACATCTTATATTGCAATCAACAAGGCACTTGTAACACAGTCCAGTGCAGCAATTCCTGTTGTTCCGTTATACATCACGCTGTTATATAAGCAGATGAAGGCAAAGGGTGTTCATGAGGGCTGTATCGAGCAGATGGCAAGACTTTTCCTTGATAAGATGGCTGGAGAAGCAGAGACAGACGAGAATGGATTTATTCGTATGGATGACTGGGAAATGGCAGATGACATTCAGGAAGCAGTTGCAAAGAACTGGGATGCGGTTACCAGCGAAAATGTAAAAGAGCTTGCAGATATCGATGGATACTGGGATGAGTTCTACAATATGTTCGGATTTAAGATCGATGGTGTAGATTACAGTGCAGATGTAGATATTATGTAAGGAAACAATTGTGACAATAGACGGGTTCATCGGAAGGTGGATCCGTTTTTTACTTTATTCACAAAATATGTTCTGTAAAAAAGCGTTCCGGTCAGGTGTGAAAACCGCAAGGGTTTGGGCAAGGGTTTGGTTTTTATGTCTGAAAGGTTTGCTATACAAAAACAGGAATAAATAATATAATCTATAAGCGTCAGGGTTATGGGGGTATGTATGAAACAAATGAATAACGAGATAATTTATCCACGATCGGAAGAAGAAGTGTTGTTGATATTAGCGACAGCAAAAAAAGAAGGCCATCTGTTAGAGATTATTTTTGATGAGTTTGTGAAGAAACCATTTTCCATGCCGGTACTTTGGGGGTGCCGGGCATATTTCTACGGGCTGAAAAAAGAAGAGCTGTCCGCACATCCGGTTCTGTTTACTCATCTTGCATTGCTATCTGCTATGGATGGGGACTTGAGTCAGGCAAAAGCATATGTACAGTTTATGGGGAAGACACCGCGGCTGGTGAAAATGGATACATATGATATGATGGACATTTGTCGTATCAAAACAGAACTTGTCATGCCATATATAAGTGATGCAATGTTTTTTCGGATCGTAAGCTTTCTAATTGAAGAAAATCTGGTGCCCGTGATGGGTCTTACGCTTTCAGCATGCAGACCAAGTATACTGAATGGTTTTCGCGACTTTACAAGATATGGCAAATATCTGAAAAAAAGCAAGGACGAGATAACAGAAGCCGCATGCCGATTATATGGTGGAAGTGTTGGACAGAAAGTGTATGAGATCATGCTGGCAGAATGGTATTATCAGAACAATAATTGTTTTGAAGCACTGATTCTTGTGACCGGAACGATTCCGTTGATCGAGCAGGAGAAGGATATGCGTTGTCTGTTTGTGGCACTTGCACTTCAGATGAAGATCCTTTTGGTAAATGGACAGACAAAAGCTGCACGTCCTTTGGTGGAAAAGATTCGGAAACGGATACAGATTACGGGGTGGGATGAATTAACTTCAAGTCTGAATGCGATCGAATGTCTTGGTGCCTGTTATGATGGGCGACTACAGGATGTAGAGCGTTGGTTAGATGAGATAGCACCGGATGAGAATAAGGGCATCTTCATGATGGATATGTATGCATGGATGGTTAAGGTGCGATGTTATATACAGACAGGCAAATATATGGCTGCCTATGTATTCACACACCAGCTTATTGCATTGTTGATTCCGGGCAGACGTTATATGGATTTGTGTGAATGCTATATGTTGTCAGCTATCATATATTATAAGATGAAGAATATGGAAGGCATGTGTGAGGAGCTTTCCAAGGCCATTGCGCTTGCAAAAAGGTGTGGTTATATCAGACTGCTTGCGGACACAGGCAATTGTATGGTACAAATGCTGGCAATTTATCAGAAAGAATATGAAGAAGATTCCTTCATAAGTGAGATTAAAGAACTTGCATATTCGGTCGGTACTTATTTCCCTGATTATTTAAAATCTCCATATGAATATTATGAACCTCTGACTCAGATGGAAGAAAAAGTCTTTCGTTTGATGGCACAGGGCTTAAGTAATGATGATATTGCACGACAACTGGGCAAAAAGACGGGAACCGTGAAGTTCCATAGTTGTAATATCTTTCGTAAGCTGCAGGTTCCGACGCGTCAGGAGGCAGTCGAACGCGGTCGGGAGATTGGTCTGTTATAAAACAGACGCTTTAATATATAAGAGCATTTGGCTCTTTTATATAAAAAAATAAAAAGGAGGAAATAAGATTGAAACAGAAAATTAAATTTGTGAAGCGTTTCATGTCAGTGGTAGTGGCTGCAACTATGGTGTTTGCAATGGTTGCAGGTATCGGTAACTTTTTTCCGAATATAAAGTCGGAAGCGGCGACACGTCAGACACTGTATATCTGTGATATTAAATCCGGTGGATTTGGTGCCAATTATGCAGGATATACAAGACTGTCTATTGATGGAAATGCGGGAAATGTAAACAGGGGATGTGGTAAAGGTTCAGATGAATACATCTGGGTAAAGACGACCACAGATCCGGCACAGGCATATACAAGAATATGGTCTGTATGGCAGAATAATTCAGGTACTTCAAGCAGTCTTGACGGATATAGCGTTGAGAGAAAGACGGGTGACCTGAATGATGGTGTAGGTTCAAAATCCGGTTATATCTACATCTATGCAACAAAGGACAGGAATGCTGGAGATCCAATCTCATCACTTGGTATCTGGAATGACACTGATAAAAAGCTGCAGTATGCCGGAGGAAATTCAGGAAGCAGTCTTAAAAGCCAGAATGCAGAGAGGGTCGAGAATGTTGACAGCAACTGGAACAAGATTGATGGAGATCTCAATAAAAATGCCGGAGGTGCATATATTTATCTTTATTGTAAGAGAGCACCTTATGTGATTCCGAATGATATAAGGATTACTTTTGATGGTGAATATCATAGGGGATATGTAGAGTCAAAGACATCCGGCGTATCGATCTCATATGATAATACCGGTATGTATCAGGTAGGAAGTAATACTACAAAATATGCGGTGTCAAAATCCGGTATGGAGACAGCGTATGGTACATTTACAAATACGATCACTGATCCATATGGCTATGACAAATACACGAAGCTGGAGGATGGACTCTGGCTTGGAGTAAAGAACACAGCGGAAACAGCAACAAAAGATGACTATTCTTATTCGGAGACAGATGGACTTACGATCAAGTCTGATAAGCAGATGATCCTGTTCGGAACAAAATCCGGTAAGGTTATGAAGGGTCAGATCAAGGCAGCAGGGGATATTGATGTGAATCTTGCGATCCGTAGTCTGACGATCACACGGAATACTCAGGGGGCAGCGATCACAGTAAATCCGGCAGAGGGTAAGACCGTGACGATCACTGCTTACGGAACAAACAATCTGACATCATCGGGAGCTTATGCAGCGATCCAGAAGAATGGAAGCGGTAAGCTGGTACTGACTTCTACGACGAAAGGTACTATAAATGCAACTGCCGGTAACAATGCGACATATGGAGCAGCCGGTATCGGTGGTGGTACAGATAAAACCTTAAAGGTTGTTTCAAATATCGAGATAAATGGAAATGTAATTATAAAAGCAAGGGGATCACAGCCATCAAATGAAAGCTATGCAGCATATGGAGCAGCCGGTATCGGTTCTCAGTACAATATGCCGGTTGATGGCATCCGGATCTCAGAAAATGCAGACGTAACAGCAATTGGTGCAAACGGAGCAGCAGGTATCGGTTCCGGTGCAAATGCTGATGCTGCCAATATCGAGATTGCAGGCGGAATCGTAAATGCAACAGCGGGAAGTGGAACGATCGGTTCTAAAAATATTGGCGGAGCCGGTATTGGTTCCGGTGCTTACATAAATGATGAAGCAAAGCTTGCTTCCGGTATTACCATTTCAGGAGGAACTGTAATAGCGACCGGTGGAGACGGTGGAGCCGGTATCGGTTCCGGATCTGATGTAGAAGCAACAGAGATTAAGGTAACAGGCGGTGTTGTAAAAAAAGCAACAGGTGGCACAGATGCAGCCGGTGTTGGTTCGGGAGCAAATGCAAAGGTATCGTATATTACGATATCAGGTGGAACTGTAACAGCAGTTGGTGGAGCAAATGGAGCAGGTATCGGTTCCGGTCTGGCAGGTGCAGCCTCCGATATTTACATTTCAGGAAATGTAGCTGTAACGGTAACAGCAGGAACAGACGGAGCCGGTATCGGTTCCGGTAAGAATGCATCCGTTGATAATATCAATATTTATTTAGAGTATGCAGGAAATCTGACTGTCGATGGTACAGAAAACGGAGCCGGTATTGGTTCCGGAGCAACAGATACTGTATCAGAGGCAACAAATATTAATATTTCAAATACAGGTTTTATTAGTATCAGAGCAAGAGGAAATGGAGCCGGTATCGGAGCCGGTCTGAATTCAGAGACAAGGGATATTAATATTATCGGCGAGGTCGTTGAGACAAAAGGAAAGCTTATAGTTATTGCTGCAAATGGTCCGGCAATCGGTGCTTATGCAGGAGATGTTAAGAACGTAAATGTCTTAACAGATGCAACAGTCAACCTCAGTGCTGAAAATGGTATTGCAGTAGGAGCACTGAATGGCTCATCTGCTTCTGATATTACAATTATCGGTGATAATATCTGTGGAGCAAAGGCAGAGGATGTTCCTGTTCTGGGAACTGTTTCTAACTCTGTTCTGTTCGTAGGAAAGACATATGAGGTTTATGGAACAGCAACCATTCGCAAGAGTACACATATTAAAGCAGGAACAACATTAGAATTACCGTCATCATCCAAGCTGATCATTCCTAAGGACGTTGAACTTGTAGTTGATCCACAGCATGATAATGTACTTCCGGGTGCGCTTGTTTGGGCAGCTGACAGTGATGCACAGTTAATCATCAATGGTACTTTAACAGTTAAGGGAACAATGGCGATGGATTCCGAATATGGTATCATTGTATTGAACGGTTCTCTTAATCTGGAAGAAAATGCTAATATTTACGGTAAGTTCTTTATGAATGGTAAATATACCGGAAATGGTGTTATCACAAAGGGAAAGAATCAGACTCCGGAGGAAGGGGAGATTGCAGTATACCTTGAACTGGATATTGATGATGGTGTAACCTACAATGCAAAGGGAAATCTTGCAGAGAACCAGTTGATCATTGATGAGTCCAGCCTGGAGGATACTACTACCGGTACATATGCAATTAATAACATTGTTGCACATGACGGATTCCAGATCACAGATATCCTGTTGGATGGCAAGTCCATTATAAATGACAGCAGTTATGTTACAAAGAATCAGGAAACAGGAGAGTACAATGTAGTATTATCGGTATCTGAATATCGTGGTGAGACGATAAAATTTGCAGTAAAAGCAAAATCAACCGTAGAATCGATCAGCATCGAACGTTTCCCAAATAAGACAGCATTTGCCAAAGGGGCAGAGTTTGATCTGAATGGTCTGAAGGTGGTAAAGACTTATAAGAATAAGAAGACTGCACCGGTTGATATTGATAAAGAGCTGAAGGTTACAGGCTATGATATGAACAGCGTTTCTGCACAGACGGTAACACTTCAGTATATTGCAGATGACAGATACAGTGATGATATTACAGCATCCTATGAGATAACTGTATTTGATTTTGCAGGCTTAAATAAGGGAAAGACCACACTTACTGCGGGCGGCGAATCATTTGTTGCTACAGATGTAGATAATGAGGAGCATGTTGTTAAGTTTGCATTAGGTAAGAATGTCGGTGATATCTCAGCACTGAAGGATAAGATCCGTCTTCAGGTACAGGGATTTACCAATACAGTTGGTCAGATCGATTTTGTATCAAGTGAGGTAGTCGGACAGAATGCGGTTGAGGCAACATATGTAGCAGATATATATGTAGATAAAGCAAAAACAGTAGTGATCCAGTATACAATAGTGATCACACAGCCAACCTTATACTATGATCTTGCAGAGGCAGCAGTAGCAGTAAATGGCGAATATACCTATGATGGAACGCAGCAGACACCGGATAAGGAAAATATCGAAGTTACAATCGATGGCGCAGTTGTTCCGGACGATCAGTATACGGTAGAGTATGGTGAGAATGTGAATGCCGGTACCGGTAGACTTACGATCAAGGGTGATGGTATTCATACTACAAACAGTAAGGAAGCAACATTTACAATTGCAAAAGCGAAGCTTACGGATATCGATGCACTTGTAAGATCAAATGAATTTACAGTTCAGAATGATGTAAAGCATGAGCTTCAGATAGAATTTGGCGAGATCGAAGGCCTTGCAGCAGATGAATATACTGTATCTTATAAGAAGATATCCGATCAGTCAAATATCGTGGCAAATGTATCAAACGGAGTTATCACGACTGCTTATGATACATCCTATTCAAAGGCAGGAACAGCAGAAATCGCTGTTAATGTAACAATTAAGGATAGTGCAGTAAACTACTATGCAGATTCTGAATTATCACATTCCATAAATGTTACATTAACAAAGTATGTAAAGGGAACCAGTATTACGATCACTTCCGATTCTGATGATTTTGCGTGGGATGCATCAGCCGGTGAATATAAGGTGACGCTTTATAAGGGCGAGAAGATCTGGATCGATGCCAAACTTAACGATGGATCAACAGATGTTATTGACTATAAGGTTGCAGAAGGCGGCGAAGAGATAGCTGCTTGTGATGGAATTACCATTTCTGCGTTAGGCAAGGGATCGACCATTATCACTGCAAGTACAGGTAAGGGCACTACAACAAAGAGGATTGCAGTAACGGTTCTTCCAACTACCAGACTTGAATTAACCGGTACGGAGACTTATGAGAAGGTATTTGGCGATAGTGCATTTACACTGGATGTGGCTTTGAAGGATGCAGCGCTTGAATCCAAGCTCTCTGCATTACGGTATGTTTCGGCTGATCCGGAGGTTGCTGCTGTAGATGAGACCGGTAAAGTTACTATAACGGGATGCGGTGAGACTACAATTACAGTAACATCCTATACAGAAGAAAGAGCATATACATCTGACGAATATGTAGTAATAATCAAGGTTAAGGCACCACATACAAAACATATCAAAGATAATGGAACAAGAGTTGAGCCAACCTGTGAGAAAAATGGTTCTATCACATATAGATGTACCGAGTGTAATGAGGTTATAGATACAGAAGAACTGAAGGCAACCGGACATACATGGGATAAAGGAAAGGTTACAACACAGCCAACTACAAAGACAGAGGGTGTAAAGACATATACCTGCAGCGTCTGCAAAAAGACAAGAACAGAGCCAATCGCAAAGCTTCAGGAACCGACACCGGAAAAACCAATAGTAAAACCGCTCAAGAAGGGGGATGTGGTTTCTGATGACAGTAAAGCTGCAAAGGTTCAGGTTATAAGCACATCCAAGAAAACAGTTGCATATAAAGCACCTGTAAATAAAAAGGCTAAGACTGTCAGCATTCCGGCAACCGTGAAGATCAGAGGTAAGAAATATAAAGTAACACAGATCGCAGAGGGTGCTTTCAAGAATAATAAGAAGGTAACAAAGGTTACAATTGGAAGCAATGTTAGTAAGATCTCCAAGAATGCTTTCAATGGAGCAATAAAACTTAAAACCGTTACTATGGGACAGAACGTAACGGAGATCGGAGCAAATGCATTTAAGGGCTGTAAGGTTCTTACCGGTATTACGCTTCCGGCGAAGACAACGAAGATCGGAGATCAGGCATTTAGCGGATGTAAGAAGCTGAAGACAATTACAATTAAGTCTTCAAAGATAACCTCAAAGAAGCTTTCTAAAAATGCGTTTAAGGGTATAACCAAGGTTACAACGATCAAGGTACCTAAGAAGAAGGTTTCCTCTTATCAGAAGCTGTTTAAGAGCAAAGGCTTATCTTCCAAGGTCAATGTAACAAAATAACAAAATAACAGTAAAAGCAAAGGACGCCGTTTGTGGTAGGAATATTACAGACGGCGTTTTCGTTTTATCTGGACAGTATGAGTCAAGGTGAAAAAAATTTTTAAAAAATTTGAAAACTTTAAAACCTTTTTCCATTTGCCCCTGTCTTATATAGTAGAAGGCAGGAAAATAAAATATTTCTCTTGCATCTGTAAATATTTGTTGTAATAAAAAAATGAAAAGGAGAAGAAAGATGATGAAAAACAAGAGTTTATGGAAAGGGTTAATTGTAATGCTGGCAGCAGCATTCGTAATGTTAGTGATGCCAGTGCAGAAGGCATCTGCAGCAGGAACAACAGAGGGACCAGAACTGAAATGGGACAGTTCGTATAGTGGCAGTACAGAGACCAGTAAATGTTATAAATATGCATTTTCTTTGAAACAATCCGGAAAGGTTGTTTTTGTAATTCAGATATCGAATGCAGGATATGGGTTTACCGATATTAGTAACGTGAAAATTTTAGATGAAACAGAAAAAGAAGTATATTATACTTATAATGTAGTAAGTGGAAGCATATCGGTAGATTTGCTGGCTGGTAATTATACATTAGTACTAGGTATGAATGATGGCATGAGTGGTTGTAATTTCACATTTACACCATCATTTACAGCATCTAAGGAAACCAAATCAGAAAGCACAATGGCAAAGAACAATGAGATGGGAACAGCAACCTCTTATAAGCTTGGCAAATCTGTAAAAGGTCAGTTGGCGTTGAATGATGATGTAGATATTTACAAGATGAGGGTAACAAAAAGCCAGTATGTAAATCTGACAATTTCCAGTAAGATTCGTGAACTGAATGTCAGTTTTGCAAATACAAGTGGTAGCCGGAGTGTTAGTGTATCAGATATAGAAGCGGGACTCCATAAATACAGAGTATTTTTACCAAAAGGAACATATTATGTCAGCTTTAGAGGAAGCATGAATTATGCAACTGATTATTGTTATACAGGTAATTATTCCTTTAGAACTTCTACAAAAGCAATACCAAAGCCAACTATTACTAAAACAAAACCGGATAATAAGTATAAGACGATGTATATACGGTGTAAGAAAAATTCATTGGCAAATGGCTATCAGTTCCAGATTGCAAGAGACAAAAAGTTTAAAAAGGGCAAAAAGACAAAGCAGGATGAATATACAGGAATGTATATGGTTGATTTGAAAAAAGGAACATATTATGTTCGTGTTCGTTCTTATGTGAAGATTGATAATTATGGTAGTACTCCGGATGAATATTATTATTCTTCTTGGAGTAAGGTTAAGACTGTTAAGATTAAATAATAATAAATACAACCCTACATAAATAAGTACAAAAACTGACATATGGATCATCATATTTTCGGAAGAAAAGATACCTGATCCTCATGTCAGTTTTTTGTTGCCTTTATTTTCTTCATCTTGCTATCCCCTGTGAACTACGTTACAATGAAATCTGGAGAGACGGTGAGACGTGGTAGAAAAGGAAGTGAGTATTATGTGTAATTTAAGTCAGGGTATCAAGGAAGAAAGTGAAGCTAAAGGTGAAGAGAAGGCAAGAACAGAGATTGTACTAAATATGCATAAGAAAGGCTATTCTTTGGATCAGATTGTTGAGATAACAAATCTGGATGTTAGTGCAGTAAAGGCTATAATAGGCTAAACAGAAAAAACGGATCTGACATATTTCTATTAAAAGTATACAAAAATGAAAAAACAGGCGTGTGGGAGGCTACAAATGATTTGCAAAACATGTGGGAATGATCTGCAGGGAAATGAATATAACTGTCCGTTCTGTGGGGCGGCAGTTGATTATACAGAGGCGGTGGAGCAGGCAAAAGCCGGAAGGGAAGAAGGCTTTTCCTATCTGTATGAGATGACATATCGGAATAAGCTGTATATTGCGATGAAATACATGAAGAATGAGGATGAAGCGATGGATGTTCTGCATGATTCCTATGTGAAAGCATTTGAACGGCTTTCCGGTCTTCAGGATGCAAATTCATTTCCGGGATGGCTCAGTACCATCGTTGCAAATACCGCAAGGAATGCATTGAGAGATCGCCATACAGTGAATTTTTCGGATATGCAGAGAGAAGATCAGGATGGAGAGACATTTGAATATTCGATCGCAGATGAGAACATGACAGCCCAGCCTGAGATGGCATGTACAACGAAAGAAACACAGGAAATGGTACAGGAGCTGATCGGATCATTGTCTGATGAACAGAGAATGTGTGTGCTGATGTTCCACATTGAAGGATACAGTATAAAAGATATTGCGACAGTTCTTGGATGTTCAGAGAATACAGTAAAGTCCAGATTGAATTATGGACGGAAGAATATTAAGGCAAAGGCAGAGGAGCTTCAGAAGAAGGGTTACAAGCTGTACAGCTACACACCTATGGCGCTTCTTACCTATCTGCTGATGGCAGAGCGTGGAGGCATGCTGGTAGCAGGAACCTTCGACAAGCTGGCAGGTGTTGGAAGTGTAGTCGGTGCCGGGTTGATTCATGGTGGTGCCGCAGGCGCATTATCTGTTGCCGGAAGTGCAGCCACAGCCGGGGGTACCGGAGTCGCCGGAGCTGCAGGGTCGGCAGCGGGAACAGGTGCAGCCGCAGGAGGCAAGACGGCAGCAGCTACAGCGGCAAAACAGACCTTCTTGAAAACAGTAGCAGGAAAAATCACAATGGCGGCAGCCGGAGTGGCAGTAGCAGGAGGAGCAGCCGGTGTAGCAATATACAATCACAACCAGAACACCTGGCAGGATGCATATACAGAGGTGCTGAAGGAATATAGACAGGAAATTCAGGATTATGGCTGGCAGACTTCACAGGTGCGGGAGAACGAACCGACGTTGGTAGGAGAAGCCAGAGCGATTACTGTTGTTGATATTATGGGAGATGATACTCCTGAACTGATCTTTGCGGCACAGGATGAATCAGATCCGAATAAAGCGGATCTTCATGTATATACATATATAGATAATGAAGCAGTACAGGTTTATAGTGGAGAACTTGATACAAGGTCAGATGAGAACCGGGACAAATGGGGAGCGGAAGGAACTCCGTATGTCATAGTTGATGCTAACGAAACTTCAGGTCATGGATGCCGGTTGTACATACTTTGCAGCGATGGACAGAGTGATGATACAGAGATTGGTATCATAGATAAGATGATAGAATTCGATGTGGCTACTTCTCGTGGAGATAGCTTACAACCGATTGTCTGGACCTGTCATGCAGAACAAGTGGGGGATGAAGAAACGGTGCCGGTTGCAGAACGGGATGGTATATCTGTGGCCTGGGAGGAATATCAGACAAAACGCGACGAAATATATCAAGAAGTGGATAGTGAGGTTCTGAAGAACATGGCGGCGACAGCTCCTTATGGCATATATGATCAGTTGGCAGATATTAACAGAGATTCGTCAGGAAATATAATGGCAGGTCGAAATTTAGGAGGAGTAAGTGACGGATGTGAAATGTCCTATGCAGATGCATTGAAATATTTTAAAGAGAGCAAATAATAAAAAATTATTAGCGTGCCTTTGGCTGTTTTTTAAGAATCAGTCGAAGGCATTTTATTTTATAAGAGAAAGTTCATTCTATAAAAAAACTCTCCGACTGAAAATACCGAATCTCTCCGATTGTATTTCCAAAAACTCTCCGATTATACTTAAAAAATGGTGTCTGAAAAAATTTTTAAAAAATTTCAAAAAATATAAAACTTTTTTGCAACCTCTGTGTCATATAGGTGAAACGATACAGAGGTTGCATTTTTTATGGATGAATTTCCGGATAAAAAATGCTCCTCAGATAAAGAAAAGGAGAATAAAAAATGAAGAAAATGAAAAGAATCGAAATCGCACAGTACATCGCATTGGGAGCAACCTGTTTAACCGTTTTAGGATTTGTCCTTTCCGGTATTTTTGGTGGCAGGATCCCGATGTCTATGATGGGGTATGGAGTTATGGCAGGCATTGTTTCCTACTTCTTCGGAGGGTTTGGAACTGCGGTGAGAATGGCAGGCAAGATAGCAAAATGGGGCTGGCTCATCGTACCATTTCCATATGACATCGTTACAGGTATGGTATCCTTCTTCATCTCGATCATGGTCTTTATCGGATTGCCGATCATCCCGATCCGTAAGGCATACAAAGAGCAGATGATGGATGTTGAAGTAGTTGAGTAAAAAGAATGTAGAAAGAGAGGACAGATTATTATGAGTAGAAAAATGAAACAGATCATGTTAGCAGTAATTTTAATGGTGATGATGTGTGCAGTAAGTCCTGCACGAAAGGTATCCGCAGAGGTGTTAAACAGTCCACAGCAGATCGTATGGGGACAGAGTTACAGTGGCGAGTTGGAGGATGCACAGAATACATATGAGTATACATTTACGATGAAGAAATCCGGTACATTTTCTCTTGCGATTGCGACGGAAGGAATTGGAAAGACACACACCGGGCTTAATTATATAAAAGTCAGCGATATGTATGATAATGAGATCTATACAGCATCAGTCAGTGAAGGAAATGGCAGCTATAAGGCAGAATTATTAGCAGGTGATTATAAATTATCACTGTGTGCAGGTTTTTATACCGGCTGCAAGTTTACATTTACCGCATCATACAAGGCATCCGGCGAGACACGTTCCGAGGCATGGCTGTCACAGAACGATGAGAAAACGATGGCATTTACCTATAAGGCAGGTACGACCTATAAAGGACAGTTTGCATTTAACGAGACAACAGATATCTATAAGATGAAGATGACAAAGAACCAGTACATGAACATTCAGATCAACAGCAAGATCAAGGAAATGAATGTTGTGATCGAGAATACGAATGGTGACATTCACTATATTCAGACGGGTGTTACACCGGGAACCAGAAAATACACATTTTTCCTGCCAAAGGGAACCTACTACATCACGATGACCAAAGGCTGGCCATATAGTGTTGATCCAAATTATGCCGGAATGTATACATTTAAGACGACATTTACAGATGTTCCGAAGACCACTGTAAACAAGGTAAAGAATCTTTCATCCGGAAAGTTAAAGGTAACATGGAAGTGCAAGAACAAGGCGACCGGATATCAGATCCAGATCGCAACGGATAAGAAATTTAAAAAGAATAAGAAAGTATATGATGCGCCATTTAAGAATTACAATAACTGTACATTCTGGGATCTGAAAAAAGGCAAGACTTATTATGTTCGTGTCCGTTCTTATGTAAAGGCAGGTTCCCGCGAGAAGAAATGTTACTCTGTATGGAGCAAATATAAGACTGTAAAGATAAAGAAATAGAATATAATGTTATCCTGATTTTGTGGTATGCTATAATAAAGCAAAAAATATCCAAAAACTTAAAACTTTTTACCCACCTGATCTGTCCAATAAACAGGAGGTGAGATATATGGATGTGTGGAAGGCAGTGTGCGCGTTTGTTGCATTGTTAAGAAAAGAACGAAAGGAGCTGCCGGACGATCCAGAGCAAAAGAAAGAATTATTTGAACGGATCGAGCACGACAGGCAGTCCAGATAAATAATGGTTAAAAAGAATCAATAATTACAGAGATTAGATAAAAAGCAGGAGGAGCAGGATAACATGAAGTGCAGAACATGTGGAAATGATTTACAGGGGAATGAATACAACTGTCCGTTTTGTGGCAGCTGTGTCGATTATACACAGGCAGTGGAGCAGGCGAAGGCAGGACGGGAAGAAGGCTTTACATTCTTATATGAGAACACATACAGGAATAAGCTATACATTGCAATGAAATATATGAAGAATGAACAGGATGCGATGGATGTCCTGCAGGATGCATATATAAAGGCATTTGCCAGATTAGATAGTTTGCAGGATGCAAATGCATTTCCGGGATGGATGAGTACGATCGTAGCACATACAGCGCTTAACGCACTTCAGAAGAAGCAGGCAGTTCTGTTTTCTGATCTGCAGAATGAAAATGATGAAGGGGATGTCTTCGAATACAATCTGGAAGATGAGAATATGAGCACACAGCCGGAAATGGCATGTACGGTACAGGAAACACAGGATATGGTGCATGAGCTGATCGATTCCTTGTCGGATGAACAGAGGGTCTGTGTGCTGATGTTCCATCTGGAGGGCTACAGCATCAGGGATATCGCGACCATATTGGGTTGTTCGGAGAATACCGTAAAGTCCAGGTTGAATTATGGACGTAAGAATATCAAGGCAAAGGCAGAGGAGCTTCAGAAGAAGGGCTACAAGCTTTACAGCTACACACCGATGTGTCTTCTTGTATATCTGCTTATGGCAGAACGTGGAAATATGATCGTTACGCATGTATTTGAGCAGATGGCAGGTCTTGGTGGAAATGTTGCAGCCGGCATCATTCATGGTGGTGCTATGCAGATGGCGGGCAATGTTACAGGCGGGGCTGCCCAGATAGCAGGAGGAACCGCCGGACAGATGACCGGAGGAGCATCCCAGATAGCAGGAGAAACTGCTGGACAAGTAGCCGGAGGAACAGCACAGACAGGAGCTGCCGGATCGGCTGCGGGGGCAGTAGAAGGCGGAAAGGCTATCGCAGCTACAGTTGGAAAGCAGGCATTTATAAAAACGGTAACAGGCAAGATCGTGATCGCAGCCGCTTCCGTTGCCCTGGTAGGAGGTGCGGTCGGAGCAGGATTTGCATATAAGCACTCACAGGATAAGAAGAAAGATCAGAATGCGACAACAGAAGCCGCTTCGGAAGCAAATGATGATACTGTTACAACAGAAGTGACAGCGGAGACAGAGGCAACCACAGAGGTTACTACAGAAACTTCAACGGAGATAACTACAGAGGCAGCTATCGATGAAAGTCTTTATAAAGCAGCATACAAAGAGGTACTTGAATCCTATAAGACACAGATCGACAATTATTACTGGCAGTATGAGTATGATTATTCGACAAAGACAGCCAAGGAAGAACAGACTCCAATCACGTTTGCCGATGTGACAGGTGATGATGTGCCGGAGATGATCCTGATAAGGTCAGAACAGAACGAAGCTTCAATTGCACAGATGGATATTTATAGCTTTGACGGAACAAAAGCAAAAAGAATCTTTGGAACGGATATGGAAGAATATGGTGGCTGGGATATAAATGCTGCTTCCGGAACCAGCTACTATCTGTTTACAACCAAAAAGGGAACCTTATATGCATATAGTGGGTTCGGAGATGAGAGTTATACAGACAGTTATATCAAATTCACGGTAGATGATTCCGGCATGCTTCAGAAGTCAACAACCTGGACAAGAAAGAAAGGTCCGAATGACGATTATTCAGCAACTGTTGTCACATGTCAAAAGAACGGCTCTGAGATCACAGAGGATAAGTATAATGCTCAGGTAGAGAAGCTGCAGAAGAATTTTCATACGTTATTAATGTACAATGGACAGGGCAAGGATAAAGCCAAGGAGGTTCTTGGTACGCTGGATGATACCGCTATGACTTATGATGAGGCTATGGAATATCTGGGAAAGATCACACAGAAAAAAACGGACAAAACGGCATCTGACAAAAAGCAGGAGAAATCTGCCGATAAGAAAGAAATCTCTGCCGGAAATGCCGGAGAGGTAGCAGTGACATTGCCTGAGGATCTGCCGGAAGAATTTATTCTGACGAGTGGAGTAGGTGCATGGGGAGCCGGTATGGATATCAAGCCGGACGGAACCTTTACGGCATCTTATTATGATAGCAATTATGAGGGCAGATCAACGTCCAGCGGTTCCGGATCATTTAAGAATATTAAACAGGTTGATAAATATACTTACACAATGGAGCTGGACACTTTAAAGTATGATGATGAGATCGGTAAAGTGGTTGCAAATGATAACGGATACAAAACCACATTTACAGAGCTTTACGGAATTGCGGGTGGAACGACATTTACAGTGTATCTTCCGGGTGCACCGACAGCAGATATGCCGGATGGAATGAAGAACTGGCTGGGCTTTCATTATTACAATGTCCCGATACCGGATGCCCTTGACTGCTATGCCATTTATAATGTAGATAAGGAAAAAGGATATTTCAGCACAGGGTTACAGTAAATAGTAAGATGTTTTGGATACGATGAAACGCACTTTACGTTTTCTTATCCTCAAAAATGTCGTATTAGGTGTTGGTAAAAAGTGACACCTTTCCGGTTGATAGTTGCGAATAAACCCCTATATCTTGAAAAAAATAGATTATTTATAGTATAATGTCAAATGAGTAACTGTAACAAAAAGGAACGGAGAATACGAAGGAGCGTTACAGATGAGAATAAGCTACAACAAACTTCAAAAACTTATGATTGATAATCAAATGAAAAGACAAGATTTAATGCGTGCTGCGGAGATTTCATCGTCTGTTGCAACAAAATTAAATAAGAATGAAACAGTATCCCTTGATGTGCTTATGAGAATTTGCAAAGTATTTCATTGTGATATTGGCGATGTATGTGAAGTCATATTAGACGAATGATATGAGGAGGTCTGAAGATGGCGGCAAGTGGTAAGAAAAATATGTTTAACGAAGCTACTCGTGTTCAAATGCCAGCAATGGTTCATTTGACACGCCTTGGTTATACTTATTTCGGGAAAATAACTGAAGATATGGCAGGCACAGTATATGATCCTGATACCAATATCTTAATTAACGTTTTCAAGGAGCAGTTCGCACGGCTTAATCCTACCTACGCAGGAGAAGCGGAACAGACATTGAAAACTATTAGGCAGGAATTAGATAATGATGATATAGGACGCAGTTTTTACGAGCGTTTATCGTCTGTTTCGCCTGTTAGATTGGTGGATTTTGAAAATCCAAAGAATAATACATATCATTTTACCGCCGAGTTCACTTGTAAGCGTGACCAAGATGAATTTAGACCTGATATTACATTGTTTGTAAATGGACTTCCACTTGTATTTGTTGAAGTAAAGAAGCCGAATAATCACGGCGGTATGGTTGCAGAAAGCAAGAGAATGAACCAAAAGAGATTTCCTAATAAAAAATTTAGGAGATTTTTGAATATTACACAGTTGATGATTTTCTCTAATAATATGGAATATGACACTATGGGTGGTATTGTTCCGGTTCAGGGGGCATTCTATTGTACGACGGCAAAACAGTCTGCACCGTTCAACTGTTTCAGAGAAGAAAATCCTACAAATTTGGATATTGCACCTTATAATGCAGATTTCCCATATAAGGATATTGACCCGATTGTTGAAAAGAAGATATTGACTGACTTTAATTGTCAGGTTATTCATACTTCTCCGGAATATCAAACAAATTTAGATACCTATACACCGACCAATCGAGTACTGACATCTATGTGCAGTCCTGAAAGATTGTTATTTATATTAAAATATGGAATTGCCTATGTTCGTTTTCATAAAGAAATAAATGGCAAGATAGAGTTTATTGAGCAGAAACATATAATGCGTTATCAACAGATGTTTGCTGCATTAACAGTAAGAAGTAAGATTGATGAAGGTGTTAATTCAGGTGTTATATGGCATACTCAAGGTAGTGGAAAAACAGCCCTTTCTTATTACCTGACTTATGTTCTTTCTGACTATTTTAGCAAGCAAAATAAGGTTGCAAAGTTTTATTTCATTGTTGACCGTCTTGATTTGCTGAAACAGGCTTCAGAAGAATTTGAAGCTCGTGGATTGGTTGTAAAAACAGCAAGTTCCCGTGCTGAACTTATGGAACAGTTCCGTAACAATCAGGCACAAGAGGGAAATACGGGAAAACCAGAAATTACAGTTGTAAATATACAGCGTTTTGCTGAAGATAGGTCAAAAGTTGACCTTCCTGCGTATGCAACGAATTTGCAGAGAGTATTTATTATTGATGAAGCACATAGAGGATATAAACCAGAAGGCTCATTCTTGGCTAATCTTCTTGATGCGGATAAAAATGCGATTAAGATTGCGTTGACAGGAACACCGCTTTTGAAAGAAGAAAGAGAATCTTGGAGAGTTTTTGGTAATTATATTCATACATACTATTATGACAAATCAATTTTAGATGGATATACGCTGAAAATTATCCGTGAGGATATAGAAACGCAGTATAAGGAGCGACTTTCTGAAATTTATGAAAAACTTGAAACCTTGGTAGAAAAGAAAGATGTAAAGAAAAGTCAGATTGTTGAACACGATAACTATGTCAAAGAGTTGCTTAGATATATTATTTCTGACCTAAAGAGATTTAGACAAATTCAGGGAGATAATACGCTCGGCGGTATGGTCATTTGTGAAACAAGTGAGCAGGCAAGGAAGCTGTTTGCATATTTTGATGAAATTCAAACGGAACTTAATAAAGACGTTTCTATGAAAAGTCATTTGCGAGCTGGACTTATACTTCACGATAGTGATGACAAAGATACAAGAGATAAGATTATTGATGACTTCAAAAATAATATGACAGTTGATATTCTTATCGTTTTCAATATGCTTCTTACCGGATTTGATGCACCAAGATTGAAACGCCTGTATTTTGGTCGAAAATTGAAAGACCATAATTTGTTGCAGGCAATTACAAGAGTCAACAGACCATATAAAGAAAACCATTATGGTTATGTCATTGATTTTGCAAATATAAAAAGGAATTTTGAGGAAACAAATGAAGCATACCTCAAAGAGCTGAACCGTTTTAATGACCCGAATGAAGTTGGTGCTGGAAATGAAACAGATACATTCAAACAGGTTATTGAAGACCCGGCAGAACTCATTAAACAAATGCAGGAAGTGCAGCAGGTTCTTTTTAACTACACCACAGATAATGCAGAAGAATTTAGTTCTGAAATATCCACGATTGAGGATAAGCAGGAATTGCTTAAACTTAAAAAAATTCTTATTGCTGCTCGTGATTGTTGTAATTTGGTAAGAACCTTTGGCGATGATGAGTTAAAGGAAACATTTGCAAAAATGGAATTAACAAAATTGCCATCATTGATTTCAGAGGTGCAACATCATATTGATAACATAAATCAGAAGGAACTTTTTGCAAGTGATGATACCACGAAATTGCTTGTCAATGAAGCAATGGAGGATATTACATTTAATTTCAGCAAAATCAGTGAAGAAGAATTAAAAATTGTCGGTGGTAAAGACGCAGTGACAGAAAAGTATAAAAAGACTGTTCGTGCTTTTACACAGAATATCGACCCTGATGACCCTGAGTTTATTACTTTGCAGGAAGCATTTTTGCTTCGCTTCAAGCAACACGGCTTTGAACCTAAGAGTGTATCTGAGATTGAGGAGCAAGGAAAAGAACTGGAAGATATTCTAAAAAAGCTTGATGAATTGCAGAAGAAAAACACGGTTCTGCTGAGGAAATATAATGGCGATGCGAAATTCGCAAGGGTTCATAAAAGAATCAGGGAAGAAAATCTTGCTCGAAAAGCAGCAAATAAACAGCCGATTGTTTCAGAGTATGATATGTCTATTATGAATGTTTTGCTTTCTATTAAGTCTGATATTGACCAGAAAGTGTATGACAGAAATGATATATTGAAGAAAGACGCATATTTTGAGAGAACGGTTATGACACAAATAAAAGCAGGCATTGATAAGTTAGGAATAGCGAGTGCTCGTGAGGATAGAGTATTTATACAGAGCAGGATTACAAAACAGTATCTTGACCAGTATAACCAGACTTATTCAGTGGCATAAAGGAGAACACAATGGAAGAAACAAAGACGATAAAAGAAAAAACCATAGAGTTGATAGATGCCTTAAAAGCAACTTGTCAGACCTATGGTATGGGAAACGATGGTAACGAATATAAAATTATCACTCAGGTTTTCCTTTATAAGTTCCTTAATGATAAATTCGGATATGAAGTAAAAAAAGTCAGTCCTGTTCTTAAAAATGCCGAAAAATGGGAACTTGCTTATGCAGAAATGTCAGAAGATGACCGATTGGATATTTTTGATAGTTTACCGTCAGATATTCCATTACTTAACCCGGAACATCTTATTGCCAACTTATGGAATCAGCAGGCAAAAGGCGATTTTGATTTAATCTTTGACAGCACTATGACAGATATAGCAGATAAGAATATTGATATATTTTCAACTCAAACTGCTCAGAATACAAAAATACCGCTTTTTGAAAAGCTGACACAGTATGTAACGGACGATACAGCAAGAGCACCTTTTGCCCGTGCCTTGGTTGATAAGTTGGTAAATTTTTCTTTTGAAGAAGCATTTGAGAAGCACTATGATTTCTTTGCAGATATATTTGAATATCTGATAAAGGACTACAATACCGCAGGCGGTGGTAAGTATGCAGAGTATTATACTCCTCACGCTATTGCAACGATTATGGCAAGATTGCTTGTTGGAAATGCAACTGATTTACACAGCATTGAGTGTTATGACCCATCAGCCGGAACAGGAACACTTTTGATGGCTCTTGCTCACAAAATTGGAGAAGATAAGTGTACGATTTTTGCTCAGGATATTTCACAGCGAAGTAATAAAATGTTAAAACTTAATCTTATCCTGAACAGTTTGGTTTCTTCTCTTGACCATGCAATTCAGGGAGATACGCTGATTGCTCCATATCATAAGAGTGATAATGGACAGGAATTAAGAACTTTTGATTATGTAGTTTCAAATCCACCTTTTAAGATGGATTTCTCAGATACAAGAGAACGTATAGCAGCGATGCCTGTTCGTTTTTGGGCGGGAGTTCCGAAAGTACCTGCCAAGAAGAAAGAGAGTATGGCAATTTACACATTGTTCATTCAGCACGTTCTTAATTCGTTGAAATCAACTGGAAAAGGTGCGATTGTAGTTCCTACCGGATTTATAACTGCAAAGTCGGGTGTAGAAAAGAAAATACTACAACATATTGTAGACGAACATATTGTTTATGGCTGTATTAGTATGCCGTCAAATGTATTTGCTAATACCGGAACGAATGTATCAGTATTATTTTTCGATAATTCAAGAAAAACAGACAAGGTTGTACTGATAGATGCTTCAAAACTGGGAGAAGAATATAAGGACGGTAATAATCAGAAACGCAGACTTCGTGATTTTGAGATTGATAAAATTGTTGATACATTCCTTAATAAAGAAGCTGTTGATGATTTTTCAGTTGCTGTTACCTATGATGAAATCAAAGAAAAAAAATATTCACTTTCAGCAGGACAGTATTTTGATGTGAAAATTGAATATGTTGAATTATCACAGGACGAATTTAATGCTCGTATGAGTGCCTATGCAGAGAAGTTGCAGGAATATTTTGCAGAGGGCGACAAACTGAAAACGGAAATTATGGAGCAGTTAAAGAAGGTAAAGTATGAGTAAGGTAAAGTTATCCGAAATAGGTACATTTAAAAATGGACTGAATTTTTCGGCAGAGAGAGTATTATCTGGTTGTAAAATGATAGGGGTTCCAGATTTTGGAGATAATTATTTGGCAAAATTGGACGGATTAAAAGAGGTTGACGAGGATATAGTAAGCACGGATTATTTATTGCAGGATAATGATATACTGTTTGTTCGTTCTAACGGAAACAAAAATCTTGTTGGACGAGCTATGCTTATTGAAAAGATTAAAGAAAAAGTGACTTTTTCAGGTTTTTGCATCAGATTTAGAATAACTAATAATAATGTAAACCCATTATATATGCTTTATTTATTCAAGTCACCTTTGTTTAGGAAGCTCTTTTCAAACACACAACAAACAAGTATTAGTAATTTGAATCAAGAAATATTAGGGAATATTGAGGTTGAATTGCCAACAATTGGACAGCAAAATCGTATAGTAAAAGTTATTCATGGAATAACAAGAAAAATTGAAAATAATAAGAGGATAAACGATAATTTACTGTATCAATCACTGATGGTGGCTTGACCGTTCATCAGCATAGGCAACAACCAGTCACGAAGATTAACAAGTAATTCGTTTTCAAGTTTATTTTGTTCTTGTAAATAAATTAATTTGTTTAATTCTTGCAAGTAAAACCTGTCGTTTGGTATAAATACAGGAATATTTTCTACATCACTTTTCGTAATAAATTTTACAATCGAGCCTGAAGAACGTGATTTAAAAGAATTTATCCTGTATAGGCTTGCTAAATATAATAGACCAAAATATTTTTTATCTGGAGTAAGAACGTATGTCCTTTGATACGCATTAAACTTTCCAGAATAATGTTTGACATTAAAATCTCCATTACCTGCTATAAGTATAGAAGATGCGTCAAACGCATACTCATCACACGACAAAGGCGTATTTGAGCAAGTAAAGAATTTGTATTTTCCATTAGGTACAGAAAAATTGGCATCTTCTTTACCCGTAACAACGGTTGCAAGATTTTGAGCAATAGTGTATTTTCCAGAAAGTTTGTGGGTTGCTGCTTTAGCCATCATATTTTCAAAAATCAGGTGCATTTGCTGCTCTAAATTATCGTTTAGCATATATCCCATAACTCTTGTGAGTGGCAGGAGTTAAAGCAGGGGACTACCGCTCCATAGTTGTTCTCTAAGTGATATAAAAGGAGAATTGACTATGAAACAGAATTTAATTACGGATATTGTTCAGGGTATGCTACCTTATTTGAACAATGCACAAACACAGCGATTGCAGGAGGTACTGCAACATACACTTTTTGATTATGAAGTCAAAAAGACGGAAAAGGATAAGGAATTATCGGAGCAGAACTTGGTTGAGTTGTTCCTAGCGGCAAAGAGAATTGAGGGCTGTTCCGAAAAAACTTTGAAATATTACAAAGCAACTATACAGGCAATGATTGATAGTATAGGTAAAGGTATTAAATATATTGTAACCGATGATATACGCTGTTACCTTACTAAATATCAGTCAAGTAAAAATTCAAGTAAAGTTACGATTGATAATATAAGACGAATACTTTCCAGCTTTTTTTCTTGGCTTGAGGACGAGGATTATATTTTGAAAAGTCCGGTTAGAAGAATACATAAGGTTAAAACTAGAACGAATATTAAGGAAACTTATTCAGATGAAGCACTTGAATTGATGAGAGATAATTGTACAGAACTCAGGGACTTGGCAATGATTGATATGCTTGCTTCAACGGGTATGCGAGTTGGAGAAATGGTTCTGTTAAATCGAGAAGATATAGATTTCAATGAGCGTGAATGTGTTGTTTTTGGAAAAGGCGATAAGGAGCGAGTTGTTTATTTTGACGCCAGAACAAAAATACATTTGCAGAATTATTTGCAGAGCAGAATGGATAATAATCCGGCACTATTTGTATCGTTAAAAGCTCCTTATGAGCGATTAAAAATAGGGGGTATTGAAGTGCGATTGCGAAATTTTGGAAAACAATTAGGTCTTAGCAAGGTACATCCACATAAATTTAGACGTACTCTTGCAACTATGGCAATAGATAAAGGAATGCCTATTGAACAGTTACAGCAGCTTTTGGGACATAGAAAAATAGATACGACTTTGCAGTATGCAATGGTCAAACAGAGCAATGTTAAATTGGCTCATAGAAAATATATCGGATAGTGGAGGTATTATGAAAGAATTGCGAAAAATTAGACTGGGAGAATTAGTCGATTTTCAAACAGGTCCATTTGGAACTCAATTTAGTGCCAGTGAATATGTGAATGAGGGAATACCGGTTATCAATGTGAAAAATATTGGTGTTGGAATGGTTATTAGAGAAAATTTAGATTATATATCAGAACAAGCAAGAGATAGATTATCACAACACATACTAAAAACCGGAGATATAGTTTTTGGAAGAAAAGGTTCTGTTGATAGGCACGCATATATTTTCCAAAATGAAAATGGTTGGGTACAGGGGTCTGATTGTATTCGAGCAAGAAAAAAAACACCAGTTAATATGTTGTTCTTATCACAATATTTAGAAGGAAATGGCGTAAAAAAGCAGATTATAAATGCTGCTGTTGGTTCAACTATGCCTTCACTAAACACGGATATTCTTAAAGATATTACAGTGTTATTACCTAATATCGAAGAGCAGAATAGGATTTCTGTGGCATTAAAGAAAATTGATGATAAAATTTGTTTAAATAGTAAAATAAACGATAATTTATCAGCAATGGCTTATGACATTTATATGCATAATTTTTTCTCAAAAAAGCCTAATGCTAAACTAAAAGACATTTTGACCGAAGCTGAAAAGTCAGCTATTCAGGTCGGAGAAGCAAAAACATCAAATGGCGAATATCCATTCTTTACAAGCGGTGCAACTATTTTGAAATGGAACGAACCATTTGTTGACGGTAGAAATTGCTTTTTAAATACCGGCGGTAACGCTGATGTTAAATTTTATGTTGGTAAAGCCGCCTATTCAACAGATACTTGGAGCATTTCTGCAAAATCAGAAATGTCGGATTATCTCTACCTAATGTTATTTTCAATCAAGCCTGAACTTGACCAAAAATTCTTCCAAGGAACGGGGTTGAAGCATTTGCAAAAGCCTTTACTTAAAGACAGACCTATCTATGTTCCTGAAAAGCGGGAATTAGAAGCATTTAACCGTCAAGTAATGCCGATGTTTGATATTATTTCTGAGAACACAAGAGAAAATCAACAGCTAACATCTCTTAGAAATTGGCTTTTACCTATGTTGATGAACGGTCAGGCGACCATCAGTGACTGATACGATAAATTATCGTTTAGCATAAGGAGAAATGAATTGAAATTATTTTTTGATGAATCTGGATATTCTGGCTGTATTATGCCAAACAAAAATGGACAATTGTTTAATGATGGACAACGACATTTTGTATTGGGAAGTGTTTTTGTTGCTGATAAAGAAGATGAAATAGAAATACTGAACAAGTATAGACAGTTTAAGAATCGTTTCGGATTTACAGGAGAAATAAAAGGTTCTGAGCTTATGACTCAGCGTAATAATGAAGCCCTAAAATATTTTATAACCAATGTGCTTGATGATAAGCATTTCTTTATCTGTAATTATGATAAGATATTTTACTTGTCAACATTGATTTCGGTATATATTTTTGGAGTGCCTTTTCAACAGCAAGAAACATTAACTTTTTATATGATGGCAAGTGCTTTGGCGGGAGAAAAAGAAGAACTGTTTTTACATTATTGTTCCGCAGTATGTGAAAACACCGATAATTCTAAAAAAGAATTTTTGGAATATCTTATTTCTTTTCCTTATGAGAAACTGGATAGAAATGATTATAATTTGTATATAGCATTTGCTAAGCTTATGTTAGAAAATAAGGATTATGGAGAATTTCCGTTGACTTACGAAGCGTATAGCTGCAAAAATACTGTAAATTTTGTGAATATGACGGCATTAGGAGAAATGCTTTTGAGCTTAAAACATCTACACGGAGTTGATATGAGCAAGACAGAAATATATCACGATAACTTAATGGGGTATGAAGAAGAATATAATCAGTCATTTGAAGATAATAAAATACATATCAATTTTGTTGATAGTAAAGAAAATGAATTGGTTCAGTTAGCAGATAATATAAGCAGTATTTATCGTAAGTGTTTTGAAAAGTCGTTTGAAGCATTTAGATGTAATAAGCAATGGACAGATAATATTTGGTTTACTGAAAATTATTCGAGAATTATAAATACTATTGGAATGGAACATATAAAGATGGATACCCAGATTTCAGATTATGTGTTACCTTTTGTAATTCGTGACATTTTTGGAAATGAATATGGACAATTTGAGAAACACAAGGAAAAATTTTGGGGACTATTTTATTTCTACAAAGAAAAAATTATGGAAGATATAGATAGAATGAATGTGGAGTTACCACTTTGATTAAAATGAGAATGGTTATATTTCATATAAAGTATTGTGAAATTTAGAAAGGACGGGCTATGGAAACAAAGCCAAGAATTTTATATTTACAAAAGATTTTACTGGAAAGAACAGATGAAGAAAATCCTCTTTCCACAACACAGTTAATCAATATATTGAATGATGAATATGGAATATCTGCACATAGAACTACTGTTACGAAAGACATTGCAGCACTTCAGGAGTTTGGCATGGACATTGTTACTATCCATTCTACGCAGAGCAAATACTTTGTAGCCAGTCGTAAGTTTGAATTGCCGGAACTGAAACTGCTGATAGATGCAGTAGAGTCATCGAAGTTTATTACAAAGAAGAAAAGCAAAACGCTGATTGAGAAGATACATACGATGACCAGTCCGGGGCAGGTGGCAAAGTTGAAGCGTAATAACTATGTGGTCAATCGAATTAAGCCGGATAATGAGCAGATATATTACATCATCGACGCTATAAATGACGCCATCAATGCAGGTAAGCAGATTTCTTTCCAGTATTATGATTACACCGGATTAAAGAAAAAGGTTCTGAAGAATAAGGGCGAAGTGTATAAGCTCAGTCCGTATAAACTTCTCTGGTGTGGGGACTATTATTATGTTCTCGGATATTCTGAGAAGAAAAGTAAGGTTATCAATTTCAGGGTAGACCGTATTGCTTCAAAACCTGAGATATTGGATAAGGATATTATTCCTATGCCGGATGATTTTAATATTGAGAATTACACAAAAGAAGTTTTCTTTATGTTCTCCGGCGAGAAAGTTCTTGTGGATTTACGATGTGATAACAGTTTGATGAAAACAATGGTTGACCGTTTCGGAGAAGATGTGACAACCCTTGCGTATGATATGACTTCTTTCAGGGTACAGACCGAAGTATCAGCCAGTCCGACTTTTTTCGGTTGGGTGTTTGGCTTTAATGGCAAGGTACAGATACTTGCACCGGAAAGTGTAAAAGAACAGTACAGACAGATGATTGCACAAGCCGATGAGGGTATGCAGGAAAGCGAATAATTTGAAAATGAAATCCAAAGGAGCGATGGCTATGGAGAATAAATTAGAAAAAATCGGTCAAAATAATTTTATGGATAATTTTGTTAAAACCGATGACATTTTAAAGGATATGTGTGGGATTATTGAATCTTCACAAAAAGCTGCATATCGGGCGGTCAATACAACGCTGATACAGAGAAATTGGCTCCTTGGTTATAGAATTGCAAGTGAAGAATTGCAGGGCGAGGATAGGGCAAAATATGGAGCTGAAATTATAAAAAAGTTAGCAAAAGAATTATCGGCTGAATATGGAAAAGGATATACAAAGTCAAATCTGTACAGCTTTTATTCTTTCTATAAGATTTACCCTGAGATTTTCCAGACACCGTCTGGAAAATCTGTTGGACTACTGTCTTGGTCACATTATGCAGCGTTATTACAGGTTAAAGATAAGGAAGCTCGTGACTGGTATGAGAAAGAAGCCGCAGAACAAACTTGGAGTGTCCGTACTTTGCAGAGGAACATTTCTTCTCAGTATTATTACCGTATGCTCAAGACACAGAAAAAAGAGCTTGTAGAAAGTGAAATGAAGGAACTGACAGCACCGTATCAGAATGATAAGTTGGAGTTTATCAAAAATCCGGTAGTTGCAGAGTTCTTAGGATTTTCTCAGAACACAGATTTTACAGAGAGTGACCTTGAGAAAAGAATTCTTTCCAATTTGCAGAAATTCTTGATGGAGCTTGGAAAAGGATATGCTTTTGTGGCAAGACAGCAGCATATTCATACGGAGAAGCAGGACTACTATATCGACCTTGTATTCTACAATTACATACTGAAATGCTTTGTCCTTATTGATTTGAAAACAGAGAAGATAACACATCAAGATGTAGGACAGATGGATATGTATATCCGTATGTATGATGAACTGAAACGCAGCGAGGGCGATAACCCAACAATCGGTATTGTCCTTTGTTCCGATACAGATGATGATATTGCCCGTTATTCTGTTATGCACGGCAATGAACAATTATTTGCTTCCAAGTACAAATTATACCTGCCGACAAAAGAAGAACTGAAAGCGGAGATTGAAACTCAAAAGGCAATGTTCTATCTTCAGCAGCAGGACAATGAAGAAAAGGAAACAGAATAGAATTTGTGCAGACCGTCTGCACAAATTGTAGGATGGAACCTGTATAAATGCAGAAAGCTGTAAAAATTTACGTTGAATTTTACAGCTTTTTTGCATTTACTATTAGTAGAAATGAGCAATACATAAAGGAAGGAGTTGAAAGTATATGGCTAACATTTTACCAGTTTCAGATTTGAGAAATTATAATGAAGTTCTGAAAAATTGTCACAAAGGAGAGCCTGTGTATCTGACCAAGAATGGTAGAGGACGTTTTGTGGTTATGGATATTGAAGATTATGAACGTGATCGAGCAGAAAAGAAGCTTTTGATGAAACTTCAGGAAGCAGAAGAAGCGGTAAAGGATGGTGAAGGCTGGCTTAGCATAGAAGAACTAAAAGAACAAATGGGGGAATGAAATGTTAAAATTACGGATCAATCCGATTGTTGTTAAGGATTTGAAAGAAATTCGAGAGTATATTGCAGAAGATAATAAGGAGTATGCAGCACGGACAGTACAGGAAGGAGATTTATAACAAATTTGAAAACCTTCAAATGTTTCCAGTGATAGGCGCAGAGCTTTCCAAAAGAGTTAGTTTTCAGACTGATTATAAGTATGCTGTATGGGAAGACTACACACAATAATACTAAAAATATATAAACCTTACCCTCTCCAGCGTTTCAAGAAAGGCGATAACACGTTTTAACATATCAGGAGCTTCTTCGGGGAACTGTTCTTCCATGATGGATACCAGATTGAATACCGTGTTGTCGCCATTTATATGAACCCATAAGGTACTGCCATATCGGTCAAGCCTGATATGGCTTTTCTTTGGTTTGTGAAAATATTTCTGGGCGATCTTGTGATAAAAACCGGTATGCGGCATCTCGATCACAATAATTCCATCGGGCGACTGTTCCCATGTATAATTCAGATTGATGCAGGGGATTTTGTCCATATAGTTTGCAGTATGGGAAAGAAAACCGGATTTTGATCTTTTTATAAAAAATTGCGAGAGGGTATCTTTACGATTATGGTTCTGTTTTGCAATGACATTTTGTATATTATATTTTTGCATGAGAGAATAAATCCTTTCCGGGTGAAGATATTAAAGTGTGTTATTGGATGATTGTTTATCCTTCGTTTTATGGATCATGTAGATCATACTGAAAAGCAGGGCAAGGAAGAACAGGCAGCCGCCCCATTTTCCAAGATGGAATCCCATAAGTCCCAGATTGATCCGATCACTTACGCCGAATACGGCAAGGACGGCAAGCAGGATTCCGACCAGCCCTTCACCTGCGATCATACCGGAGGAAAAAAGGATACCATTATTGCGGACGGTTTCGCGGGAAACTTCATTGGCAAAGCGGCGTTTCTCTATGAAAAGGCGGATCAGACCACCGATCATGATCGGAACTGTCAGGTAAATCGGCAGATACAGTCCGATGGCAAATGGTAGAACCGAGATACCTAAGATTTCGACAACGACAGCAATGCAAATGCCGACAATAACAAGTCCCCATGGAAGATTGCCATTCATAACACCTTCAACGACCATTTTCATAAGGGTTGCTTGTGGAGCAGGAAGCTCGGTAGAACCATATCCCCATGCGGCATTCAGCAGATAGAGAACACCACCGATCGCAAGACCGGATGCGATCGATCCGATCAGTTCGCCGATCTGTTGCAGATATGGGGTTGCACCGACGATATACCCCGTTTTTAGATCCTGCGAGGTGTCTCCGGCCATGGCTGCAATTATGCAGATAACAGTACCGATGCAGATGGCAGATGTCATACCCCGGTATCCTGTTATGCCGGCTTGCTTTAACAGGATCGTTGCAAATAGCAGGGTTGCGATCGCCATACCGGACACGGGGTTATTCGACGAGCCGACGACACCGACCATTCTTGCAGATACGGTTGCAAAGAAAAATCCAAAAATAATGATCAGAATGGATGTGACCGGATTGATCGGAATATCCGGAAATGCACTCAGACCAAATGCTACGATCAGGATACCGCCGATTGCATAAGGAAGCGGAATGTCTTTGGATGTTCGCGAATTTCCATCTGTATGTCCGAAGCCTTTCAGGGCTTTGGCAAATGTGGATGCGATCAGCGGAAATGATTTTAGCAGGCTGAAGATTCCGCCGGCTGCCACCGCGCCTGCGCCGATATACCGCACATAATTTCCCCATAACTGATCGACTGACAGTTCGCGGATCGGAACGGAAGCGGGGAACAGGATGTTGTCACCTCCAACAAGAACGAGCAAAGGCATGATAACAAACCATCCAAGTACAGCACCGCTTAACAGATACGAAGCAACCTTTGCGCCGCAAATATAGCCGACACCGACCAGTGCAGGGAGAACATCCATGCCGAAGCCCGATCCTTTATAGGCAGGAATCGTCCATGTGATCTCACTTGGAAATAAATGCAGACCATCAGCAATAAATTTATAGACAGCGGAGATACCAAGCCCGGAAAATACCTGCGTGGATTTGTGACCGCCGGTTTCTCCGGCGAGCAGTACTTCAGCGCAGGCAGTTCCTTCCGGAAATGGAAGTGTACCATGTTCTTCTACGATCAGAGCGGTACGAAGTGGGATCATAAACAACACACCGATCAGTCCGCCACAGATGGCGACAAATGCAATCATCAGAAAAGATGGAGGTTTTATATCGGGATTTTCATCTGCCCACATGAACAGGGTCGGCAGCGTAAAGATAGCTCCGGCAGCCAGAGATTCTCCGGCAGAGCCGATCGTCTGAACCATATTATTTTCAAGAATTGAATCGCGGCGCATGATCATGCGCACAATACCCATAGAAAGAACGGCAGCAGGAATCGAAGCGGATACAGTCATGCCGACTCTTAAGCCAAGATATGCATTTGCACCACCAAACACAACTGCCAGAATGATCCCAAGGATCACAGATGTCGGCGTAAGCTCCGGCATCACCCGGTCTGCCGGAATATATGGTTTAAATTGTTTCATATACAACCCTCAAATCATAGTTTTATGCCACTAGTATGTACAGAGTCTGGCAGAAACATACACAGAAAATTCGAATGTGCCGGGAAATGCTTATAAAGCCGGAAGAATCATCCCGCGCGCATCCGGTCATAGAACTGAAAACGGGTGGGATGTGCTTAAAGAATAACGCCTGCTGGTTGTACCTAAGGAATATCATATCACGATTCGTAGCTTCGCTACTTTCCGCTGCTATCGTGATTGTCATTCGCCGTTCGCCGATCATGCAAGCATGTCGGCTCTCTTGCGCTCATTATATCGTGAGCAAAGCTCACTCAATGCATTCCGCAAAATTGCATCCTTGCGAGCAAATGGATTTTGCGTTCATTATATCGTATATTCCATGGATACAGCCAGCAGGCGTTTTTACTTTATGTGTTATTGTTATAAAATAGTTTATTTATTGAGGGCGGCAAGCTGTGCTTTTAAAGCTGCGATCTCAGAAAGCATTGCGTTCTTCTCAGAAAGAACAGCCGCAATCTCAGCATCCTTTTCAGATAAGGTTGAAATCATCGCATTCTTTTCAGAAAGAACTGTAGCAATTTTGGCATTCTTTTCGGATATCAGAGAGTCCTTTTCGGATATCACGGAGTCCTTTTCAGACAGAGCAGCTACTGCTTCATCCCGTTCCTTTTGTAGTTCATCGATCATATAGTGAACCGTATTCTCATCTAACATTCGAAGTGCTTCTGAAAACATGGTGATCACCTCCTCCGGATCATACATATATTCAGACATATCCTTGCAGATAGTTTCCATCCATGGATAGTCAGATACCAGTGCAGCAAGGTCGTCAACCGACTGGGCAGTCAGTAATGACAGCCATGCATTTAATTCATTAATATCTTTAGCATACTTACTTTCACAGAAAACGTCAAGGGCAACCACATAGAATTCCTGTAAAAGTTTCAGTTCGATTCCGGTATCAAAAACAGTTCTGCCGTGGTGCAGGTAGATATCGGATAATGCATCAGTCAGATATGCATCCGGACTTTTTTCATATATCACGATCGTGTAAACCGTTTTCAGATCCTTGTAGGTAAAGGCGTTTCCTTTCAGGCTTTTCACTCTTGTATACTGACGCAGCATGAGATCGGAGGAGTAGCAGGACATACGTTCTCCCGGGAAAGCGTATGGGATCTTCTGGATCTCGACATTTGCGATCGAGCCATCTTCCAACTGGACAAGGATATCCAGAAGCAGGAGCGAGGTGGACGGCAGCATGCTGTCTTCATTTGACAGGATGCACTGAACTGTTACCTTTGTGCCGATGATACTGCTGATCAGACTGGATAGCCGTTCCGGATAGATGTCCGGGTTGAACAGTTTCTTGAAAAATGGATCATAAGTTAAAGGCAGAGTTTTTGTACCCTCCATAAACCCCAGAAAGCGGTTCTTCCATTCTGGCGACATGTTCTGATAAGCAAAGTAGCTTCGCGGATGCTTCCGAAGCTCAGCGAGACATTCCTGTTCCGTGCGAGTAGGAAAGAGCTGGTGGATGTCTACCAGTTTAGTGGTGTTCTTTTCATTGGATACCGATTGTTTGTTAAGGTGGTTATCATTGTTTTTGTTATACATAAATTTTATTCCTCGTTATTTTCCGGCGCCTGTTTTGTCGACAGGAACAGCATAGCAGAAAAAAGAGGAAAAAGACTGCCAATGTAACAAATGGTATGTCTGGATGTAACTTTCGGTAATTTTTGCTGTTTATCCCCCCATAACCCAAGATTACATCAATGTTGTTGAGGGAAAAAACAATCTATGCTACAATGGTGGCGTGAATTTTGAACGGACAGAAAGGCAACACTATGTATAAATACTATTTATTTGACCTGGACGGCACAATAAGCCAGTCCGAGCCGGGCATTCTCAACTGCATCCGCTATGCTCTGGATGCAGCCGGACTGCCGGAGCCATCGGAGAAAGTGTTAAAGACATTTATCGGACCATCGTTGTACGATTCCTTTACATCCAAATGTCATGTTGACCACGATCAGGCACTCTGGCTGGTAGCGAAGTACAGAGAACGATACAATGTGACAGGTCTATATGAGACATCTATCTATGATGGCATCCCACAGACACTCAAGGATTTAAAAGAAAAAGGTGCGAAGATCGGAGTGGCGACCTCCAAACCAACAGAACCAACGAAGAAGATACTGGCGAAATTCGATCTGGCACAGTACTTTGATGTCGTTGTAGGAAGCAATCCGGATGGAACCGGATCGGACAAACAGGTGCTGATCGCGGAGTGCCTGAAGCGGTTGAAGGAAGCCGACGCGGAAGATACGGATATGCCACAGGCAGACCGGGAAGAGGCAGTCATGATGGACGATTCCAAGCCAGAGGTTAAGACACAGATACATGAAAAGGATGCCGTTATGATCGGTGACCGGATGTTTGACATTGATGGCGGACATGCCTGCGGAATTGATACGGTCGGTGTTCTGTATGGATATGGAAACCGTGAGGAATTTGAAAAAGCTGGTGCGGAATATATCATCAACAGCCCGGAGGAGCTCCTGACATTGTAAGAGAGATCAGACAGAAGCCCTTTTGATATTATAAGGAGACTTTTAATGGGTATTCATAAGGATATTAAGGGTGTATAGAAGGCAAATGCAGGCATATACCATAAAAGAGGAGACGAAAACGTGAGAAAATTATTGACGCTTGAGGATATCCATGAGCGTGAGAAAACAATGGTGTTCATGTTTCATGATCTGTGTGAGAAGCATGGACTGCGGTATTATCTGTGCGGCGGCACGCTGCTTGGAGCAGTCAGACATCAGGATTTTATTCCGTGGGATGATGATATCGACATTCTGATGCCACGACCGGATTATGAGAGATTGCAGGAAGTGATCAAAGAGCAGCCATTTCTGCCGGAGCATAAGTTCCTGTCAGCAAGCCTTGGCAATCTGGATGAGCCATATACGAAGCTTGCGGATACGAGGACAAGACTGGACAAATATTATACGAAGGACAAATATGACATCTATTTATGGATGGATATTTTCCCGATGGATGGACTGCCGGATGATGATGCAGAGATTGAGAAAATCTATAAAAAAGCACTCTGGTACCGTAGGATCATACAGTATCTGAAGATGAAGACCGGCCGGGGTGGCAATCTGGTCAAGAAGATCGTGAAGCCGGTCTTAAAGCCATTTGCACATCTGATCTGGGGCAAGAAGCGGACCGTGAAGAAGCTGATACGGCTATGTACGCAGTATGATTTTGAATCGTGCAAATATGTAGGAGGCATTGCCTGTGGCTATGGTCCGCAGGAGAAGATGCCGAGAGAGGAATATGTGAAGCCTGTGAAGGTGACATTTGGCGGCAGAGAGCTGATCGCACCGGGTTGTACAGACTATTACCTGACATCCCTTTACGGCGACTATATGAAGCTTCCGCCAGAAGAAGACCGGAAAGCTCACATTATCAAAATGTATCAGGTAGAGTAAGCATATAGATATTTGTATAAGGAACAGAGTAAACGGTGGACAACATGAATAGTACAAGTGTTTTCCATATCAAGACGAAAATAAATAAAAATCATTCAGGAGGAAATAAAAATGAAAGATAAGATTTTAGAAGAGGACCTGTTGTATATTGCAAATGCAGGTGGAGATTATGAGAAATTATACGGTAAATCCATCCTGATCACAGGAGCAACCGGGCTGGTTGGTTCACAGATCGTAAAGGCACTGCTTAAGATGAACGAAGTAAAGAATGCTGATATCACGATCTATGCATTTGTCAGAAATGCAGAAAAGGCAGACAAGATCTATGATGAATTTGCAAAGGATAAGCTGGTGTATGTGATCGGCGATGTTGGAAATCCGGTTACCGATGAGACTGTAACCCTGTCAAATGGCAAGAAGATCTCAGAAGTACAGATCAACTACATCATACATGCAGCAAGCCCTACAGCATCCAAGTTCTTTGTGGACTATCCGGTGGAGACGATCATGACTGCGGTAAATGGTACAAAGAATATGTTAGACCTTGGTAAGGAGAAGCAGTCCGAGGGTGTTGTATATATATCATCAATGGAAGCATTTGGTGCACCGGATCCTGAAAAGCCATATGTAAAAGAAGATGATCTGGGATACATTGATATCCACAATCCAAGAAGCTGTTATCCGGAGGGCAAACGTCTCTGCGAATGTATGTGTTCTTCTTACGCAAGTGAGTATAAGCTGCCGGTTCGTATTGCAAGACTGTCACAGACATTTGGCGCAGGTATCAGCTATGAAGAGAATCGTGTATTTGCACAGTTCGCAAAGGCTGCTATGAATAAGACGGATATTGTTCTGCACACAGCCGGAAAATCCGTTGGTAATTACTGCTACACCAGAGATGCCGTTATGGGTATTCTGCTCCTTCTTGTAAAGGGAAATGATGGTGAAGCCTATACCGTAGCGCATCCGGAAGCACATATCACGATCGGAGATATGGCAAAGATGGTTGCAGAGAAACTGGCAAATAATGAGATCAAGGTTGTATTTGACATACCGGAAAGCGCCATGACATTTGGCTATGCACCGGATGTAAATATGCGCTTGAATTCAGATAAACTTCAGGCACTTGGCTGGAAGCCGGTGATCGGTCTGGAGGAAATGTATACCCGCATGATGAAGAGCATGGAGTATACAAGATAAAGATTGGAAGAAATAAGCAGAAACTGCTGCTGCAGGGGACGATCTGTTCTATGGTAGCAGCAGTTATTTGCATTACAGGAAAGTCTGGGATAAAGAAAACAGGAGGACGTGGCAGTTGGTAAACAGGATCGTAGTCGGAGCGGACAGTTTCAGTATACATGGAAAATTTGATGAGCAGGGGATGTTCCTTTTGATGGAAGAGGGCGATATCCTTTCAGATGAGGATTTTGCGCGTATCGTGACCTTTGTTGATGACCACAGGAACGGAGATATCTTTCTGTTGCCGAAGAAATACGGACCGAGCAGGAACAGCAAGAAGGGAATCATGTATGCACCGTTTTCCGCATATCGCGAGAAAGGAAAGCATGCGCCTTGGCTTGCACAGAAGCTGGACAGAGATCAGGAATTTCATGGTGTCTATGAGCAGCTTACAAATGGGGTGATCTCTACGGAGATTTTAAGATTCCTGCACGGATTTACACCATTCGGTATGGTGTTTAAGGGAAGCCTGTTAAATCAGTTAATGGAGATCGCAGATGCTGGAATACAGGGTAGTTCTGCCGGAATACAGAATGCCGGACAGGATGCAAATGTGACATTCGGAGGCCCTGCGCATACATTGGAGGACGTTCTGGTAAAGGGATCATTTCCGGTATTAAAATGGCTGCTTGCGGTTCAGGCAAGAGCCTGTCTGGATGAGAAACTCTATTATATCGATGGTGTTGACTATACTTTGAAAAACAGCTTTGAAGGGGATAAGACCTTTTTTGAAGGAATCTATGACCGGGCATGGTATAAGGATACCGTTGATCAGCTGATCGAATGGTTAAAGGAAATGTCCATCCATCAGGAAACCCTGCAGATGCTTGTTATGCAGCATGCACTGTTCATTGTAAAATATATGATCCAGGCAAATCTCGATAACCTGAACAAGCATTTATTTGAAGAGACCGACGGCGAGGCTTTTTTGTGGAGGCTTGGGGAAGTGCTCTCTTATATAGATGATTCGATCATTTGTGAGAATCAGGGATACCATGTGGATATGAAGAATGAAGACTGCCTGGTATGGGTATTGCTGATCTTAAAGTATAAGGACACCGGTCTGGAATTTGATTTTACAGATGGCTGCTACAGCTATAATGATATCCAGATTGGAGAGCTTACGAAGCCGACGGCGGACATTCAGTTTATGGACAATAAAGATATGGAGGATCACACAGAGCTTACGATCGAAGGACGGTTATCGCCTATTCTTTTGATGAATGGAGCAGAGTTTGGTGTTCTGGTCGGTGACCGCTTCTATCCGGCAGAATATAATGAGCGGTATGCACATACAAAAGCATTTGGCATGTCGATCTTCAAGCTTCGGGCATTTACGATCCGGGTGGAGCTTCCATATGGACAGGAAACAGAACTGGCTTATGTAACAAGAGTCCGGGCGGATGTCTTTGAAAATGGTGAAACGATGGGAATGTCGGTAGAGGATCTTCCGGTCACTCTGGAATTCGATTCTCATTTCAGCCGTTTGTGTGACCGTTTCCGTCACAGCTATTGGAAGATCAATAAGAAGCTGTATATGTATAAGACAGAAGCCAATATCATGAAGGTTGATCCGGTAAAGCATGGGAAGATCGCAGGCAGAGAACTGACGTTATGGCGGGATATGTTTGCAACCGGACAGAAGAAGGTTATTAAGTTCATCATTGTCCGGGCGTTCTTAAAGGCAAAGCCGGTTTTAAAGCATCGTCCGATCTGGCTCTTTTTTGATAAGATATATAAGGCGGGGGACTCCGCAGAATACATGTACAAATATGCAAGAAGCAAGAAGGATGGCATCAAATGCTATTATCTGGCAGATGGAGCATCGGAAGATTATGCACGTCTGGAACGCGAAGGTATGAAGCCGGTCAAACGGAGAAGCATCAAGCACCGGTATGCATTTTTGTATGCGGATATGGTGATTGTGTCAAACTCTACCGTCTACGCATTTAATGATTTCGGTACGATCAATTCGGCACTGATCCGTGATCTGATGAACTTCCATGTAGCCTGTGTCCAGCATGGTATGTCTATCCAGAAGATTGCAGTTGCGCAGAACCGGTTGAGAGATAATACACGGTTGTATTTCTGTGCATCCAAATATGAGATTGAAAATCTGTCGAAGCCGATCTACGGCTATGAGGGTTATGATGCATTGAAGCTGACCGGAGTACCGCGTTATGATGGACTCATAAATGAAGATAAACGGCAGATCCTGTTATCTCCGACCTGGCGGATGCAGGCAGCAGTTCCGGTTACAAAGAATGAGGGTGTGAGCCGTGACTACAATCCACTTTTTAAGGAGACAACCTATTATCAGGTATATAACAGCCTTATTAATGATGAGCGTCTGATCGCTGCGGCAAAGAAATATAATTATAAGATCGTCTATGTACTTCATCCGATCGTCAGCCCGCAGATCGATGATTTTGATAAGAATCATTCGGTAGAGATCATTCCGGCGGTTGCCGTTCATGGACATTCCGGTGTCAATTATGAGAAGGTGTTCCGGGAATCCAGTCTGATGGTTTCGGATTTCTCCGGCGTTCAGTTTGATTTCGCTTATATGCGTAAGCCGGTGGTCTATCTGCACCATCACGATATACCGAAGCATTATGAGGAAGGAACCTTCCACTATGATACGATGGGATTTGGCGAGATCTGCGAGGACAACGACGAATTGATCGATGTTCTGATCTCTTATATGCAGAATAACTGCGAGATGAAACCGGAGTACCGCAGACGTGCCGATGATTTCTTCCGGTTTGACGACCATGACAACTGTGAACGGATCTATGATGTCATGATCGACTACCAGAAGACAAAGATTCATTAAGATATAGCTTTTTCTATAGCATCAACTATGATCTCCAGGGTTTTTAACCGGGCATATTTTTTATCGACTGATTCGATGATGTGCCATGGAGCATAGGTGGTGCTTGTTTTTTGCAGCATTTCATTGACGGCTGTTTCGTATTGATCCCATTTTTCACGGTTTCGCCAGTCCTCATCTGTGATCTTCCATTGTTTTTCCGGTGTATTCTGACGCAGCGTGAATCGTTCAAGCTGGGTGTCTTTATCAATCTGTATCCAGAATTTGATGATCACAGCACCCCAGTCATACAGTTCTTTTTCAAATTCGTTGATTTCGTTGTAAGCACGTTTCCAGTCATTTTCACTGCAAAATCCTTCGATCCGTTCTACCATGACTCTGCCATACCATGTTCGGTCGAAGATAGCTACATGACCGGAGCGTGGAAGCCTGGTGAAGAAACGCCAGAGAAAATGTCGGGATTTTTCATACGGAAGAGGACTTGCGATCGGAAATACTTCGTAACCGCGAGGATCTAATGCTTCCGTTACACGCTTGATATTGCCGCCTTTTCCGGCAGCATCCCAACCTTCGTATGCAATGATGACAGGAATCTTTTTGTGGTAAATGCTGTTGTGCAGCTCTCGAAGTTTTCCCTGTAATTCTTTCAGACGTTTGGAATATTCTTCATCAGATATCGTCTTGTCCCGTAAAGAGATATCTGACAGCTTCGGCATGTCCATAAGAGGGAATACATTCTGCGGGATCGGAACTGCCAGTGAATGATTCTGTAGGGCAACACCGATTCCCTCGGTCAGGATTTCCAGAACCTGAAGCTCCGCCCATTTCTTGGAGCAGCCATCGATGATATACCATGGCGCGCGGGAAGAATCGGTAGCATCTAAGAATTTGTCAAAGATGTCCATGTATTTGTCATAATGTTTGTTCTGTGCTAGGTCAGTATCGGTCACTCTCCATTTGGTTGCAGGATCATCGGCAAGCGTCCGGATCCGTTTCTTCTGTTCTTTTTTCGAGATGTTCAGGAAGAATTTGACAACCAGATAGCCGTTATCGGTCAGCTGTCGTTCAAATCTCCGAACATTGGCAATTCGAAGCTCGTAGTCTTTTTTTGACAATTCTTTGTGTGCGTATTCACGCGTAAGCTGATCCATCCAGCCGGAATCCATAAAGACAAAATTGCCGGCTTCCGGTATCTCTTTTACAAATCGCCAGAGAAATGGTTTCCGCCTGTCCTCTTCTCTGACCTTTTCCAGCGATGCAACCCGGTAAAAACGTGGATCGATATTGTTGATGATCCGTCCGACCAGACTGCCTTTGCCGGAAGTACCCCAGCCTTCTACCAGAACGATGACCGGAAGCTTGTGTTCCCGGACAGCCAGCGTCTGCGCCGCCAGCTTTTTCTGCAAAGCCTTTAACCGTGTATTCATTTCCTCGTCCGATGGCTTTTCCTTCATAATTCGATTATTCAACATACATAACACCCCCTGTGTAATAATGAAATTAATTTTTTATATTGTGTGAATTATGCGTTGGGATATCTTAACTTACCAATACAGGGGCATCTAAGGACCGTTGCAGACCTAACTGAGACCTTACCGAGGTTTATCCGAGGTTAGTTCGAAGTTACACAGCGGGGAAACGAGCGGAAGCGTCCCCTGATTGGTAATGTTAAAGGTATCCCATGCATATCAATGTATAATATAAAAAATTAATTTCATTATTTTCCGGTTATATCATAAAGTCAATGGACAAAATGTTTAAATTATCTAAAGGACACGCATATAAAAAAATTTTTTAATGTGTTAACAAATTCTATTGTCATGCCGACCGTTATATTGTAGAATATACATGAGGTTAGGGTTGGATTCTTGTAGAATTTATTTTGTGCTGAATTTTGAAATAATATTGAATGAAAGCATTCTTTTTTTTTCAGAAAGAATGCACATAGGAATGATACAGGAGGGACACAGACTATGACATCAGGTGAAGAATTATTAGAATTAAGAAAGTCTACAGGAATGAACAGACGCGAATTTGCTGAGTATTTCGAGATACCGTATAGAACTGTACAGGACTGGGAACTTGGAAATAGAAGAATGCCATACTATCTTCTTCGTCTTATGGTTTACAAAGTAGACAAAGAAAATCTTGCAAAGCAGGATTGATTCAGGTAATTATTTTTTAAACAGATGATGGGCGAATAGGTATTGAAAAATCACGGGCATGTTATGTGTCCGTGATTTTTTAAGAAAAACAGAAAATAAAGCACACAAAACAGGGAGTAGAAACAGTGGCAAAGCAGTACGTGATGATCAATGACATAATCGAAGAACATAATGCGAGAATGTATAACTTAAGAAAATACTACCCGTTTTTTGTGTTATCGGAAACTGCATTTACACAGTACAGGGATGGACGATATAACAGTCTGGATATGGGATATATCACCATGGCGGTACTGCGTTTTTTTATTGAGGAAAACAACTTCAACGAGAGGGACATCACATATCCCCAGTGTGAAGCATTTATAAAAGAGCTACTGATCCGTGATTTCGATATTGAGATCGAGGACGAGGATATGGCAGACCTGATCTTATATATATTTGACAAGATCAGAAATGATGGAAAAGCATTTGAATTTACATTTTACGATCCGGGTAAGAAGCAGAAGAAGACCGGGCGTGTCAGACTGATCGACAGCCGGATCACGGATGGAAAAGTGCTCTATTACATAACTGCGGATGGGATAGAATTCTATCTTGATACCAAGGAGATCAAGGACGAGAGCAAGATCAATGTAGAACAGGTTTTGCTTGAGAAGATGATCACCGGAGAGAATTTCAAGGGAGGTATCGAGGTTGTCAAGCGGATCAACAGCGAAGTGAACCGGCTTGTAAGAGAAAAAGACGATATCGTAGATCTGCTTTCTTACGATGTATTTGCCGGGGCAGAAGCTTATGAGAAATATATGAAGACGGTTGGCAAATGGTTTTCCGAGGAACAGAAATTATTTGCGAAGAACAAGGCACTGGTCGATAAGGCAGTTGCGAAAGCGAACTTTGACCATCTGACAAAAGGTTCTACGTTGTTGGATGAGATCAGTCAGTTGGAGCTGGAATTGAAGAAGACCATATTAAAGCATGGAAATCTGATCAACAGCACCATGGAATTACAGAATATATCGGACAACATTATTCAGAAGGCGAAGTTAAAGCGTCTGCGTCCGGTATTTGATTTTGAAAAGGAATTACAGAAGATGATCAGGGGGGATCGGCCGGATAAGATGGGCATGATTCTTGCTCCTTTATTTGCACCGGCGATCACGAAGTCGTTCTCGATGACATCGATCGACAATCTTCTTACGCTCAAATCAGAGGATGAGGCGAAGATGGTGACAGCAAAGAAAGAAGATGTAAATGCGAACTTCCGTTACGAGGACGAGATTGAAGAAGAACGCTCCGGCAGAAACTATGGCAAGTTATTCTTTGAACTGATGGATGTGCTTGCCCGCTGGAAGAAGCTCAGCCTGAAAGAATTCAACGGATTCCTAGAGATACGATTTGGAAAAGAAATCTATGAGAATGCCGATTATTACGCATTCCTTACCCATCTGGCACAGAAGAAGGAATATGATATCAGACGGATGTTAAAGAAGCAGGATACCATGCTTGAAAAGCTGGTAGTTGACAGTATTCGGGAATATCAGAAGGTGCGGGACAGCATCGGAGAGCAGCAGATGCCACAGGCTACAGCCGACAGCATTTCAACCGTAAGCGTACCGGATATTTATTCGGAAGATGCTTATGCTCCGGATATCTCATTTGAGCCATACAAAGATATGCGCTTCACGCTGACCTTTGACAGCACTGAGGAGATCCCGGTTGGAGCAGATATGTATGTTACGAACATAATATTTGAATTGCAATAAAAATACATGTGAGGAAAAAAGATGGACAGCAGAAATTTGGATAAGGCGATTGAGATCTACGCCAGACTGATACAGGGCGAAACGATCGCGAAAGCAAGCAGAGAAAACAGTGCTCTGTACGAAGATTATTATGGAAATGCAGAGGTCTACGAGATTGTAGGCAATCTGTTAAAGAAACTGAATCTGAGTATTTACGAATACAACGAAGCACTTTATATCACTCCGGGTGAAGGCAACCGGGTATTTGGTTATACAAATGACGATATGAAGCGCATACTTGGACTGCGGCTGAATAAAGAATTGTTCCTGTGCTATTTCCTCATGTATGTGATCCTGCTGTATTTTTATAAAGATTCCGGAAGCTATCAGTTCCGTGAATTTATCAAGCCGGAAAAGGTGATCGAAGAGGCGGACAAATATCTGGCAGATGTGACGAAGCGGTTGTCTGTATTTTCTGCAGAGGATGTCGGGGCAGAGAGCTTTAAAGCGGTTGGGCTGCTGTGGGATGAGCTTCCGGCAGTCAGTCATGCAGTCTATGACGGAGAAAAGACGAAGGCGTCAAAGGCATCCAAATCCGGTTATGTGAAGCTGACATTTAACTTTATGGTCAGCCAGAAATTATTTGTCGAGAACGAAGAACGCTACTATCCGACCGATCGGTTCAAGGCGTTATGTGAGAATTATTTTGAAGAATACAGGGGACGTCTGTATCAGCTGCTTGGAGGTGAAGAGGATGCCGTGCATTAACCGAATACGGGTAAATAATGTAAAATACAACTTTGGTACACAGCAGTACGATGATTTTTCGATGCGTATGTATGGCAAGAACACGCTTTATGACCTTGCAAACGGTGGAGGAAAGAGTGTGCTGATGCTTCTTCTGCTTCAGAATCTGATACCGAATTGTACGTTAGATGATAAGCAGCCGATCGAGAAATTATTCCGGAATGGTGGCGGCAATACGACTATTCATTCCCTGATCGAATGGAAATTAGACGACGCGGATATCAAGGATGGATACCGCTACATGACGACCGGCTTCTGTGCCAGGAAAGCAAAGGAATCCGACGAGGGAGCATCACAGGACGGACAGACGGCGGCGATCGAGTATTTCAATTACTGCATTTTCTATCGGGATTATAATAAGAACGATATCATTAATCTTCCATTGTCAAATGGTAATGAAAGAATTACATACAGTGGTCTAAAATCCTACATTAAGGAGCTTGGACATAAGGATATGAGCCTTGAAGTGCGCTTATTTGAGCGGAAAGGGGAGTACCAGCGGTTCATCAGCGAATATGGTCTGCATGAGAGCCACTGGGAGATCATCCGTGGAATCAATAAGACAGAGGGTCATGTCCGTACTTATTTTGAGACGAATTATAAGACGACCAGAAAAGTAGTAGAAGATCTGCTGATCGAGGAGATCATAGAGAAAGCATTTCTGACCCGTACCGGTAGGGATGGGGATGAGAGCACGATGGCAGAAACGCTGCTTGATATTAAGGATAAATTGAACGTGCTGGCACAGAAGAAACGGGATATCGCGAACTTCGATCATCAGATCGAGCTGATCAATGTCCTGCAGGCAAAGGTCAATTCCTGTATTAACCAGTACGAGGCACACGAAGATATCACAAGGCAGCTTGCGGATATCTATGTGACGGGAAAAGAACTGACATCGAGAGAAAATGAACATCTGGAAGAACTGCTTGTGGCAAAACAGACTGCATTTGAACAGAAGGAAAGCCAGAAGAAGCGGTTGGAGAATCTGAAGATCACCAGAGATGGTTTCCGTCTGCAGGAGCTCCGGGATAAGTCAGAACAGTTAAATGCAAATCTTGCTGAAAATGAACGACAGGTATCGGCATTAAAGCAGGATATGAATATGAAAGAAAGTATCAATGATTATCTGGGTTATCTGGAAGACAGAAAACAGTTATCCGAGAATCAGAAGATCATCGATCATATCTTACAGAATACCGGGGCAGACCGTGAGAAAATGACGGTCTATGCCTATAACAGAAAGCTTCGGGATGATGCGCGTTTGAAAGAGCTTCTTCTGGCAAAGGAAGAGGTCGAACAGTCGCATGAGTATGCAGTGAAAGAGGCTGATTACTGCATGAAATGTATCAAAGAGGGCGAGATCGATCTGGCTGTATCCGGGGATAATCGGAAAGCGGCTTCGGACAAATTACAGTCCTTAAATAACAAGATATCCGAGCTGACCTCACAGGTTGCCCTGCTTGTTGTGTCGGATGCGGCAAACGTGATCGAAGCATCCGAAGAAAAGGCAGCAGAATTTGAGGCATCCTTACAGGCACTTGCAGAGAGCATACGGGAAGATCAGGAGCAGGTATTTGAAGACCGTTACCGGTTGTCACTTGCGGAAAACAGTCTGGAAACACTGGAAAAAGAATATGAGACAAGCCATCTGGATGCAGAGGAATATCGTCAGGCAGCTAAGAAGTTAGAAAGCATTATGGCGGTATATAGTGTAGAGAAAGCAGAAGAAATCATAGATGCGATCAATGCAAGGATCACAGGAACGCTGACCGAGACGGTCATCAGAAAACAGGAGATTGACCGACAGCTTGCAAGACGCAAATATCTGGAATCCGGACGTTTATTCGGACCAAGTGCAGGAGCATCGGCAGTTATTGATTATATCGTGACCAGACATGGACATATGGCGATGCACGGAGCTGATTATCTGGCAGCACTTAAGCCGGAGCAGCGGACGGAGATCTTGAAGAAAAACGGGGCACTTCCGTATGGAGTAGTCGTGAAGAATTTCGCTGATATTGCAGAGGATATCAATCTGGATTCGATTCAGACAGACAATGAAATGGTTTTGATCTACGATATGGATGACCTGTCTGAAAAGGCAGTTACCATAAACGAAAATGCCGTTATGGTCTGCAGAAAAGGAGAATATTTTACAGATGATGAGATTCTGAAATCGTTAAAGGAAGAACTGACGATCCAGATCCGTGGCCTTGAGGATGAGATATCCATGATCGATGAGAAGCTTGCGACCTACCGGGAAGATCTGGCATTTGTCAGTCATCTGGCAGATGAGAGGCACCTGGATGCGGCAGATATCGAACGAAAGCTGAATCAGGATCTGTTAAATAAAAAGGATGAGGTCCGTGAGCTTCAGGATCGTATAACAGAACGGACAAGCCGGATCACCCAGCAGAAAGAAGATGAGGCATCCGTAAAAGAAAAGCTGCATGAGCTGGAGGAAGACAAATCAATCCTGCTTCGTATTAAGGAGCTTTCTGATCTGGCAGTTGAGGAAGAATCCCGTTATACGGAGAATGTTCAGAAAGAACAGCGGATCACCGGACAGATCGAGGAGCTGAAGCGGGATGCAGTCAGATGGAATACAACTGTGAGCGAGACGGAGGCACGGATGCTTGCGATCGCAAACAGTATTCAGGATATACAGGATAAATGGCAGAATTACTTCAAACCTTATTACCTGGAGGATGGCAAAGTGGATGTGTCACTGGATCCAAAGCAGAAGATTCAGGTGGCACTTGGACAGGAAACGGAAGATGTATCCAGACGGGATATCGAGATCCTTACGATCTCTGATGAAGTGCTGGAGACAGAATTTATGGCGATGTATGCAGTAGCAAATAAAAATGCACCGGATGTAGAGGATAAGAAGAAGTTGGTTCAGGCATTGTCACAGTCAATGGATCGTATCCTGCATACGATCGAGAAGCGTGGCGTGAAACTCTCGGATCTGGAAGCACAGACACAGTTATTTACCACATCTGAACAGCAGTTACAGGCACTTTCTGATGAATTGATGCGTCTGGAACTGGTATCAGCATCCATGGCGGAAGAACTGAAGAATGTATCAAAGGCTTCCGGCAGATTGGAAGGAAATATCGAATATGCGGTTGCCAGTCTGAAAAAGACTTATGGTGAAGATGCATATGTAGAAGAACAGATTTCTTTAAGTGAAGCAGAGCAGGCGATCGCACAGGGCGATCAGATCCTTGCCGAGCTGGAACAGAGTTATAAGAAGACAGCAGAGAAATATGAGACCTGTAACAAAGAGCAGGGCTATATGATCGAGCTTTATAAAGATGTAAAACGTATCGTAGATACAAATGACATCAATGTAGAAAATGGTAAGCTGTTAGAAGCCGGAAAAGAGGAGCTGCGACAGGCATTTGAGACCAGTTTGTTACGATATGACAGAAGTCGCAAGAATTTGGAAAAGACAAGAAATGAACTGATGCGGTTCAAGGGACAGACAGCGGAAGCACTCAGTGAAATGGGTGTATTCGAGATGGCAGAAACGATCCGCAGAGATGTCATCATACCTGAAAACTACTATGATGCAAAGGCGTTACTTGAAAGCCTGTTACAGATCATTTCCTATATCGATCTGGAAAAGGAAAGAGTGGAAAAAGGAATCGAAGATATGGTTGCGATCAAGGAGAATTTTTGCAGTCAGTGTTTACAGCGTTGTATGGATGTAAAGACCGAGCTTGAGAAGCTTCCAAAATTATCGAAGATCACCGTTGGAGAAGAAGTCATCCGTATGGTTGATCTGACGATCCCATATGTGAAAGAAGAATTCCTTGCACAGCGTATGTCTGATTATATTGACGATATCGTAAAGGGCGCAGATGCCTATGAGGATGAGAGGAAGCGTGTCCGTTATATCCGTGACTGTCTTGCATTGAAGCGGTTATTTGGCGTAATGGTCACAGACATGAATGCGATCAAGCTGAAACTATATAAGAGAGAGCGTATCAAGGAGCAGAGCCGGTATCTTCGTTATGAAGAAGCGGTTGGTAGTACCGGACAGTCACAGGGTATCTACATTCAGTTCCTGGTTGCGATCATCAATTATATTGCAGGTATGTATTCTTATGGCGCGGAGGGTGAGATCTCTACAAAGACGATCTTTATTGATAACCCATTTGGCGCGGCAAAGGATGTATATATCTGGGAGCCGATCTTTGCCATGCTTGCAGCTAATCATGTGCAGTTGATCGTTCCTGCCCGTGGCGCAACTCCGGCGATCACCGGCAAATTTGATGTGAACTACGTTCTTGGTCAGCAGATGGTCGGTAACCGCCAGCAGACGGTTGTTGTCGATTACACCAGCAAGACCTCGCAGGAGGAACTGGAATATCAGGACATCACCTACCAGCAGGCAACCTTTGACTTTATATAATGGTATTTGTTTTATTTGTGGTTATAATCAAAGATTTTTACATAAATTTACCGAAAGTTACATTGAGACATGCTGTTTATTACATTAGTGTCTTTTTTGATTATTTTTCTGTTATGCTGAATCTGTCGACAATATAGGTGCCGGAAAGAAGAAACTTGTCAAATAACAATATTAGATGTGTTTTGACATGAAAAAGGTAGCGTAATATAATGAATAGAAAAAAGAAAAGACATACTGACAGTGAAAAACAGGAACTTATTTCTTCGCTGGTAATTATGAATGATGCAATGTTTGAGGTTATGTGTGAAGACCCTCTTTTTATAGAAGAACTTCTTCAAACAATTTTCAATAATGCTGAACTCAAAATTAAACCAGATTCTTTGATTGCTCAAAAAAGTATCCGCAATCTTGCGGGCCGTTCAATTCGAATGGATGCATATGTTATAGGAGAAGAAGATAATGTATTTAATATAGAAATACAACGATCTATGAATTGTAATCATGTGAAAAGGGTTCGGTTTCATGCGTCTGTAATAACAGCAAATAATTCAGAGCCAGGCGATTCGTTTGATCATGTTCAGACATTATGTATTATATATATTTCTGAATTTGATATTTTCAGAAAGGGACGAACGATATATCATGCTCAGAATACAATTCTGGAAACGGGAAGCGTTGTTGATAATGGACTGACAGAAATTTATGTAAATACTGAAATAAAGGATGGAAGTAAGATATCGGATTTAATGACTTTATTTCAAAAAAAGCAATTAACAGTCGCTGATAAGGATAAATTTCCAAATACTTATAACAAATTTACACATGTGAAGAACAGTATAAAGGAGGATGGTTATATGAAAGATGAATTTGCAGCTTTTGTACGTAGAGAAGGAATTTATGAAGCGATTGAAACTTATGATGAATGTGGACTTGATCAGAAGGAAACCATTGAAAGAATAATGAAACGATATGATCTGACCAGGGAGCAAGCAGAACAATACTATAGTGATGTGTTTATTGTTTCATAAATTAAGATAGATCTATAGGACAAAACGTGTTGATAAAAACCGCCTCCAGCCCTTTATTTATGAGGGCTGGAGGCGGTTTAATCTTTTTTTGATTTACTGGTGGTAGTAGCTTAAGAAATCAGCAATTCTTCCCATAGCGGTTTTAAGCTGCACGATATTTGGCAGATATACGATACGGAAATGATCCGGGTCTGTACAGTTGAAGCCGGTACCACAGGTGATCAGGATCTTCTTCTCACGGAGAAGATCAAGGGCAAACTTCTCATCATCCTTGATATGGAACTTCTCCTGATCCAGTTTCGGGAATATGTAGAAAGAAGCTTTTGGTTTCACAACGGATACACCGGGAATGTCACAAAGGGCATTGTAGATATATTCACGCTGTTCGTAGATTCGTCCGCCCGGAAGCAGGAGTTCATCGGCACTCTGATAACCGCCCAGAGAAGTCTGAACGATACTCTGTGCAGGAACATTTGAACAAAGACGCATTGAAGACAGAAGATTCAGACCTTCGATGTAGCCTTTTACATGATCCTTTCTGCCGCATAGACACATCCAGCCGATACGGTAACCGGCTACACGATGGGATTTGGACAGACCGTTGAAGCTGATCGTGAACACATCCGGTGCCAGAGATGCGAGTGCAACATGCTTTCTGCCATCCATAACCAGTCTGTCGTAGATTTCATCTGCAAACAGGATCAAATCGAATTCTCTTGCAAGATCAACAATCTGTTCCAGAATCTCCTTTGGATATAAGGCACCTGTTGGGTTATTTGGATTGATCACGACGATACCCTTTGTATTTGGAGTGATCTTACTTCTCATATCATCGATATCCGGATACCAGTCACTCTGTTCATCACAAATATAGTGAACAGCAGTACCGCCTGCCAGTGTGACAGAAGCTGTCCATAATGGGTAATCAGGAGAAGGAACCAGAATCTCATCTCCATTATTTAAAAGTCCCTGCATAGACATGGTGATCAGTTCACTTACACCATTTCCGGTATAGATATCGTCAATTCCGACATTTGGAATATGCTTTAACTGGCAATACTGCATGATAGCCTTTCTTGCGGAGAATAAGCCCTTGGAATCGGAATATCCTTCGGTGTCTCTCAGATTGTAAGACATGTCTTTGATGACTTCATCCGGTGCGTGAAAACCAAATGGTGCAGGGTTTCCGATATTCAGTTTCAGAACATCAATGCCCGCTGCCTGCATGCGGTTTGCTTCGTCCATAACAGGACCTCTTATGTCATAACAAACGTTATCGAGTTTCGTTGATTTTTCGTATGTTCTCATGCGATATACCTCTCTTTATAAGAATTTATCCGGCTCCCAAAACCGGAAGTTAAGCAACCTTAAGAATCCATTCTTGTACAGGAAACTGTTGTTATGGGAATTTGCCGGACTTTATAAGATGACAATAAAAAAGCCCAAGCAAATAAATTTTGCTTAGGGCGAACTTATTATTTTTATAGTCCGTGTTACCACCTAACTTCAGGAAAAACTTCCTGCACTCTGTACGGCCAGATCTCTTAACCGTTGTTCCTGTAACGTGGAACCTTCCGTTGACTGCTAATCTAAAACCTATTTCGCAATCACAGCTCGGGGACTGCTTCCTTAAGATGTTCTACAGGCTCACACCAGCCGCCTGCTCTCTGAAGTAACACTTGCTTAAGTACTCCTTCCTGTCATAGCCTTTGATTTTTCTAAAAGTCTAGCACTGCACAGGGGAAAAGTCAACTTAATTTTTATGGAATTATAATTGTTTAAAAAATATATACAATTAATACTACAATACAACATTTGAATACAAAAAGACAAAATAAATACAATAAAATGATTAAATTGTCAAAAAATAATGTTGACAAAATGGGTATTATCACATATAATAAAGATACATTAAAGAACGGTCATCAAACAGATGCCACCTGGATAAACAGATCGAGGTCCGGTACACGGAAACTGGTCAAAAGTAAAAGGTGTTTTCCAGAAGTTCAAGGAAGGAGGAGATTCCGTTGGATACAATTGAAGAACAGTTTTATCATAGCAGCATACATGATTGGGAAGTTGTTTCCACACGGGATGCCTTATCGATATAACTTGAAACAAGTCCCCACACAGATGCCGGTTCGGCATAGATTGAAGTATCGGGACGTAGGTATTAGATTACCGATTATGTTCTGCTAGGATTGTTCAAAACACAAGATATAGGTAGTGTTTCAAGGGCATTAGGCTATATCACATAGACGCTTAGAAGTTGTTGGAAGGATTGGTACAACATAGTATCTGTTCAGGCAGTGACTGTTACAGATGCCACTTGTTTAGATTCGTTATAAGCAGGAGTTTATATAATATGTACCATTGCGGTATAACATTTCACATCTTTTGAAATATTGTACCATACATCTAAAATTTGAATGATGCAGTTGCATCGGGAGCATACATAATTGCTCATCCTTCAGTAGAATTTATTTATAGATTTTATATAAAATGGCGTTTTATATGGCGGGTGTGGAAACCTCGAATATTTACAGAATACTTCGACAATAATCTAAAATTAAATACATACAAAGACCCAGGTGCTTATGCATCTGGGTTTTTGTATGTATTTAAATTGATCCGGTTTCAAATATTTTAAAACTTTTAGTTCACATGATCTGTCATATAAATAGCGGCAGAAAATCTGTAAGTGGATTTTGCAAAATAAACAGTGTAGCCGCTTGCGTTTGTTTTTGCAAACGACTATATTAAATATTAGAGAAAGCGAAAGCTGAAAGACCTGCATAAGGACATTTTATTACAAAGAAGAGGAGACGAGAAAATGGCTACAAATGAAAACAATAATGTTCAGGAAACGACCGGACAGACACAGAACACGGCAACAGCGACACAGACGCAGCCGAATACAGCTGCAGCACAGAATGTGTATGGAGCACAGCAGGGCTATACATATGGAGCATATGATACGAATGCACAGAATAATGCATACTATCAGCAGAATGCCTATTATAACAATGCACAGGCAAATCCATATAATACAAATTATTATACGCAGACGTCACAGCAGACGACATCGTCGGAGAACAATTATTACAATAGTCAGGTATCCGGAGATGTATTTGACGAGGTATTCGTTGAAAAAGGTGAAACGCCGGTTGCAACATTAAGCAATGGCATGGTTCTGAATCTGATTTCGGGTGAGGGGTTAAAAAATGAGCAGGCAGTACTTACAGATAAACGATTATATTACAATCACCGGGAAGGACTGATCAACCGGATATCTACAAGAGAGATTGTAGATGCAGCAGATATTACCGGTACAAAGATAACAGATAACAAGCCATATTCCATTCTGATCGTTGCGATACTGATTCTGATCGGTTCGATCATAGGAGCTTCATCAGCCGATGATGGCAGTATATTGGCAAGTGGTATCATTGTTGCAATTATATTCCTGATCACATTCCTTGTTTTGATCAAGAAATGGCTAGTGATCGAATATGCAGGTGGACGCATCAGACTTAGCGTAAAAAAATATGGTATGAATAACATTATTGCATTTCAGAAAGCTATCTACAGAGTAAAAACGGAAGTTAAGCAGCATTAATTAAAAAGGAGACAGTCAACCCATAGCAGGTGGGGTGACTGTCTCCTTTTTTTTCATACCGTCTGATCGGATGGAACAAAGATTGGAAAATCCGGGATATTATAAGAGAATACAGCCGTAATTATGATAAGGACGATCAGGAATATATAGCCGATGGCATATATCCATTTGGGGATCCGATGAAGTGGCAGCAGATGTATGGCACTTAAGAACTGCCCGGCAAGAATACCGATTCCATAGGCGGTCAAGTCAATCGCCATGCTGGTACGATCGAAGCCGCCGGATAAGACATAGTAGATGCTTACAATGATAAGATTGGCGATACAGATACCGGTTGAGATCATCAGGATAACTTTATGAATAGAAGGCTGATCGGGAATGTAGTGCAGTGCATAAAGAATCAACATGACGATCAGAGTCGGAAACAGGGTAAGCTTCAGATGCTCCCAGATACTTTCATTGATCGGAGCACACCAGGCAATGAGGCTGTTTTTTCCAAGAATATCATAAAGAAAATGCCAGATACTTCCGAGAATGACAATACAGATCGAAGAAAAGATACCCCAGATAAAAAAGTTATATTTGCCGGAATGATACATAAGAATGATTCTCCTTGTAAGATTTTCATAAAGCGCAGAAGCAGTTTTGTATTTAAAAATAGAATTATATTTTTACCATAATAATTAGCAGGATTCATTGATGCAGACTGCTTGTTTGTGCTATTATATCTATATATTATATTCCGTATAAACAGAATATATGCATGAACAGAAGCATGCAGAAATGCGGGCAGTCAAGCAGTCTGGCATAAGAAAATAATGAGAGATTAAAAGGAGAATGTATACAAATGGATTACAATAGCCTGAGCTTAAAGATGCATGAAGAAAATAAAGGAAAGGTTGAGGTCATTTCAAAGGTAAAGATCAAGGACAGAGATGATCTAAGTACAGCATATACACCGGGTGTTGCAGAGCCATGCAGAAAGATCCGTGACAATAAGGCTGATGTATATAAATATACATGTAAGGGCAATATGGTAGCGGTTGTTTCCGATGGAACTGCAGTTCTCGGACTTGGCGATATCGGACCGGAGGCTGCGATTCCTGTTATGGAAGGAAAAGCTATCCTGTTTAAGGAATTTGGTGGAGTAGATGCATTTCCCATTTGTCTTGATACAAAGGACGTAGATGAGATCGTAGAAACCGTAAAACGAATCGCTCCTGTATTTGGCGGTATCAATCTGGAGGATATATCAGCACCAAGATGTTTTGAGATTGAGAGAAGATTGAAGGAAGAATTGGACATCCCTGTATTCCATGATGACCAGCACGGAACAGCTATTGTTGTATCCGCAGGTCTGATCAATGCACTGAGGTTGGTAGGTAAAGATTTTGATAAGGCAAATGTTGTAATCAATGGTGCAGGCTCAGCCGGTATCTCTATCTGTAAGCTGCTTCTTCAGCTTGGCATCGGAAATGTAGTTCTGGTTGACAAGCAGGGTGCACTCTGTCCGGGTCAGGACTGGATGAATCCGGCACAGGCAGATATGGCAGAGATCACAAATAAAGACAGACAGACCGGAAATCTTGCAGAGATCATGAAGGGGAAGGATGTATTTATTGGAGTATCAGCACCGAATATCGTAACGGCAGAGATGGTAGCATCCATGGCAGCCGATCCTATCGTATTTGCTATGGCGAATCCGACACCGGAGATCATGCCCGAGGAAGCAAAGAAGGGTGGCGTTCGTGTTATGGCGACTGGACGTTCTGACTATCCAAATCAGATCAACAATGTTCTGGTTTTCCCTGGTATCTTCCGTGGCGCACTGGATGCAAAGGCTACAGGAATTACAGAGGAAATGAAGATGGCAGCAGCAAAAGCAATCGCATCAATTGTAACCGATGAAGAATTAAATGAAGAATATATTATTCCGGGTGCATTTGATGACAGAGTAGCAAAGGTGGTTGCCAAGGCAGTTGCGGATGAAGCACATAAGCTTGGTATAACAAAATAATAAAGGCTTGCAGAAATGTCCACTGGCAGAAATGTCGTGGTAATTCTTATAAGGTAAGCAGGTTTTGACAGAAAGGAGACCTAATATGACAGATGATTTTGTGACACTTACGATTGAGAAACAGAAGAATATTGCACTGATCGCACATGACAGCAAAAAGGCTGAGATGATCGAGTGGTGTAATGATAATAAGGACATACTGAAAAATCATTTTCTCTGCGGAACCGGAACAACAGCCCGGATGATCGCAGATAAGACAGGACTGCCGGTGCGAGGTTACAACAGCGGACCATTAGGCGGTGATCAGCAGATCGGTGCCAAGATCGTAGAGGGCAGAATCGACATGGTGATCTTCTTTTCGGATCCTCTGACAGCACAACCACATGATCCGGATGTAAAAGCGCTGCTTCGTATCGCGCAGGTGTATGATATTCCAATTGCAAATAACAAGTCGACTGCAGATTTTATGATCAATTCCAAATACATGGATCAGGAATACGATCATAAGGTGATCAATTTCAAGAAGAATATCAGACAACGTGCAGAAAGTCTGTAAACGGTATATCTTATAAATTTACAGGAAAGACAAACATATAAAAATAAAAACAGTGCCTGGTTTTAATACTGTCAGATTCACGGTGGATTCGTGGAAATGGTTGTATCGGTCAGGCACTGTTTTTGTATGCAGAAAAAAATGAAAAGAAAAAACGCTCTGCGCAAAAAACAATTTAGAAATTCTACTGCTGGTTAGAAAATGCTTCGTTGGTTTGTTCTATAAAAAGACAAATTTTGACAGAATACAAAAGAGAAGGTTGAAGCATATTAATCCGGAAAGCAATATGGAGAAAGATTAGTGAAGATTAACAGAACGTTTCTAGGACAACGGTTGAAAGAAGCAAGAAAGAAAAAAGGTCTTACCCAGCAACAGTTGGGAGAATTGACTGAACTCAGTGATAAATATATCAGCAGGATCGAAACAGGTAAGGCAGATATGTCACTGGATTGTTTTGTTGCATTGATCAATACGTTGGAGATATCTGCTGATTATGTTCTTCAGGACAGTTTGTATATGGATTATGAAATTGGGGATGACGAGAAGAAAAAACATATCTCATATCAGAGATTTGGGGCTGAGAAAACAGAACAGTTGTTATATATGCTTGATAAACTTACAGCAATGATGAAATAAGTACAAATTATATTATGGGGGGGAATATTATGATTCGGATTGCGGTTTGTGATGATGAGCAGCATGTTCTGGACGAGATCAGTCAGATGACAGCAACGTATATGAGAAACTGTAATTTCAATTTTCAGATTGATACATTTTGCAGTGGCGAGGAGCTGCTGATGGAGATCGACCAGAGCGGGATGTATCAGATCGTATTTCTGGATATTGAGCTGACGGAGATGAATGGGATCCGGGTGGCAGTACAGCTTCGGAAACAGTATCCATCTATGCTTCTTGTATTTGTGTCCGGGTACAGTGAATATTATCGGGCGGCCTTTGATGTCCAGCCATTTCAGTTTTTAGATAAACCGGTAAATGAACAGACCTTTCTTCCTTTGCTTGACAGAATTATATGTCATGTCAGAAACAATATGGAAATTCTTCCATTCTATTATAATCGCACGTATTACGCTATTAACATTGGAGATATTATTTATCTGGAGAGTAACCGCCGGGTGATCACGGCTGTTTGTGTCTCCGGAATATTTGAATTTTATGATAAACTTGAGAATCTGGAAAAATATCTGGAGGAGCACCAGCAGCATTTTGTCCGGATCCACAAATCCTATCTGGTCAATACCAGTCATATCAGGGAGCTTCGATACTCAGAAGTTATCATGAGTAATGGGATGGAGCTTGCCATCAGCAGAGACAATAAGAAATATGTCCGGGAATATTATATGGACTGGATCGGGGGAGCAGGCATTTGAGTTCTATTCTGTCGCTGGCATCTAATCTTTTTTATATCTGGACAATCCGGTTATTTGGAAGTTCTGGCTGTATATCCGGAAAATGCAGGAAAATAGCCGGGAAATCTCAATATCCATGGAAACAGGCGGCTGTTACAGGCATTTATCTGGCAGTGTTTATGATCGCTGCGGAAAAGCTTGTTTATCGTTATTTTATTATGGTTGGAAGCCATGCTGATGTTGGAAAAGAAACTTTTATAAGGCTTCAGATATCTGCTGTATCTATTTCAAGAATTATCCTTTTAGTATTTATAAAATTGAATATTCTGGCGTGGAGAATGCTGTGGAGAAGTCATCATGCAAATGTTGGTGCACCCGATATGGATGAGACTTGTCCGGATCCACTACTGGTCTTGCAGTATAAGGTGACGTTTGGAGATTTTGTGGAGGTATTTTGTGTTCCGGTAATAACCTTGGCATTGTTTACACATTTTCGGACGGCATGTGGAGGAAAACATTTTCCGGCCATTGTACTGCTTCTGTATGCGGTCAATATATTATCCAGTAACCTGTATCGTCAGGAAAGAAATGGACAGATACGGGAAGTGAATGTCCGGACGATGCGTGCGGAAGCAGAACAGTATAAGGCATATAGTTTTTCTCTGGGAAAGGTCTGGCAGGAATTTCGGAAATTTCGTCATGACCTGAAGAAGCAATATATGCTGGAATGTGTGTATCTGGAAAATGGTCAATATGAGCTGCTGCATCAGGAATATGAAAAGGCACTGGCAGTTGTGGTGGCAAAGGAGGTGATTTCCGGGCATGTTCTGATCGATGCAATTTTGTCCTATAAAAAGCGGGAAGCATCCGAACGGGGAATTGAGATCACGACATGGATATCAGTGCCGATCGATCTTGCGATCAATGACCATCATTTGAATATGCTGCTTGGAAATATACTGGACAATGCCGTAAAATATACGATTCGTGGGGGAAAAATAGGGATCAAGATTTTATATGACAGGAGCAATCTTATGATCGTATGCAGGAATACGATCAAGGAAATGACGGCAAACAGCATACAGATCAGCGGACCAGTCGGTGGGGCAGAAAAGCAAATACCCGGATTGCGTAATGGGCAGGCGGAGCGGAATCCGCATGGTCTGGGGCTTCAGATCGTGCAGGAAGTAGTGGCATTTTATAATGGAACATTTGAAATAAAAAAGAGTGAATTCGAGTATGTAGTGCGTGCTTTTTTGGAACTGCAATACCAAAAGTTACATTGAGACATGCTATTTATTACATCAACGGTTTTGGGCAGGTGCTTTTTTGTATAGTGATGTTACGGGATATGTGAAGGGATTCCGATAAACAAAATGGAAGGAGGGTAGTGACAACATAAAAAAATAAACCAGAAAAATTTATAAGATGTCAAAAATGGTGCAGGTCCGGAAGCACAGCATATCGGGAGATTCGCTTAGCTGCTTCAGGTCTGCACTGTTTGTATGTATTGATTCAGACATAACGTTCAAACGTCAGATAGATCCTGCCTTTACGGGTTTCATGTCCACAGCCTTTATAGATGAATTTGCCATAACCGCGGATGGACAGAGTATCCTCCGGTTTTAGGTTATAGCTGTTATTTTCAAGAATGCGATTATTTAAAAATACTTTTTTTTCACGGAACAGGGCGACAGTCTGGCTTCTGGAGAGCTTCGTGATAGAAGCAATGGCAGCATCGATCCGTTCTGAGGCGGCAATGCACTGAAAATCTTCCAGTGTTGGTACAATATCCGGCAGGTCATCATCCGGGCAGATGATACAGCGGACATTGGTATGTTTGATGCGGGTAAGATTATCAGTGATGTAATTTGCGATCGAAGATACACAGAACACATAAGCGGTATTTCGTTTTCCGCTTCTGGAGGATTCTTTCATAACAATATCACCGGTCATTTCACGTTCAATACCGAGGTTCATCAGAGAACCCAGAACGTCGCGGTGAGTCAGCTCGTCTGAAAATTTGTCCAGTAATGGTGTGATCTGAAGTATGGTGATCGGAAATGGAAGTTCATATCCGGTCATATCCTCTGATCCAAAGCGGATCATAACACGGTCACATCCTTCCCGGCCACCGAAAATCTGATATGGTACATGGTTGATGTCCGGCAGGATAGAATAGAAAATATCCAGATCGGATGCAGACAGAAAATTTGTAAAGGTATAGATATTCTTCTGATAGGCTTTATTTGCAAGATCCTTGAATCGTCCCTGTAATAATGCATCTGTATTCATGTGGTTTTCCTCCTGCGCGGCTGTGTTGTGTTCTTTCAATCTATGTAGAATGATAGGATTATTGGAACAATTTGTAAAGGGGGGAAAGAAATCTTAACTTTTTTGAAATATTCTTGACAAAATCTATACAAACGTATATATTGTGTAAAGCGTCTGGCGCGATAGAAGAGGATTCCGAATACGGGGTCAGTAAGATTGTGACAGACGTTATATATTTGCATAGTATTTTTTTCGAAAGATGAGGAGTTCAGTTTTGAGCTCCTTTTTCTTTATATCTGACGGAGAAATTAGGTATTGTTACATTCCGGATTTTATTTTTTAAGAAGAAAATATAAACGCTTCGCGATATAAAAAAGTATCCTGAACAAAAAATGGCATTTTTCACAATATTTTCAAATTTTTGCTGCTGTAAAAAATCGTAAAATGTCGAAAAGTATCGCACGCAAATCAAATTTTATTTGATTGAATTTGGCTGTTTGAGTAAAGAAATAGTAAATTTGACAAAATGAGACAGGCAAAATCCGTCAAAATATTCATAAAGCTATCATATATAGTAAAATTTGTGCAAAAAGAACCATAAAACCCGGAAAACTTTATTTATTATGCAATATTTACAAATTTGAATGAATTTGTTATCATAGCACCATAAGAGATGGACAGGAAATAAAAACGAACATCTTGAAAGAAGTTACTACAGTGTAGTAAGTTAAAAAAAGACAATTACTTAACATTTGAATAGATATGATGGAGGATTCCCAATGCACGAATTCGTATAATCCCTATATTACGATGTAATGTACCCCATAACCCCCAAACCCCCCCAAACCCCCCCTTTTTGGAATCCTCCATGACCTCTCCTTTAAGAATGAGCCTCAGTATTAATTACTGGGGCTCAAGCCCTTTCTATACACAATTTTAATTTCTCCCGGGTTTTTATTTATGATTTAATTGATATAACAGACTGAATGGTATAAATCGCTCTCTGGATGTCGATACTCTTTTATAAAGAAAGAAAACGGGAATGGCTTATATGTGTGGCGGTTCCTTTTTGTATGAAAAGAGGTATAGGGAAATGTTATTTAATAGAAGAAACAGGACTGCAGATCAGGAATATCCGGGGATGCGCTCAAGCCGGAAGCATGGTGTGGATAAGAAGCATCATTTGGGTAAAAAGAAGTGCGTGGATATGGTTCAGGCGGAGCTGGTGGAGCATTATCAGGATTATATGGAAGAATTTGCGGATGAGCTGTCGACGTTTGGGGTTGTGCAGGAGATGGAGAAGGACCGGGAGATGCTGGAGGATGAGCAGTAGTTTGCCTGATTCGCATATACTCCTGCGCAAACTCGCCTCCGGCTCAAACATGCGCCCGCATATGCTGGCAAGCTGTATTTTATAACGAAAATCTTACTTATATTCATTACAGGGGATGTTCAACTAGATAATGCATCTGTGAAAAAATATGAGTACAAAGGCAATTCGAATATCTACAAAAGCAAAAACTATTCGCTTAAAATAGTGTGAATTTCTGTTGGGTGGCTGTCGTTCAAACACTAAAATGCAAGAGCGCCAGCCACTTTAAATTTTTTACAAATTCAAATGTAACAAATACTATTATTGAACATTCGCATTATACAGTTCCTTAAAATAAGAATCTGTATGTAATAGTTCTTCAAAAGTCCCTTGTCCGACAATCTTCCCTTCTCTAAAGAGAATAATTCTGTCAAAACCGGCAATGGAATTTAATCTATGTGCAATCGCAATGACCGTTTTATCTTTCATTTTTTGCATAACCGATTTCATTACAATCTCTTCTGTTAAATTATCCATTGCAGATGTTGCTTCATCCAAAATGACAAGTTCAGGGTTTTCAAACCACAAGCGGGCGAAGGCAAGTCTTTGTTTTTCTCCACCTGATAAGCAGGTTCCTTTCTCACCAATTTCAGTATCTAAGCCTTCCGCAAGATTCTCAACCAAATGAGATAGTTGCACTTCACTCAATGCGTCCAGCATTTGTTCTTTTGACACGTTCTTTTCAAATACCAGATTTTCTTTTATTGTTCCATCAAAAACGGGAACATCCTGCGATATATAGCTGACTTTGTCATACAAATTATTAAGGCAAATTCCACTTAACTCCATATCACCTAAGCAGATTTCTCCCTGATTGTATTTTAGTAATCCCAGTAATATCTTAATCACAGTGGATTTTCCAGAGCCACTTTCTCCTACAAAAGCTATTTTTTGTCCCCTTTTTATGAACAGGCTCAAATCATCAATAATTTTCCGTTCTTCATATTGGAACGATAAGTTTTTTATCGCTATTTCACCAATGTCCGTATTAATTGCGTTACCATTTCTTAATTGATTATCATCTTTTAAATCTAAAAATTCTTCAAATCTCTTATAGGATGCCTTGTCCAATTTATATTGAACATAAAGTACATTAAAAATAGCGATCGGCGTGTAAGCATTTTCAATCAGCGCAATGAGTGCAACTATAGAACCCACTGTAAGATTTTTTGTTTTCCATGCGTAAAATAAAATACTAATATCTAACATTGCCACAAGTAGCGCAAATATTGTAAAAAATGCTTCATGAATCATATTCATTTTTACTTTTGATGAAACAATATTCTCTTTGGCACTACGAGTTTTCTTTATTTCACTCGGAAACTGTTTGCTCATACGGAATACCAACATTTCCATAAAGCCCCTGACCAGAAAATGATTGAATAGCTCCTCACTGTTCAAAATCTTTTCTTTTATTTTGTATAGAAACTTTAGTAGAATATTGGTTATTATAAAAATAAGCATATAGCCTACAAACAAAATGTAAGTAATTATTTTATCAATCTTCCAAATAAAATATACACTAAAAACAATGGTAGGAAGTAAATCACGAATCAAACGTAACCAGAAATTGAATACTACATTTCTGCCTGCGGATGAGCCATTCTCGATCCTTTGAACAAGTTTTCCAGTACCTATTTTCTGATATTCCGTATAATCGATTGTACTTATTTTTCTAAGCGACAAAAGCTTAAAATCCAGATAAATACCATACTCCAATTTCTTTTCTGGATAATTATCCAGATAATTCATACAATAATTTACCAGCAAAATAAGACCGTAGGTTATAACTCCTGCAAATGTAAGTGTTCCAGTCGCCAATCCGTCAATAACCTTCTGAAAATAGTCCGTCTTGTAATTAGCCATAAATGCATTAAATATACCTAGTCCAATGTAAGCTAATACCCATATTCTGTTATTCTTTAGAATTTCTTTTATATAGCGCATAACTGTACTCCTTTATATATTGTATTTCAATCATTTGGACAGTACAGTTAACGACTGCTAGCAAGTTTATTTTCACCTCAGCACAATCTGCCAACAGTTTACATCAACTGTACTGAGTAATTATCTCGGATATATTTCATATCGTTCTCACCTCTTTCAAATAAAGTATTTCCGTTAATCTTATCATATCAAGTCCCAATATTCTAGCGCCATTTCTATAATTTGTTACCAGATTTTCTTTCCCTTATTTTCCCTTATGAGAGTTCGTAAATAAGGGGAGAACGATATAACACGATACAAAATGTAATGAAAAGGACACTTAATAGTATAGTTATAGTTTGGGTGTGATTTTAGGGCTTGCTTAATTTGAAAATGCATGTATAATTATCATATAGAAATACTAGGAAATAAAACGTTGAAACAGGAATGGCTGGAGAAAGAGAAAATAAACAGCGAGATAAACTGGGATAGAGTGAGAAGTTTTTACAGCATAGGATAAAGTTACAAAGGAGACGAAGATATGGCGAAGTTGATTACACCGGAGATTTTTCAAAAGAATACAGCAGAAGATTATTTGAAAGCGGCGATCGATACGGCGGAATGGATCGATACGTTGGCGATTAAGACGGAATATGGAAGAATCTGGCAGGCTCTGCCGGAAGGACAGGATGGATACCGGGAGGATGTTCCGTTATTTACGCCGAAGAGTATGTATGACGGTTCGGCAGGTATTGGTATTTTCTTTATTCGGCTGTATGAAGCAACCGGAGACACACGCTGGCTGACTGAGGCAGAGGAAGCAGCGGCGCATATCATTGCAACGAAGGTTGGCGTGGAATGGTATCAGACGACGCTTCATTCAGAGGTAAAGGGTATTATTCCGGTTCCGGGCTGGGCGGTAGGCCCTTACAATGGCCCGGTTGGTGAGGCATATTTCCTTGAAGACCTGTATCAGGTGACAGGAAAACAGGAGTATCGGGATTATGTATTATATGTTGCAGATGTCCTGCTTGAAGCAGCAGTAACCGATGAGAGAGGACTGCATTGGAGTGATCAGGAGGATATCACCGCAGATGGCGGATTTATCGTATTCTTAGATATCCTTTACCGTAAGACCGGTATAAAGAAATATCTGGAGCTGGCAAAGGAAGGACTTACATATGCAATGAATATCGCAGTTGGAGATGAAACCGGACGATTGATTCCATATCAGGATCATCCGGTAACAGGTCCGACGTATGACAAATATTATCTCAGTACATGTCATGGCCCGGTTGGAAGTACGCAGGCATTTCGTGAACTGTATGAGATTACCGGAGAGGAGATCTACCGGAACTGGACGATCGAATTATCGCGCGGTATCGTCCGTGCCGGTGCGCCGGAGAAACATTCCTGGGGCTTCTGGAACTGCCAGTGCCAGTGCTGTGGAACAGCAGGTATTCTGGAGCATTTTGCTGCCATGTATGAATATACCGGAGAGAAAGAGTTCTATGATTATATGATCCGTACGGCTGATGTGATGCTTTCCGATTCGGATCACCGGACACCGGGACTTCGTACCTGGTATGACAGTTGGTGGAGAACGATCCCGACCAGAGTTGTGAGCTATCCGGGACTGTATGTTGGTGTGGCAGGTTGTGCATCCTCGCTACTTCGTACCTATGCGGCGCTGACAGGTAAGAAGCTGACCAACCTGTACGAATATCATTTCTTTGAGAAGTTTTAAGCGGAGCCTTATATAAAAATGTAGATCATGCTTCTAAGGCTACAGTGATTTCGGTAATGTAGTCTTGCGGGTCTTCGGCAGTGAAGCTATCTATAACATTGTGTTCCAGATATTCAGAGGAAGTATGGATGTTGTGCTCATGTTTAAAGGTCATCAGGCGGTCGTAAGTATCGCCGATCGTATCCCAGTGACCGGTGTGGTAGGCGGTGAGATATTTTCCTGCAGGCAAGGTATGGACAGGAAGCCCGTAAGGCTTGTTATCTAACAACAGGGCGACATTATCATAGACAGCGTACTTATCTGATTCGATATGGGAAGCATGCTGGAAATATGCCATATCATAATCATTTTTAAAAGTAGAACCGACCGTTAGCAGAAGATTGATCAGGTCATCGGTTTTTCGATACAGTTCAGCATCTGTAGCGGTCGGTGCTTCTGCATAGAGATAGTATCGTTCCGGGAAGTCAGCAATAAAGATGGCTGTCGGATCGATCTGCATAGCGAAATGGATCTTGCTCTTTTGCTGCGAGATCCATTTTTCCATGGAGCGTAATTTGGCAATCTCCGTATTGATCTGATGTTCACGTTCTTCTAATATATGGAGCATCTTTGCCGGATCACGGTTGGCAAGCTGCTGTTTGATCTCTTTTAACGGCATACCGAGGTCTTTTAATAAAAGGATGGTGTCAAGGATCTCGGTCTGATAGATCGAATAATAGCGGTAACCATTTGGCTGGGTGAGCTCCGGCTGAAATAAACCAATCTCATCATAATGAAACAGGGTTTCTTTTGTTATTCGCATGATCCTGGCGAACTCGCCGGTCGTCATATATATCTTTTTATTCATTTGAATTTCCTTTCATTTTCAAAATTACACTTGACTATAGGGTTACCCTATAGTATATGCTTGGCTTTGTCAATTAGAAAAGTGTTATAAAACGGAGAGGACTTGTTAAAATGGGTAAATCATTAAATCGTCGCATTACGCCATGGTCGCTGCTGAGCTTTGCAGCACCGTCAATCATCATGATGGTATTTATGTCGTTGTATACCATCGTGGATGGTATCTTTGTATCCCGATTTGTCGGAAGTAATGCATTATCATCGTTAAATATCGTATATCCCGTAGTAAATGTGGCGATCGCCATTGCCATGATGCTGGCATCGGGTGGAAATGCGATCATTAGCAAATATCTTGGAGAGGGAAATAAAAAGAGAGCATGTGAGAGCCTGACTCAGTTTGTCACGGTATGTATTCTGGTCAGTCTTGTGATCGTGGTGATCAGTCAGATGTTCCTGACAGAGATATCCAGACTGCTGGGTTCCAATGAAGTGCTTCTGGCAGACTGTAAAAGTTATCTGGGAATGGTGAGCTTATTCATTCCTGCCTGTATGCTGCAAACGTTGTTTCAGATGTATCTGGTCACAGCGGGACGGCCAACGATGGGCTTGCTGCTTATGATCGGTGCAGGTATTGTAAATGCTGTTCTTGATTACGTATTGATCGTGATCTGTGATATGGGAGTTGCAGGTGCGGCACTTGCAACAGGAATCGGTCAGTGCATTCCCGCGATTGCCGGACTTGTATTTTTCATGTTCTCCAAAGGTGAGCTTCGGTTTACCGGATTCAAACTTTCCTTGCGGGAGCTTGGACATGCCTGCTATAACGGTTCTTCAGAGATGGTATCAGAGCTTTCAAATTCTGTTGTAACGGTATTGTTCAATCTTGTTCTGATGCGTCTTGCAGGAGAAGCCGGAGTTGCGGCTATCTCGATCCTGCTGTATGGACAGTTCTTATTCAATGCATTTTATCTGGGATTTACAATCGGGATCAGTCCGATCGTTGGGTTCCAGTATGGTGCAAAGGATAAGAAGAAGCTTCGGAGTATTTATAAGATTGCATTCCTTTTTGTGGCGGTATCGGCGATTATTCTGACGGTTATCGCAGAGGCGCTTGCGACCTGGATCATTACGGTGTTCACACATGATCCGGCAACATTTGAACTGGCAGAGATCGGATTCAAGATCTTTGCGATCAATTTCCTGTTCAGTGGATTAAATATCACATCCTCCGGTTTCTTCACAGCCCTTTCAAATGGTAAGGTGTCGGCGATCATTTCATTCAGCCGGACATTTATCTTTACGGTGTTAAGCCTTCTGATCCTACCGCATTTCCTTAAGATCTATGGAGCATGGCTGGCTGTACCGATCGCAGAAGCGGTGACGCTTCTTGTGACTGTGCCATTTCATAAGACGTATTTTATCGGCAGGGGCAAGAAAAGTTATTTGTGGTGAGAGATGGAAAGTGCTTTTTATTTTTTCTGATATATATGCATGCGGATAAAATCCACCAGTTCATGATTGATCTGCTCGTTCTTTTCTTCGGCTTCCATATATTTCGGGAGCGGCAGATCCGGCTGGCATTCGCCGCAGATATCGATGCCGCATACGGTTTCATGGCTTAAGATGATGCCAAGCAGATGTTCCAACATGTCAAGTGACATGTCGCCCTGATTCCAGTTGGTTTCTGTGAAACGGGTAGAGAGAACATCTTTATCAATAGAAATATAAAATGGGACACCTGAGAGGATGTTTGCTGATTTCTTTCGGGCAGTCCCATTTTTTAGTTCTTCAGCAGAAAAGGTCAGAAGACGGTCTTTGCGTACTGCATCAATCTGGAAAATGTCGGCTGCTTCCGGTCCGATCAGAATTAACTGTTTCAGATTTGGATTCTGGTCCAGAACAAGCCCCGCCCAGTCACCACAGCTCATCATTCCGTCAACGAGTGGTCGCTGCATATCTGTATGGTGGTCGAATACTACGAGCGAGAACGGTCGTTTGATCTGGTCGGTTGTTATCTTTGTTACATAATGAAAATTCCCGGAGTCAATAAAATGGATACCGTTGATTCCATATGGCATGATTCGTTTCCGGATCTCGGCAGCGGCTTCATCTGAACAATACAGGGCGCAGCCTTCAATGTCAGAGCAGTCGATCCAGTGAAACCGTGGGTTATCCTTCATATCTTCATCGCAGTATACATGCGTAAAATCCAGGATGTAGTTGTTTGGTTTGTTATTCATGGGTAAGACTTCCTTGTAGATGTTTTTTGATTGTAAGTAATTGTTTTTATTATAGCATGATTTGAAATACAGGAAAAATCTTCTGCATATTTTGTGAAATTCCATTTTGAGTTTATTTCGTGCTTCGTATAAAATTTTTATTTTATTTGTTATATTTGATATAATTATTTTGATTTTAATTTATTTAGGGGAGAAAAGAAATGATAGAAGAAATTATAAAAAAAATACTCGAAAGTTGGGATGGATATTGTTCAGAGATTATTATTGGACTTGTCACGACATTTATAACTGCTTGCATCGTTTGGCTATATAAAAAGATTAAAAATGCTCCAAAGAGTTTGTATGAGCTTTTAAACAATATAGATTATAATAGTAAAGACTGGAGAGAAGATCTGGCTAAATCACTCGGAATTAATGAAACGATGAGAGAGCATTTTCCGGAATATAAAGATTATTTACTGATACAGTATGGTTCATCTGTAATTCCAGATAGTAGGCTACATGGTGATTATGATTTCATAGTTCTTATGTTAGGCTTTCCTAAAAATGAGAATAGATATATGCATAATAAAGGAACAACTGGCGAAGTGGCAAATGAAAGAAATAAGAGTCAAATAGATATCGTATATCGAGATTATTTATCATTCCTTTTTGCCGCGTCAGCTGGAATGCCATATGAAAATAGTGTTATTTCTGAGGGTAAGTTAATAATTGGACAGGAAGGATACTACCAATGGATACTAAATATTACTAAGAATATACTTTTTGATCGAGACTTTTTGATTAGAAGATTTAAGGATAAAATAGCAATTGAAAAACAAGAGTTTCTCAAATGTATAAATGAACATGAAAAATATGAACATGATAAGTATTATGTGATAAGGTCCGGTTATTATTACATTACTTCTCTGTTGCAATTAAAGCGGTTAAAAGAGCTTGATAAGGTAATTGTCCAAAATCAGGTTACGGAATTAGCAAAAGTGAGAAACTTTTATGATGATATCAAAAGTATAGAAATTAGAGAAAAATATAAGCAGTTGGTAGAAAATCTAAAGCGTAATAAGGACGTGCATGCCATAAACATTGATGATATTAAGTCGATTTTAAAATATTTGGAGGAGTAGCATGAAGTTAAAAGATATTTTTCATTCTTTAAGTAAAAAGAAAGATCCAAGTGTAAACATTTTTACTGAAAGTACATTAAGGACAAGTTTTTATGAGGAATTACAAAAAAATGGATGGTGTGAAATTGTAAATGATAAGCCGGACAATTTGTTTGAGTTAATTACATTTAATGTAAAGAAGACGAAGAAAATATAAGTAAAAGCATTGTGAGTGATGAAATCTGATTTAAATCAGATTTCTGATTAGAAACATTTATATTAAGTGTTAATAATTGAGAAAATAAGGAAATATTAATCTATATCATTTTTCCATCATACAGAAAAATTCCTCTGCATACATTGTAAAAATGAGATTTGCAGGGGAATTTTTTTGAGAGATTATATTGAAGAAAGAGCAGAAGAAATTGGACAATATATCGTAGAAAGCGGAGCGACTGTCCGGCAGACAGCAAAGAAATTCGGAGTAAGCAAAAGCACGGTACATATGGTAGTAATAAAAAAGAACTGTATAGAAATATTATATATATGGTTAAATGATAAAAGAGAACGAACCATCAATTTAGATGTGTATTCGTTCTTTTTCTTTAGAAAAATATTGATTGTAAATATTCAAAATGCTATGTTTATTTAATAAAAGGTAAGTAAGAAGGTGCAGGATATGCTAAATAAAGTACAAAAAGCGGCATTTGATTTGATTCAATCAGATGCACGATTTATATATACGTTAGTTGACATGCAAAATAACGCTAAAAATATTAATAGTAATTATGTAATGATGAGCATACCGTATATAGGAATTTTTGCGGATGGTGCGGAACAATGGTGCAAAAAAATTGGACTAAATGCACCGAGATTTAATGATGAAGAAAAAGAATACTATGTAAAATTAAGACAAGCTCACAAATTGTTTGAAATGTCATATGAAGAATATGAAACATTACTATTGGATAAATTTCATGAAAGTGATGAGTATTTTTACAATATTCGAAGCTTACTTGAAAAGATAATTGGTTATTATAATGTGGGAACGGATTATTGTAATGGAGCAGTTTGTGGCAATACTATTTTAGGTGCAATGTATATGCCGTTTAATACTTTAGAAGATGAAAAAATAGGTCCTAAGATCAGAGATTTGAGCATTGTTACTGGGAAGCTTGCGGCCTATTTCTTGGATACAAATTTAGAGCCATTTAGTTATGATGACAGAAATAATATTGTCAAATATCGAGATTATCATTTTTTTAGAAATAGTCCAATCAAGTTGAAAAATAATTTAGGATTTGTTCTTTTTTGTATTTTGTGTAACATCAATTATATAATAGAGTTCCTTGATAAATATTTTGTTGAAGAAATACCTCAAAAATTTAAATATGCATATTTACAATATTATTACATATGTGATTTTATAGAAGAATTGAATAGTGCAAATAAAACAAATTATCATATAGATAAAACATTGAAAAATAGGTCATTACGTAATTGCTTTGCGCATTATGGGTTAGGACAATTTTTGGAAGAAATAGAAATTAATGAGAAAGACGTTTTAAAAGGATTAACAGAAAAAGCGTTTAATATGGATTATTTTTCTTGCAAAAATTTATTATATAAATATTTGGTGGATTTAAAAAGTCAGATTGAAGAAACGATATTTTAGAGAGGGTATGAAAAACATGGATGAGAAGAATTGGAGAAAGCGATTCAAATATCGTGTTGATTTATCATCGAGAGTCACTCATTTAACAAAGGGAGAGACTGCTGAAGAAGCATTTCGTAATTTGATAAATATTCTTGAAGAAAGACAAATTAGAGGAAGTAAAACAAGTAGTGGTTTTATTTGCGGAAAAATTCCAGCAGTTTGTTTGCAAGAGGCTCCGTTAACAGCCATTGCTGAAAACTTGCAATATGAAGAAAAATTAAGAAAAGAAGAAAATCATAAGATAAGGTATTTAGGATTTGGAATAAGATTCCAAAAAGACTTTATTTACAAGAAAAACGGAAGACCAGTTATATATGACGAAACAAATCGGGCGAAAGAGTATTTGCCCGAGAATGAATGGTGGCGAATTGTAAAATTGGATTTGTCGAATAAAGAGCATATTATAGATTGGACACATGAGCGAGAATGGAGAGTTCCGGGAGAACTTTGCTTTGAGTATTCACAATGTGAAATAATAGTACCAAGTTCAAAGTATTATAAAAAATTTGTGAAATATTGTTTGGACAAAAACAGAGAAGATATTTTATTAAAAATTCGGGGAATAGTAGTCATAGCAAGTGTGTATTTTTGAAAAAGAGGCTGTTGCAAAATAGACATCAATGATTTTGCAACAGCCCATTTTTAGTTGTTGAAAGAATTTTGGATAATATCATCTAATGTGTGAGCAATTCCGGAAAAATCCTGATTTAAATTCAATGCACGCACGGAAATCTGATTTCCGCTCATTTGGTATGTATTATTGGGAATAACATTTTCATCAGTCTGGGCATAAAGGAGCATTCCGGAAACGGTATGTTCCAGCTTTCTTAATTCAAATTCCTTATTTTTCACATATGTAAAAATCTGATAGAGGTTATTGGAATGCAAAGTGTTTGTCCCATATTGCTGCTGAGTCATATGTGAATAATATTTTGCATCGATAATAAGTATATTGTTTCCTTGAGATAACATAATATCGGTTTGCATTTTAGGAAGCAATTGGTTCTCAGAATCATCAAGTTGCCAGGCAATCTGTGATGCATTGGCAGATAGTTCTGGATGTTCTTTACGATAGTATTCGAGCAAAAATTTTTCATATAAACGGCACATACGTTGTTCGTCAAAAAAATCCATTATTTTTGTGGTACCGTCGTTCTGTGTCTGTAGAAGTCCGTTATAAATCAGATAACAGATTCCAATTAACATTTGATAACTTTGATTGGAACAATTATAATGTTGGTTCCAATTTACAAAACGTAAATCAATTTCGTTAACATCAGAAAAAAATAATAATAGATTCCGAAGACTCTTTTTTCGTGTATTTGTGATATTGGCTTTAAGAAGCATTAACATTGTAGATTTAATAATCTGGTTAAATTGTGTATTAGTTGAAAATTCATCGTATATACAAATCATTTGCTTCTTCAGTAGAGTCTGAGTTTTAATGGATTCAGAAATATTAAGCCTTCCCTGTAGCGTAGAAAGAGATTCTGATTTTGACAGATAATCTCTTCCTAAGCCTCGTTTTAGCTGTACGCTAATGCCCTTATCAAGAATGGCTGCACATAATTCAGCGGTATTATGAAATTTTTCTGTAGCCAGATCTTTATAGTTTTGTGCTTGTAATGCTTGAAAAGCGTAGGACAGCATATAATAAATATTTTGTACAGGAATCATTTAACAGCACTCCTTAATCGATCGCCCCAATCTATGACGTTGGCTGGTTCATCAAACCAATATTCTTTTAAAAGTGGAATTAATTCGTATTCTACAATGGATGACAAAGTTTGTGTGTTAACTGTCTCTGGTGTTAGACTACAAAAATAACTGTGACCAATACAGAATCCTTCACCCAGAGAGATGTCTTCTGCTATCTTGGAATTCAACTGTTTCACACAGGCAATTAATTTGTTAAAGTCATCACTTTTTAGAGAATCTTGGTAAGCTTGAAAACCAGGTGCATTAAATCCAGGTTTCATAGTAAAAAATGAAAAACGTCGTCTTAAAGCATAATCTAACATGGCAAGGCTGCGATCAGCAGTATTCATCATACCGATAATATATACATTTGCAGGTACAGAGAAATTCTCATCAGAATATAACAATTGCAGTTCAATACCACGCTTATCTTTTTCAATCAGCATAAATAATTCACCGAATATTTTACTTAAATTACCACGATTGATTTCATCAATGATAAAGAAATAATCATTTTCATCATCTTCTTCAGCCAGTTTGCAAAATTTGTAAAAAGAGCCCTTTTTAATTGTGAATCCATTTTCGGTTGGTCGGTATCCTTCAATAAAATCTTCGTATGAGTAACTCTGGTGGAATTGGATCATTTGAACACGGTCAGGATTTTTTGCACCCATAATGGAATAAGCAAGTCTCTTGGCAGTAAATGTTTTTCCAACGCCAGGTGCGCCTTGTAAAATAATATTTTTCTTCATTTTTAAGACATTTACCAGTGTTTTATAATCTTGTTCATTCATATACACATCTGAGAGAAAATCTACAGAAGAGTAAGTTGGATAGTCTATTTCTGGTTGTGTGTCTACATCATCCAATTCGTCTGGAGCAAAGATGGCGGTAAGTTTTTCAATATAATCTGTGTATGGAGTGATATCAGTTAAGCGTTTAGCTACTGCATTACCAGGATGTTCCCATTCACCAACTTGAAGCCACTTTACAGTGCGGACATTTTTATATTCTTGCCGAAGATCATCAAAGACATAACCTCCAGTGACAATACCTTTACCAACAAGAGTGTTGCTGCGTTTCGCAAAAATCACATCATTAACTGATACTGTATTCGCAAAATTCCATGCCATCAAAGCCTGATTTTTTCGTGAAGTGCTACTGTCGTACACATCTATTAGTTCTTGACGGAGAGCTTCTTTGGAAGCAAATTGGGAATAATCACCGATATCGTCCATACCTAAAACCATGATTCCTTTTTGTTGGCATTCATTCCAACTTTTATCATCAAAGACGGTATACATCCAGTAGTGAGTTTTATGTTTTTTATCGGAAAGAGTATTTGTGTCAGAATCATCAGTGTCATTAGTATATCCTACATTTTTCCCGTAAATATGAGCAAAAACGACTCCTGGAACATTGCATTTTCTGGCATATAATGAAATTTGTCCCATGCGAATGAAAGGAATATCACTTGGTTTTTGATTTAGGAAATGCAATACTCTTAGCTGAATATCTTGACCATAAAATGGAGCGAATAATGCTGGAAAGAGCATTTGGTAATATTTCATGCGCCATACCATATTGATTCCTGGGATATGTTCCAGTTGTTTATAGAGTTGTTCATAATCTTCTTCAGAATCTAAAGGACCAAAAGAAGATATTATTTCAGCACCTTCAATCAGGTCGTTGCGCATTTCATCTGCTTTTTGTATTGCTTCAGCTTCAGTAAGAAGCACAGGCTTTAATGGTGAGCCACATGTCCAACTCTGATTTTTCTTATGATAAAATAATCCAAATTTGTAGGCTGCTCCGCCGGAAATACTTCCAAATACTTCACGAATATCTTTGTCCATTTCAAGCATATAGCAGAGATTGGTTTTATTTCCTTCGTCATTATAAAACAAAGAAGTTAACAAGTTCTTTCCAGAAAGAGATTTTAAGCGTTCTATTCCAAAAAGATTCATAAAATTTTCTCGTAGCTCATCAGCCTTGTGAGCAAATGAAATCCATTCTGGAGTCTGAGATTCGCTAAAAAACCATTCAGGAGAATATTTCCCGGATCCATTTTCTGTTATCTGAATGTTTGACATAATATACCTCCGAATTTATAAACTAGAATTAGTATATCATTTAACTGCAGCAGTGTCATAGATTATCGAAAAATAGAATTATATTGATATTGAAAGAGAAGAGCAAGATCCACCCGGGTAATACCGTATCGTAATAATCGTAGATAATATTCGAAAATTAAGAATACTATATTGGCTGCATTGAAAATGTAAGCAGGTAAAAATTGAATATTTTTTACAGAGCATCTGGCAGAAGCCGGGTGCTTTTTTTGAAAATTTTTAAAGAAAATATCATGTAAATGGTGCGAAAATCTTTGATGGAAGCTAATTAGATGAAGATGAAATTGAATCAAGAGGATGAAATAGAATATTCATCAAGAATAAACTTGTTAAACACAGGTGGATCTTGCTCTTGTATAAAAATTCAGATTAAAAAGAAGAAAGAATTAACAAAGATCGAGATTCACTAGGGACGACAGTATCTTAATTGGTTCTCTGTTTATCTTTAAGATTATGGGGAATTTTGGGATGTTCAGTAATGAAATTATGAAAAAAACAAAAAAATTTTGATGAAGGGGCTGTATTTTATGCCCTCTCCCTTTGTATATATAGAGGAATAAATTTTTGCGGATATAAAATTCAAAAATATATTGCCTCAAATATTGAGAAGGTGAGGAAGAAACAAATGAAATATTTGTACATGGATGAGCAGGAGTGGCAGATGCAGTATTATCAATTTCCAAAATTCTTGTTGGAATTACCGATAAGTCAGAATGCAAGAATTATTTATATGCTGTTATATGACCGGGCCAGGATATCTCGGAAAAATAATTGGACAGATGAGTACGGAAGAGTATACGCAGTATTTCCAATTGGAGAACTATCCCAGAGAACCGGGAAGTGTAAATCTTCTGTAAAAAACGCTTTGAAAGAGCTAGATGATGCAGGACTACTAGTTCGGAAATTTGGTGGATTTTCAAAACCAAGACATATGCATGTAATGATACCAGACAAAGTAGAGATTTCCGGAAAGGCACAATTACAGACAGATATAAAGAAAGCCGATATAGAGCTGAAAAATGAGCCTTCATATGGTCGGAATGATAACTCTACGAAGGATATAAATACGGCATCTAATAAAGTAATAGAGAAAAATAATACAAGTAATAAGTATGGAGTAAGTAGTTACAGTATAAAGAATCAAAAGATGAATTATGAGTGTGGGGAGGGAGAAAGCCTTTGATGGATGAGATACAAACATATTTAGGTGCAGATGGACTGATGCATTGTACTGTTTGCAAGGAACCCATAGAAGCATTTTATCCAAAAGGTTCTTTACTTGAAATGAGAATGCATCACAGGCAGTGTGCGTGTGAAAGAAAGGCATATGCAGAAGAGGCGCAATATTATAAAGAAAAAGAGCATCGGGAACTAATTGCAAGAAATAAGAAAATCTGCTTTGAAGAAAAAGAAATGGAGGGTTTTACATTTCAAAATATAGACAGAGATAGTGGTGTTATAAGAATCGCGGAAGAATATGTAGCAAACTGGGAAAAAATGAAACAAAACCATATGGGATATTTGTTCTGGGGACCAGTTGGAACAGGAAAAAGTTATTTGGCTGCCTGTATTGCAAATGCATTACTGGAACAAGAAGTTACTGTGAAAATGACAAATTTCAATACTATATTCAATGATCTGTTCGCAGTTGAAGATAAGACAGAATACATCAGATCATTGAATGGATATGAGCTTTTAATTATTGACGATCTTGGTGTAGAGCGGAACAGTGAGTATGCATTAGAAAATATTTTCAGTGTGATTGATTGGAGATATCGATCAGGAAGACCTTTGATTACCACGACCAATCTTCCTTTAGTACAATTAAAACAGGAGACAAAGATTGAGAAGAAAAGAATTTATGACAGAATTCTGGAAAGATGTATTCCGGTAAAAATTGATGGAGTCAGCAGACGAGAGGCCATGGCAAATGACAATATGCAGACGATGAAAAACATTCTGAAAATCTAGGACTATTTCAGAAGAAATTTTCATAGTAATGGACAAAGAGTGAGCAGGGAGGAGGTGGAAGCTTCACCGTGGCGAAAAGAAAACTGAACTATCGATTTCATAATCCAAATCCGGTGGAAGTGACCGCCGATTACATATTGAAGGTGATGATAGAAGCGAATACTGAGAAGGTGGAGAAGATATTGCAAGATGAAATTAAAAATGATAAAAAGGGTGAAGAGTATATGGATTGAAAAAAGAAAGTATGATATAATGAATCAATTAATAAGGAGGGCGTAGCAATGAGAAAATTACGTTCTGAAATTAAACATAACTTTTTGAAACAAATTATATTTCGTTTAGATTATGAAGGACTTATGGAAGCTGATGTTGAAAAGTGTATTTTATCACTGCGTCAGAAATTTTATGATGCCGGTTTTGAAAAAATGGATAACAGAACTGAGAATCAGTTTGATGTACAAATAAAAATGGATTTAAACATTCCGGATGAAAATCAATTTTCTATAAATGGCAATAACAAAAGTATAGTATATAGTTTCTCTTCTGAGAAAAAAGAAATTTTAGAAATAAGTAAAAGTTTTTTTACGCTTACTGTAGACATTGACCAAAAATATGAAACATTTGATAAATATTTATCTTTGTTGGCAGAAAGCATTGAAACAATCAAATCAACATCCCCTTACTTTCAAGTGTTAAGAATCGGATTGCGGAAAATAAATATTTGTCTTTTAGATGATTTGGCTAGATTGTCAAATTATTTTACAAGAGCAGCATTCAACATAGATGATGTGATTAAACAATTTGAAGATTGCGATTGTGTGGCGTCTAATATGGTTACAGTTTTATCTAAAAATAATTATCAAATAAATTATGTTAGAAATATTCAAGAAGGTGTTATGCAACAAGACGATGGAACTCAAAAAACTATGTATCAAGTTGTTGTGGATATAGATGTTTTTAAAGAAGGAAATAGAGAAATATTATCTTTGTTATGCGATGAACAGATGATAAAAGACACTCTGGAAACACAAAATACAATTGAATTTGGTGTGTTTATTAAATCTTTGAGTGATGAATTAATTGAAACGTTAAAGCAGGATACATTTCAAGATACCGCAATTAAAGGAGTGATTTAAGATTATGAAGTTTGTATCACATAGTAAAAACCCTTATGAAAGACAAATGAAAATTGAAAAAAATGAAAATGTGAGTGGAAAGTTTGTATCTAAGTCCAGGGCGGGGACTATTCGTATGTTTGCAAATAATACCGCTAATATAAAGGGGAGAAAAGTTGCATTTAAGAATGTATGATATGTATTCTTCGGGAGGTAGTAATTCTTCATTTAAAAAAATAATTTTTTTTGAAGAAAAATTAGTTATTGAGACATATTTAATTGGTTATAAGCTTGAAGGTGAAGCTGTTTTGTTTTTTGTTCGTACAGATGGAGCAATTAGCTTTTCGGGAATAGTAGATTGTTTTTGTACGGTTGAGAATGATAAGGTTACAGAAATTTTGAAAAAGAATAAAGTTGATAAATTAGATTTTATTTGTTGGACACATCCAGATTTTGATCATTCTAAAGGATTAAAAGATATTATTGATATGTATGCTTCGGAAAAAACGAGTATTTGGATTCCAGAAGGTATAGATGCAAAAGAAATAACTTGCAGTCAAGAAGTACAAAAGCTTTTTGAATATTTAAGAGAATGTACGACTAATATTGTTTCAGAATATAATGTATATTCAATATCGGATAGAAAAGACATGATGTTTTATAATTCTGTTTGTTTTCAAAAGGATATGAATGGATATCCGTTAGAAATTATTTCATATGCACCTAATTCAAAAATCATTCGTAAACAAAATTATATGGATCAATTTATAAAGAATGATAGATCGATATTTTTTGTTTTGGCATTGGGAGATGTAAGAATTTTTTTAACAGGTGATGTTGAAGATGATACATTAGAAAAGATACCAAGTAATTATTTTGGAAATCATGTACATATTATGAAAATTCCTCATCATGGATCAGATAGTTCTGTTAAGATGTTGGATTTGGGATGGTATGAATGTGATGTTGCATGTTCTACGGTTTATAGAAAGGGTAGTAACAATTTGCCGTTATCGAATGTTATGGAAGAGTACGATAAGCGAACACAATTTTTGATGTGTACAGGGAAATCAGATAAAAATAATGAAAATGAAAACTATGGAATAATAAAAATTGAAACAGATATTTTGGCACACACATTTTCTACCCAGATGGAAGGAAATGCAGAATATTGGAGTGCTTGATTAAAAAAATAGAATTATTAAAAATCGAGGTGTTATTTGCAAAATAATAATCTCGATTTTTTGTTTACTATTTTTTAATTTTGGGTATAATAAAAGATGTAACAGAACTATACAACTATAACAGAGAGGTGACACTATGAACATTGCAGCCTATTGCCGAGTCTCCACCGACAAAGCTGATCAGCTCAACAGTCTGGAAGCCCAAAAGGAATTCTTTTCAGAATATACCAAGCGCACAGGGGACACTTTAGTAAGATTATATGCAGATGAAGGTATTTCCGGAACTAAAATTAAAAATCGTAAAGAATTTCTTCGCATGATGTCTGATGCAGAGCAGGGATTATTTGATATGGTTGTTGTAAAAGACATCTCTCGTTTTGCAAGAAATACAGTAGATCTTTTACAGAATGTCCGTAAGCTGAAATCATTGGGGATTGAAACACAGTTCCTTACAGCGAATATGACCAGCATGGGAAACAGCGAGTTCGTCCTCACCATCTTTGGGGCTCTGGCGCAGGAAGAAAGTGCGAATACTTCCAAGCGTGTAAAATTCGGCAAGAAGATGAACGCAGAAAAAGGACGAGTTCCGAATATTGTATATGGATATGACAAAACAATCGGAGATTATTTTAATCTTGCAATCAATAAAGAAGAATCTAAAGTTGTACAGCAGATTTACAAGTGGTACACAGAAGAAGGTTACGGTGCTGCTAGGATTGCCAATATGCTAAATGAAAAAGGTTATAAGACAAAACGAAATTGCAAATGGAGTCAGAATGCAACTTGCCGTATTTTGACAAATGAAATATATACTGGAAAAATTATCAATGGCAAGCAAGAAGTCAGTGATTTCCTGACTGGTCAGAGAAGAGACAAGGACGAGACTGAATGGATGGTTGTGGAGCGATCGGAACTTCGAATCATAGAAGATGAGACATTTGAAAAAGCACAGGAGATTTTAAGAGGCAGACATGATGCATTTAATCTTAGTCACGAACGGCAGAGTAATAAACATCTGTTTTCGACACTGATTAAATGCAAAGAATGTGGCTGGTCCTTCCGGAGAACAGTTCGTACTTATAAGAACACGTATGTACGTTGGGTATGCTCCGGACGAAACGGTCGGGGAGCAGATAGCTGTCCGAATAAAACGGTTGTGGATGAGGAAGAACTCATTGAAGTTTTACAGGAATATTTTACAAATGTATTGAAACAAAAGAAAAAAGTGATTGCTCATGTGGTAAATGAATTCCAGCGTGTATATAAAGCTAAAGATGAAAATGTAGAGTACGAAAAAGAATTAAATGCAGAACTTGCTAAATTACAAAAGACCAGACAAAAATATATGGATATGTATACGGATGATTTGATTTCTCGTGAAGAGTTGAATGAGAAGATTGGTGGTTCTCGCCAGGAAATGGAACGAATAGAAAATGAACTCAAGATGGTATCTTATCATTTAACCAAAGGGGAACAGTTAGAGAATATTTTAAATAATACATTTAAAGAAATTGAAGATATTACTGATGTACACCAGATGACCAATCAGCAGTTAAAGCGATTGATTCAGAAGATAGAAGTAGATAAGGATGGAAATGTAGATATTTATTTACGCTTGCTTGGAGATCTTGGCTTAGATGAGTCTGTATTAATCGAAGAAAATGAGACCGTTCTAAATTGTAACGACCAAACATAAAGATGTGACGGAACGACTGGTAAAGATCAATCCATTTCTGGCGGCAAGGATCCGGGTTGTTTTGGATGTGAATAAAGCGGAGCGGCACATCCGGGGAGGAATGGCGACGAAGGAGAAATATCTGCATGAGCGGGAAGAACAAGAGGGACAATGAATAAAAATATTTGTATAGATTGGTATAAGGCGAAAAGATATGGAGTCAGAAAATGACATGAGATGATGATGCAGAGAGGCAATTTGGAAAAGATTGCTTCTCTTTTTTAGTTTACTTGTGTTATCAGATGAGATTGGTTAAAATAAAAAATAGATATAACAAGGAGAATGTACGAGAATAAGGGGTAAAAGATAGTTAACGGAGGCGATTACAATGAGACAGAAGTTATGGAGAAAGAAAAAGTTTGTGGTAATGGCAGCGGCATTTGCATGTATTGCAGCTTTGTCCGCGTGTGGAAAAAAAGATACCGATTATAATGTGGATGTAGGTAATGGAGATGGCGGGAGCGTTCAGAGTAAATATAGTATTCCGGAATCGTGTGATACCACATTTGACGCAGGATCGACCGGGCTTAAAGAGATCCGGTTGACAGATTCGGATATTACTGCGCCGAATACCGGTGCAATGTATGTAGCTCCGGTAAAGATGAAAGAGATCGATCCGGAATATCGAAAAAATCTGGTAGAAAAGTTATTTGACACAGATAAGGGTGTCTATGTCTATTATGATATGGAGAATATGGACAAGCTGTCAAAGGAGGATATTCAGGAATATATCGATCTGTACGAGCAGCAGAAAAAGGCAGATCCGTCACATGCCGCGAATTATGATTCGGATATTGACCGTATGAACCGTTTGCTGCAAACGACTTCAAAGCAGAGAGAAAATGCGGGAGACTATTCCGCGGATGAATATATGGGTACAGTTGGTGATCTGGAATACAGAATCAGTTTTCCTCAGGAAGGGGAAAATGATACGCTTTTCCGGATAAAGGAGGATCTTCTGCAGTATCGTCCGATGGAAGGTGCGACCGGTGTATTCACATCCAGCCTGGAAGAATACAATACCGGCTTGGGTGATGAATATGGAGAGTTGGAATCGGATATTAATGAATGTTCACTATCGGTAGATGAGGCAAGGCAGATTGCTGAAGAATTTCTGTCAAAGATTGGCGGATCGGATGCGATTTTACAGAGTGAATCGGATCTGTGCTGGCTGTATCGGAACGATGGTTCGTCTGATCAGAATCTGCCGACGGTTGTTGACGGATATTCATTTGAATACATAAGATCGGTTATGGATCAGCCGGTGTCGGATGTAGCAGTCTGGACTGCTGATAATCTACGTCAGGCAAATGGATTTGTGAATGTTTCGATCGAAAAATATACGATTCAGGTAGATGCAAATGGAGTGATCGATGCTCTCTGGAATAGTTATCTAGAAGCAGATGGCAGCCCACAGGCGGTGGAACTGTTATCCTTTGATGAGATGCTTAAGAAAGCAAATGAGTCTATAGCAGCATATTACACCAAATATCCGACAGCATATAAGCAGATTGCATTTAACGATATTACGTTGTCTTACTATCTGAAACAGAAGGAAGATGGAAGCGGATTTGAATATGTTCCGGCATGGATTCTTGCAGAATACGAAGATCCTGCAGATCATGAGCTTCCGGAGCAGGTCGTAATTCTGGATGCCAGAGATGGCTCTGCCCTCGACCTGATGAAGCTTGCCGAAGCAGTCGGCGGCATTTCCAGCGCAACCGACTGACCTTAATGCCCGCTGTATGTCAACAGTCTATCCTGCTGCAAACAAGCTGCGCTTTCTACTCGGTGTATATGTCTGATCCGCTCATGCTCCTGTGCAACTCGCCCTTCGGGCTCAAACAAGCACCTGCATTCGCTGACAATATACACCTCCTGACGAAATGCTCGCTATGTTGCTGCAGAATAGACCGTTGATATACAGCAGGCGCTAAAATACAGTTAAATAGTATTGCTCGATAAATGCCCAGTGGTTAGTGCAAACCTCATTACGAAATCCTCACAATGTTAATGTACCATCAACTACCGGGCATATTTTCGGTCAATTTTTAATGCTTGTTTGAGCCCGGAGGGCGAGTTGCACAGGAGCATGAGCGACTAGGGCGTATGTGCCGAATAGAAAGCATAGCTTGTTTGTTACAGGACAGACTACGATACACGGTGGACATTCGGCTTGCCACCCTAGTTGACGGTGGAGGTCGGCGTGATGCTCCGGTTGGTATCCCTGGCTGTCAGGGTGTAGGTGCTGCCAACTTCAAGCTCCGGGCAACTGACAATGATAGAATTGTAGGACTTTGAAGTTTCATGTGACAGGAGTACCTTTCCATCAGCATCGGTCAAAGTAACGGTGGTCGTTCCGCTGGTATTTGATGAAAGCGTCAGCATGTAGGAACACTGGGTAGAATCCGAGCTGAAGCTCTGCGTCATGCCGGAGTATCCGGTTGAAAGGAAGTAACCACCTGTAATGGTTGCGGAGATGCCGTAGTCCAAGGCACTGTTGCCATTGCTCTCCGGTCCTTCGACATATACAGTTCCGCCATTTATGTAGAAATAACCATTGCTGTCAATTCCATCACCACCTGCATTGATCGTAATTGTTCCACCGTTAATTGTGAGGACACAGGATTCATCGGCATCCATATCGAAGCCGCCCATGCCACCCGGTGTGTTGCCCTGTGGCTGATCTGAATTATTGTTAGAATTATTTGACGGATCAAAATTATCGTTTGATGGTGGTGTATCCGGCATCTGATTATCGCCGGAAGGTGGGTCCTTCGGCGTTTGATTATCCCCCGAAGGAGGATTGCCCGATATCTGTCCATTTCCCGGACCGCCTTTTCCCTGTTTGTCGTCGATGGAGTCATTAGAGTCGGAGCCATTTGCGGCGTTGATGCCATCGTCGGAAGATACGATGTCGATATCGCCATCCAGAATGGTAATGGTCTGTCCCTTGAGACCTTCGTAGCTTTTCTGGATATCAATCGTTCCATCTTCAATATAAAGTGTTGAATCGGCGTGCATACCGTCATCGTCAGAGTTGATTGTAAATGTACCTCCTGCGATGTAGATATAGCCGAGATTTTCGTCGTCATCATTTGAGGCATGGATGCCATCCTTTGTTACTGTCAGATCAAAGGTTCCGTCTAAGATACGGACGCTGTCTTTTCCTGACAGGCCATGCTTGGCACAGGTCATTGTATATGTGCCGCTGGTTACGACCAGATCATCCTTAGATACGATGCCGTGACCATATGGAGAGTTGATCGTCAGACTGCCGGAGCCGTTTAAAGTCAGGTCGTCCTTGGAGAAAATAACAGCGTCAATGTTGTTGTCATCAATAGCGACAAATTTTCCTGTCGTTGACAGTGTGTTAGAAGAACCGTCGGCAAGCGTGATAAATACTTTGTCGGCTTTTCTGACGTAGATCGGAGCACTGGATTCGCAGCTAAGAGTCAGGTCATCCAGTACAAGCTGGATCTTTGTTTCTTTGTCGGCATCGATGATAACCTGTGCGTTGGATGCGGAGCCGCTCAGGATATAAGTTCCTGCTTCGGAGATTGTAACCGTTGTGCAGGATGAAGCCGTGGTGTCATTTGTATCGGAATCTGTTGCATTATTTGAAACGGTTGACGAATCACTGATCGTTACGGAGTCGGAAGAACTGCTTACACCTGATTCGGAAAATGTGATGGTTGAAGCGGCTTTTTCATCATAAGAAGGATCACTGTCACGATCCGTGAACATATCTGATTTTGTAAAGCTGACGGTTGAAACAGAGCCATTGGAAGTGGCATTGGCATCACTGGTGGTTGCGGTTGTCGGTGAATCGGAAGTTGATGAATCGGTTGTCGCCTTGTTGCATCCGGTGGCAAATGACATCGTGAGAGCACCCGTAATTACAAGTGCGGTTATTTTTTCTGATTTCTGATATAACGCTGATACAGGCTTCCCAGATAGCCAAATGACGTATCAAAGGGAGCATTTGTGTTTGATTTTTTATCAAATGTTTTATTATTCTGTGCCATAGAAAACACCTCCATTTTATATTTGTAAGACTACAGTTCGGTGACTGCGGTAGAGTCATTTAACAGGCTGATCTCCAGATCCCCATTTCGGCAACGAAGTGCGTCAAGGGATTTTTTCTGGTCTGCGCCGGATTTGAGAGAAATGGCGTAGGTCAGGCGGAACATGCTTCCCATATTTGTCGTTTTTACGGCATTTAAGGATGCTCTGGTTGTATATGTATCAAACAGATCCTTGAAAGCATCTGTATAATTCAAATCTTCCGGAATTGTGATACGTAAAGTCATGCAGTCCGGTTTGCTGTGGGAGCCAACCCCAAGTGCATGTAAGATCAGGCTGACGAGTCCGAGGATCAGAGCAAATAATACCGCATAAGCAAGATATCCCATGCCTGCCAGAAACAGTCCGATCAACAGAGACACGCCTAGGCAGAGCAGGAAATCCGTTGCCCTTTTTGTCATAGAAGGCTTCCCGGTCGTAGGAGAGAAATACATGAGGGGAAAGCCCCTGATAATACGAACGAAAATAATCAATCTCATGCAGGATCTGAATTGTTCCGGCATCCGGGATGTCATCCGGAAGTTCCGTTCGCAGTTCGTTCGTTGCTGTATTTGCAAGCATGGATTCTTTCTTGGTTATCGGTGGGATGTCGTGCTCCAGATAGTCCATCATTTTCTGATAGGGAGCGCTGATCCGCCGTTTGTAGACGATGCCCTCGTATTTCTTCTTGATCTCTAAAAATACGGTTGTATCCTGATCCGGAACGCTATAGCTTCGTAGTCGCGGTTTTTCTTTCTTAAAGTCTAGCAAAGCAACCTTAATTGAACTTAAAGGTATAAAAAAACCGGGAGATGTTATAGTGCGTATTTAGTATGATTTGATAAAAATAGAAGATACCATTACATATTATTCCGTAAGACGCTTTTGCTCGTATCCTACTCTGTATAACTTCGAACTAACCTCAGCAAAGCCTCGCTAAGGTCTCAGTTATCGTGCAGCGGTACATAAAGTTGCAAAAGATGCAACTTAAGTACCGGCCTCGGATAAGGCTTACTTCATAATAGTATGGTATCTTCCATTCGACTATAAATTTTGATAGTTAAATATGCACTATGGCATTTCCTTTGATTTGGATACTCGGTTCGATCGAGGTTGTCATTTCCTTTTCTCTGGATGCACAGACAGCATCGAAGGAAGTAACGACGTCGGTTAAGAGGTCGGAGAGGTCAAATGACAGCATCTCGATCCGTGGCTGTTCCTCGTCCATTTTGAATAATAAAACCAGCTTTTCCGTGAGAAATGTCAGACGCTCGATCTGTTTCTTGGTACTGGATGTCCACTGGCTTTCACCGGCTTCCATCTCGATGACATCGGTATTTGCGTCGATCTGACGCAATAATTAGCCAGAAATTCCATTGCCAATCAGGGGGCAGGTGGGGTATAATCAAGAGTGAGTTGCCAGAGGTTTTTCTGGCTGAGAAACAGAAAAGGGGTTATCCTATGAGATTTATTCATATAGCGGACGTCCATCTGGGCGCCGTTCCTGATAAAGATAAAAGCTGGAGCAAAGAGCGGGCAGACGAGATCGAATCAACATTTGACCGCCTTTTGGCTGTGGCAGAAGAACGCAAAGTAGACCTGCTGCTGATCGCGGGAGATCTGTTCCATGCACAGCCATCCCTGCAGGATCTGAAGAGTCTGGATTATAAGCTGTCGAAGCTCACAAATACAAGAACGATCATGATCGCGGGAAATCATGATTATATCAGTAAAGGATCACCGGCAGAGAGTTATGAATTTACATCGAACACAGTGCTGATGCCGGCAGACACATTCAGTAATGCATATCTGGACGATATCAATGTCTGTGTGACAGGATTCAGTTTTGGACAGGTGAAATATACAGAAGATGTCTATGCGGATATCATGCCGCAGATGGAGGATGTAGTCAATATTCTGCTGGCACATGGTGGAGATGAGAAGCATATTCCGATCAATTTTCGGCAAATGGCAGAGGCGGGATTTGACTACTGCGCGTTGGGACACATCCACAAACCAAAGCATATCGTGAAGAATAAGATGGCATATCCGGGTTCGTTAGAGCCGCTTGACCGGACAGAGACCGGCAGACATGGATTTATCTATGGACAGATTAAGGATGGCGAGACAAAGATACGTTGGGAGCCATTTAACTGTCGAAGTTATATTAATCTGGGGCTTGCTGTGAAACCGGAATATAGCGAAGCAAAGATTCTGGATGTTCTTGCGAAGCAGATGGAGAATATGGGGACACAGAATATTTACCGTATTATTCTGTCCGGACATATGGCAAATGGATTGAAACCGGATTTTTCAGGTCTGATGAGAAACTACCGTATCTATGAGATCGTGGATAATACATTGTGTGAGTACGATCTGGACAAGCTTCATCTGGATAATGAAGATAATCTGCTTGGAAAGTTTATTGAACGATTCGCGGATGCAGAGGATGAGATCAGCAAACATGCATTAAAGTATGGGGTAGAAGCAATACTTGCAACTGGAGATAAGTGATCATGTATATAAATAAGCTGTTATTAAAGGAATTTGGAAAATTTAATAATAAAGAGATCCGGCTGAAAAAGGGCTTGAATCTGATCTACGGTGCAAATGAATCCGGTAAGACAACGGTGAAAGAATTTATTGTTGGCATGCTGTATGGAATCGATAAGACCAGAGGGATCGGAGCAAGGCTGGATAATTATGAGCTTCGCAAACCGGTAAACGGCGGTGGTTATTCCGGAAAGGCATACGCTGTAACAGATGACAAAAGCTATCTTCTGGAGCGGAATTTCCTTCGTACAAATAAAAATGCAACGCTGACAGAGATTGAAACAGGAAAAGAAGTACAGCTTAAGAATCCGAATTCTTATAAAGGCATCCTGTTTGATGTAGATAAAAGCACCTATACGAATACCCTTTGTATCGGAGAACATGGTGCTGCACCGGGGAAGGAACTGGCAGAGGATCTTGGCAATTATGTGGTAAATCTGACCACAACCCGGAATGCCGATATTGATAAGACAGAAGCGGTCCGGTATCTGAAAAATGAACGCCGGAATTTTGAAAATAAAAAGCTGGCAGCAGAGATTGATCAGTTAAATGAACAGATGGATGCGCTTGGAGATGTAGACGGAGATCTGGAAGCAATCCGGGAAGAACGCCGGGAAGAGCTGGATGCTTATAATATGGAGATCGCGCGGCTGAAACGGGAGGCAAGACAGCTTGTAAACGAGAAGAATGCAGCAATTCCGGATGAAGACGAAGATCGTACCAGAAGTCATATCTTCCTTGATGTGGAAGCGTTGGATGATGACGAGGAGTTCCGTCCGAAGACACAGAAAAAGCTGACTGACAATATATTTATTATAATGCTGACTGGTATTCTGGTTGTTGCCGCAGTTATGCTGGCGGTTCACTTGCTGAATTTCCAGAAAGCCATCCAGCAGTTATTTACAATCTGTACGATCGCATTTGTGGCTGTTACGATCATTGACGGATTATTCCGGAAGGGCTTCTTTGATGGAGCGGATGCAGTACCGGATGAGGCAGAATTCGACCAGATGATCTATGAGCTTGGACGTGCTACAGAATCCAGAACAGTCCGGATCGAGATCGACCGGAATTTTCAGGAAGCACATGATGCAAAATTAGAGCTGTTGAAGTTCAAGGAGCATGATGCCGTAGCAAAGCGGGATTCCTATTATGAATTAAAGGGCAAACGGGATGAGCTTCAGAAACGGTTTGAGGTGATGGAGAAGGAACAGAAGGCGATCGACCTTGCGATCCAGACTATCAATGATATATCGGTGGATATTTATAATGATTTCGGTGGCCGTTTAAATGAGAATATTTCGGAGATCGTCAGTATCATTACAGATGGCAAATATAACGATGTGAAACTGGATGAAAATATGCATATTTCGGTATTTGACGACGATCATTATATGCCGATCGAGTTCCTAAGCAGCGGAACGATTGAACAGATCTATCTGGCTGTCCGGCTGTGCATCGCAGGGCTTCTCTGCAAAGACCGTATGCCGATCATTGTAGACGATATCTTTACAGCCTATGATGAACACCGTCTGAAAAATGCACTCTACTGTATGAGCCGCATTGATACCGATCAGGTCATAATCTTTACTTCAAACAATGCCATTGGAGATATGCTGGATGATCTCTCTATGGAATATAATTATGTAGAGTTGTAAATTGATTGTAAATTAAAAATTAAAAATCCCTGTCCACTTCCAGTTCTATTGCAGGTAGGGATTGAAACATCAGTGCAACGCGTTTCAATCCCTACCTACGATAGAGCTGGATGCAGGCGGGGTTTTTTAGTTATACTTAATTACATCTCATAGTTATCAGAGATGGTATGTTTTTCTTTGTACTCAGCGATACGTGCGTTGATCCGCTCAGCAGGATCTAACAGCTCGCTGATAGAAGCATCATGATTTAAGTGGTCGATGATCAGAGCGATGTACTTGCTCATATCGGCTGATTCGTACCAATCCTTCTTGAACAGGTCAGGCATCTGGTAGGTCAGGTTGGTTGTGATGACCTTTTCGATCAGACCTTCTTCGTGGCACTTATCGAATACTTCAAGACCCTTTGTGAAGAGACCGAAGGTAGCGATACAGTAAACACGTTTTGCTTTTCTCTGCTTTAACTGTCTTGCAACATCGATCATGCTTTCACCGGAAGCAATCATATCATCGATGATGATAACATCCTTGCCCTCAACAGAATCACCAAGGAATTCATGAGCAACGATCGGATTTCTTCCATCAACAACGCGTGAATAGTCACGACGCTTGTAGAACATTCCGACATCGACACCTAACAGGTTCGCAAAGTAGATTGCTCTGTGCATAGCACCCTCATCCGGAGAAATGACCATCATATGGTTGTTGTCAATTTCAAGATCCGGTGTGGTACGGAGCAGGGTCTTGATGAACTGGTAGGTTGGACGTACATTCTCAAATCCGCTCTTAGGGATGGCATTTACGACACGAGGATCGTGTGCGTCAAATGTCACAATATTGTCAACACCATAAGACTTTAATTCCTGAAGCATAACGGCACAGTCAAGAGATTCTCTGGAAGAACGCTTGTGCTGGCGGCTTTCATAAAGGAATGGCATAATTACTGTGATCTTTTTTGGTTTATCAGTCATAGCGGCGATCAGTCGTTTCAAATCTGCATAATGGTCATCCGGAGACATACGCTGTGGCTGGCCTGCCATTGTATAAGTACAGCTATAGTTTCCGACATCAACCATAATATAGATATCTTTACCACGAACGGATTCATTCAGAATACCCTTTGCCTCACCGGAGCCGAAACGTGGACAATCGGCACTGATCAGGTAAGTATCAGCTTCATATCCGTGGAAAACAATGTTGTCTTTGTGTACATTGTCTCTGTTAGCTCTCCATTTTACGAGATAATGATCAACCTTTTCACCAAGGCCTGTACAACTTTTGTGAGCGACAATTCCGAGACTGCCCACGGGTATGGTTTCTAATTTGCTATCGTCTGGCATGATAAATATCCTCCATAATCTTATAGTGTAATGATTCGATACCTTATATTGTTAGTATCATTGATAGTATATATGCAAATGCAGAAGACTGCAATGCCATCAGTTAGAAGTTTTATTCTGGATCCGGTCTTTTCGTTTGGTGTAGCGGATATTTGTTCCATATAATGGAAATACCTTAAAGTCACCAATGATACGGGACATGATACGTTCCGTATACCGGTCAGAAAGCTCCCGCATACTCAGATTGGTTGAAATCAGAGTAGCAAGGGATCGGTTGTTGCGCATGTTAATGATCTCAAATAACTGGGAATTAACGAAAGTATTCGGAACCTCGGTGCCGAGATCGTCAATGATCAGCAGTTCACAGTTATAGATATAATCATATAACATCATCTTTTCTTTTTCACGCACATTACCCATTATAATGCCTGATAAAATATTTTCAAATAAATTTATTGAAGTCAGATAAAGAACTGTGTGTCCTTTGTCTAACAAAGCCTTTGCAATACAGTTGGACAGGAAGGTTTTCCCAAGTCCTGTTTCTCCATAGATTAGAATACCGGAGTGGGATTCGTCAAAATGCTCCACATAATCTTTGCAAGCTGCCAGAGTGTTTGAGGCATTCTCGTATGGCGTATGCTTATGCGTGCCATCATTCTCCCGGCTGTAGTAGTTCAGGGAAAAAGTAGAGAAATTCTCTCTCTCCAGGATCTCACGGATCGTGGACTGGTTGTACAGCTCGTCAATCACCTTCTGTGTCATACATTTGCAGGGATGGCTTCCCTGATAGCCGGTGTCGTGACAGAGCGGACATTCATAGATCGGTTCCAGATAATCTTCCGGATATCCGTGTTCTTTTAAAAGAGCTTTTTTATAAGCTGCCAGTTTCCGATTATTCTGGTTGATGTCTTCCATATTAACAGGCAGTTTTCGTATTCTGTTTCTTGCTGCCTGAATAGAAGAGGAAGCGATCTCCTGATCGATCTTTTTTATCTCAGGAATCTTTTCATATATTTCAGCTTTTCTATTGTCTGCCAGAATTTCATTTTCAAGACGCTTCCGTTGAAAGCCTGACAATATACTATCATAATCTATATTTTTCATAATTACACATAATCCTTATTTAGTGAGAATTTATCTCATCTAGGAACAACTGCTCCATTTCATCAAGCTCAGCCGACATGTCTTTTTGCTGGAATGAATTGAAAGCATTCGGTTTAGCATTGTACTGACTTGATTTTTGCGATGTATTTCGTTTTTTTGCTTCGTGATATTCTGTGCTTGCCTTGGCAATATCATCGACTGTTTTGACACCTTGTTTCTGCCATTTTTTCAGAATACCGTTGATATAGGCAAATGTTACATCGTGAGGATGCTGTGCAATTCCACGGTTGCAGGCTTCAATGATGACCGGCAGTTCAAATCCCATTTCCTTATTCCAGGAATCCATCCATGCGACTTCTCCTGTGGTTGGAGCTTTCCGGTTGATACCAAGTGCCTTAAAGACTGCACGGTACAATGGGTTGCCATTTTCAGCAGCTTCCTTTGCTTCCTCCAGTGTGTGGATGCCGGCCTGATACCAGTTTTTGGCAATGCCCTCTGCATAACGGAGATCCGGTTTCTCAATGCTGACACAGTATTCGATCAGATATTCCATGATCTCGGTGGAGAAGCCTAACTGATCGTGAATATAGATCAGGATCTCGATATCATTCACCGATAATTCTTTTCTGAAATAGGTTTCTGCTTCAAATATCACGTCGGCAAATGCATCATCTTCCTTTGCCTTTGCTGCAAGGGCGGCAGAGTAAGGCTGTTTCTCCGGAAATACAGACGCCGGTTTCTGAACCGGTTCCGGTCCTGATATGGTATTCTTGGTATGTACCGGTTTGCTTGCTGCTGGAACAGTAGGCTTCTTTTTCTTTTCCGGAAACTTTAATAAAGAGATGCTGTCGAGCGACAGGGAGGTGTCTGCCTCTTCCTTTGTTTTTTCATGCAGAGGAAGAAGGGTAATACCTGTAAGCTGGCCGGATGCATCGTAATCCAGACGTAATACGTCCTCGCTGATCCAGTACCGGATCGCACGGCAGATATCCTTCTCTGTGAGGTTGAAATGATCTGCAATATCAGCTACCGAGATCGGTGCCTTTGAGGACAACAGTCGGATAAGATATAGATAGACCTTGACAAATTCGCCATTTGCTTCGGTCATATAATAATCAATAAAATGATTCGATACCAGGGAAAATGTTTCCTTTGCTTCTGTTGAAATTGTAATGTAACTCATGGTAACTTTTCCCGCCTTTCATAACTTTTGGATGTCTCCAAACCTTCTCTGGTCAAGAAGTGCTCACATTATAGCATGTGTTTTTTAAATTGCAAATAGAACAAATAGTCGGTTGGAAAAATGGACAGGGATGTTGATTTTGTGGATAATGTGGAGAAGTTTTGGATAAAAAAATTATTTGTTACTAGCACATCGGGAACAGGTGCTAAAACAGGGCATTTGTGAAAAAAAGAAAGTAAATTTTATGTAAACAAATGAAAAGAGCTGTATGAGGAAAACTCCTTCACACAGCTCTGTGGATAATGTGGATAATTATTTTTTTATCAGCTCATTTCCGATAGAATCGACATTTCCGGCACCCATAGTTATCAACAAATCATTTTTTTTGCAATTTTTCAATAAATAATTTTCGATGTCCATAAAGGATGGCAGATAGAACGCATCGGTTCCATAAGAAGCAATCTTTTCGGCGAGCTGCTTTGAGGATACCAGACCTGTGTCTTTCTCTCTGGCCGCATAGATATCAGCAACGATAACATGGTCACAGACACTTAAGACCTTTGCAAAGTCATCGAAAAGGGCATATGTTCTGCTGTAGGTATGAGGCTGGAATACACACCATAATTCATGGTAGTCTGTATTCTTTGCAGCGGCGAGGGTTGCAGCAATCTCAGTTGGATGATGTGCATAGTCATCCATGACCTTTACATTGTCGAGGATCGTTCCTTTATATTCGAATCTCCGCTCTGCACCCTTACAATGCAGCAGACCTGCTTTGATCGCATCGATTCCGATGCCAAGCTCTGTTGCGGCAGCAATAGCAGATAAGGAATTGTATACGTTATGCTTTCCAAATACATGAAGTGTGATGTCGGTGATTTCCTTTCCGTCGATCACAAGGGTATAAGTTGGACGGCCAAATTCATCAAAGCGGATATTTGCAGCGCTGTAATGGTTCTTTGGATCTTCACCGAAAGTAATAACCTGGCACTTCAGATCTCTTGTTACGGTATCAAAATACTGCATATCACCATTTACAATGACTTTTCCGTTTTCAGGAGTCTTTGTTGCAAATGTGTGGAATGACTCCGCGATCTCTTCAATGCCGCTGAAGAAATCCAGATGATCCGCATCAACATTTAAGATAATGCTGATGTATGGTTTGAATGCGTGGAAGCTGTTTGTATACTCGCAGGCTTCTGTTACAAAGTAATCAGAAGAACCTACACGGATATTTCCACCGATATCATCGATGATTCCGCCAACGGAAATTGTCGGGTCAACGTCGGCCTCTAACATAATATAAGAAAGCATGGCAGTTGTGGTTGTTTTACCATGAGTACCGCTGACCGCGATGGAGTATTTGTAATTCTCCATGATCTGACCTAAGAGCTGTGCTCTTGTCAGCATAGGGATATTTTTGGATTTTGCAGCCTGAAATTCTTCATTATCCGGATGGATGGCTGCTGTATATACGACAAGGTCAATCTGATCTGTAATATTGCTTGCGGTTTGTCCGATATTGATCAGAGCACCCATGTCAGAAAGTTTATCTGTCATATGGGATGCTTTCATATCGGAACCGGTGACTTTAAAACCCTCTTTAATAAGAATTTCGGCAAGTCCGCTCATGCTGATACCACCGATTCCCATAAAATGTACATTTATTGGATGATTAAAATCAATTTTATACATGATGTTTCGCCTTCCTGAAAAGAATATTTGTGAGTATTATAGCATAGATAAAAAAGGAGTGGATTATTTTTTCATAAAAATTGAAAAGTTCAGAATTTAGTGTGCGATGCGGACAAAATGAAAACGAAAAATAGAAAATTATACGGTATCATGTCAAATATAGGCAGATTTCCGTGATTATTAACAGAAATTTGTCGTTTTTTTTGACATGGAAAACATAAATAGTTCACATATCGTTCATGAAATGTTCACATATATACTGTAACATACAATACGAAAGCTTTTCATATATTTGAATCCTTTCCCCCCTCATTTGGAGCCACCATTTTGGTGGCTCTTTTCTTTTTTAAATATAACAAAAGGTGCTTCCGTATATCCGTGCCGTGGTCTGGCGGTGTTATAAATATCTCACTGCGGTTTCTGTTCACTGCACATGTCTGATTCGTAAATGCTCCTGTGCTAACTCGTCCTTCGGACTCAGACAAGCACCCGCATTTACTGACAATGCGCAGTTCACGACGAAATCCTCGCAATGATATTTTATAACACCGCCAGACCATGGCGCGGATATACGGAAGCACCTTTTGCTCATTATATCGCATGAAATGTCTGGTTATGGAGATGATATAGGTATGTTTGGAGATTTTTTTCGATATTGGGATGAGCTGCCGGAGCAAGGTGGTTTTTCGTTATTTGGATGGATTCATATGGGGTGGCTGGTCGGGATCGTATCTGTATGCCTGGTTGTCAGTCATAGATATAGAAGGGTGGATGCTGCTACACAGGATAAGATCCTGAAGATATTGGCAACAGCATCGGTATGCCTGGAATCATTGAAAGATATCTATCTGATCCTGATTGGGGAGATGGGGATATCATATCTTCCGTTTGAGATGTGCGGACTGGCGATTTTTGTGGAACTGGGATTTGCATTTTTCCACCGGGAATTTCTAGGAGAAATTATGTGCGTGATCAGTATGCCCGGTGCAATGGCAGCATTGTTATTTCCGGACTGGACCAGATATCCGTTATTTAATTACATGCACATCAATTCTTTTCTGATACATGGACTTTTAGTGCTCATTCCGGTGCTTGTTCTGACATCCGGCAGATACAAACCTTCTATAAAAAGGATCTGGCAGATCTTTTTGTTCTTGTTTACAGTTGTTCCCTCTGTCTATGTTATAAACAGGATCTGGGGCTGCAATTTTATGTTCCTCTGTTATCCGTCCAATGGTTCTCCATTTCTGTCTGTTTATCTGCGGCATGGCTATGTTCCATATCTGATCACGTATGCCGTTGCAGTCATTCTTTGTATTTTGGTTATATATGGAATACTGGACAAAATCGCTTCCTTTTGTGGTAAAAATGTGGTATACATTAATAGGAAGAATTAGTTGAGAAAAAAGTCATAATAATAGAAAATATGCGCAGAAAGAACTGCGTATACGGAAGATAGAATACGGAGAATGAGAAAAAATGATAACAAACGATGCGACGCTTTTAAAAGTAAAACATGAAGTATTGTATGAAGTTGCCAAGCTTGCGTATGCCGGACGATTGGAGGAAGAAAGAGACAGTCTTCCTTATAAGATGGTTCCGGGACCGCAGCCGGCATTTCGATGTTGTATCTACCGGGAACGAGAGGTTATCAGACAGAGGATCCGGCTTGCGGAAGGTAAAGCACCGGGTGCTGAAGATGACGGAAATATCGTACAGGTCATTAATTCCGCCTGTGAAGGATGTCCGATCTCCCGATATGTAGTAACAGATAACTGTCAGAAGTGTATGGGTAAAGCCTGTCAGGCAGCCTGCCGGTTTGGAGCGATCAGCATGGGGCGGGATAAGTCCTATATTGATCCATCTAAATGTAAAGAGTGTGGGCAGTGTGCAAAAGCCTGTCCTTATAATGCGATCGCAGATCTGGTACGACCTTGCATGAAGAGCTGCCCTGTGGATGCGATCTCGGTGGCCGATAATGGTACCGGTATTGCCGTGATCAATCAGGACAAATGCATACAGTGTGGTTCCTGTGTCCATAAATGTCCGTTTGGCGCGATCGGTTCTAAGACATTTATCGTGGATATCATTAAGAAGATGCGTTCAGATATTAAGGTGTTTGCTATGCTTGCACCTGCAACGATCGGCCAGTTTGGTGCAGATATTACGATGTCAAGCTGGAGAACCGCTTTAAAGAAGATTGGTTTTTATGATGTTGTAGATGTATCACTTGGAGCGGATATGACTGCCATGAATGAGGCGAAGGAATGGATCGAAGCCAAGGAGAAGGGGGAGAAGAAGACAACCTCCTGCTGCCCGGCATTTAAGAACTATATTGAGAAGCATTTTCCGACATTAAAGGATGCGATCTCAGAGACAGTATCACCGATGTGTGCAGCATCCCGTTATATAAAGGAAAAATTTCCGGGTGCAGTTACTGTATTCATTGGACCGTGTATCGCGAAGAAAGCGGAATCCATGTCAGGAGAGAAGGATACTGCAGATTATGCACTGACTTATGGTGAGATCCGTGCGATGCTTCGTGCAAAGGGTGTAAAGCTGGAGCCGGAAGAAGATACGGATGATCAGGGCAGTATCTATGGTAAGAAATTTGCAAATGCAGGTGGTGTAACCGCAGCAGTTCTTGAAAGTATGAAAGAACTTGGCTGTACCGGTGATGTATCTGTATGCAAATGCAGTGGCATAACCGAATGCAAGAAGGCATTGACGCTGATGAAGGTCGGAAGACTTCCAGAAGACTTCATCGAAGGTATGGTATGTGAAGGTGGCTGTGTCGGCGGTCCATCGAGACACCGGGATCCAAATCTTGCAATGCGTGACAGAAATGCAGCACTTGCAAAATCATCGGATATATTGATCAAGGACAATCTGGACAAACAGAATGCAGAAACGGTTGATATGATCCGTTAGATATAAGAAGGTAATTGTAATATCGGATGTGGGGACTTCTGATATTACAGGGAAAAGCAGAAACTATTAACAACAAAAGAAAATAAAGAAGAAAGTAAGAAAATTAAATGTCGCCAGACGAAACATAAAATAAGCCCGGCGGCATTTTTTTCAATGGAGGTTACACGCATGGTAGCACAGATTTTGGCACTTGCCATTTTTGTAGTTATGTTCGGATTGATCATATCCGAAAAATTTGAGCGTCATGTTATCACATTGGTATGTGGACTGGCAACACTTGTTCTGGTATTTGGTGTAGCAATGCACAGCATGGATGCGATACTTGAAACATTAAATATCAGAAACATTTTTACACTTTCGTTCTGGTATGAGGCAGGAGCCTCATCCGAGAGTACGGGTGGTATCAACTGGGCCACGATTATCTTTCTTGCGGGAATGATGGTTATGGTAGAAGGTATGGCAAAGGCGGGTTTCTTTCGCTGGCTATGTATGACGATCGCGAAAGCCGTTCGGTATAGGGTCATTCCGATATTTATTACATTCATGATCATGTCATTTGTCCTTGCTATGTTCATTGACAGTATCACGGTTATCCTGTTCTTAGCAGCAGTTACGGTGGAACTGGCGCAGCTTCTGGACTTTAATCCGATTCCGCTGATCCTGTCTGAGATCTTCTGTGCAAATCTGGGTGGATCGGCAACAATGTGTGGTGATCCTCCAAATATCATTGTCGGAACATCCCTTCGGTATTCGTTCTCCGATTTTATTACAAATACCGGCCTGATGGCGGTACTTTCACTGGTGGTTATTATTTTTTACTTTTATTTTTGTTTCAGGAAAGAACTCACTGCATCTTCGGCGTCACAGACTTCGGAGAAAGATCATCCATCACCGGTATCTGCGATCACGGATAAACGGGCATTTGCCATTAGCTGTGTGATCTTTTTATGTGCGGTTGCCTTACTTATCACACATGCACAGACCGGACTGACAGTTGCATTTATCGGTCTGTTTATAGCAATACTGGTTCTTCTGACATCAGGAAAGAATATCGGACATATTTTAAAAAATGTAGATTATAAGACGATCCTTTTCTTTATTGGTCTGTTTGTTGTAGTCGGCGGTCTGGAGCAGACCGGTATTCTGGAACTGGCAGCCGGATTTATCGGGAAGGTAAGCCATGGAAATGCCAAGGTAATGATAGCCATTATTATCTGGGTATCCGCGATCGCAAGTGCATTTGTAGATAATATTCCATTTGCCGCAACCATGATCCCGGTTATCAAGACTCTGGCAGCATCGACAGGTGTGGATCTCTCGGTTCTTGCATGGACACTGGCAATGGGTACAGATATCGGTGGAAGTGCGACTCCGATCGGGGCATCGGCAAATGTTGTCGGAATGTCGATCGCGGCAAAAGAAGGTCATCCGATCTCTTGGGGCAAATATTGTAAGGTATCGGCTCCGGCATCCGTTATCGTTATTCTGATCTCAATGGTCTGCATTTATCTGCGATATTTCTAAATTATAATAAAGGTGGAATATAACTGCAACCAGCTAATTATATATTGACATTACCAAAGATTTCGTAATGAGATGCATAGTGCCAGTAAATACGAGTGCCTGTTTGAGTCCGAAGGACGAGTTGGCACAGGAGTATTTACGAATCAGGCATATGCAGCGAATAGAAATCGACGTAAGTCAATATATAATTAGCTGGTTGTAGTTATAATTCCCCCGTTTTTTGTAAAAATGAACTGCAAAAAACTGTTGACAGATAAGTGAAATATGGTACTATAGGTAAAGTAGTTTTCAAAACTACGTTTGAAGTTAACGAAAAACCCAGAATAAAGTCTGAAAAAACCGAGAACGAAGTTGCGAAAACGTGAAAAAAGGAAACACATTTTTCATTATATAGATCATTATTTTACGGAGGAACAGACAGTATGATAACAGAGTTAAAACCGGAAGAAGGAATTGCCGGAAAGTTTGTCAAGACAGCATTTGATGAGAATGGTGTATTAAGCAAGATTGAATTTACAAATGATGAGACCTTCAATTTTGCATTTGATGTAGTGGATGCATTAGCAGAAAAGACACCGGATAAGACAGCGTTGATCTATGTGTCCAGAGATAAGGAAGAAAAGAAGTTTACATTTAAAGAGATCAAAGAGTATTCCAATATGGCAGCAAATTATTATAAGAGCCTTGGTATCAAGAAGGGCGACAGAGTGCTGCTGGTATTAAAGCGTCATTATCAGTTCTGGTTTACGATTCTTGCACTTCACAAGATCGGAGCTGTAGCAATTCCTGCAACCAATATCTTAAAGGTAGAAGATTACAGATACAGAATTGAAGCTGCAAATGTAAAGGCTGTTGTATGTACAGCTGATGACAAGATTCCGGATGCAATGGCAGCCATCGATCCGGATGATAAGGTGATCAAGGTTATCGTAAATGGTGAGAGAGAGCATTTCCATCCATTTGATAAAGATATCCTTTCATTCAGCAAAGAATTTGCACGTCCGACAGGTGAAGATACAGTCTATGCACATGATACCATGATCATCATGTTCACATCAGGAACAACCAAGCATCCAAAGATGGTTGCACATAATCATCTGTATGCACTTGGACATTATATTACAGCAAGATATTGGCATAACGTAAAGACGGATGGTATTCATTTTACAGTATCCGATACCGGCTGGGGTAAGGCTCTCTGGGGCAAGCTCTATGGTCAGTGGTTATGCGAGACCTGTATTTTCGTTTATGACTTTGATGTATTCAGTGCAGACAATATCATGAAGCTTGTAGAACAGTACAAGATCACAACCTTCTGTGCGCCACCGACCCTTTACAGAATCCTTGTTAAGATGGATCTGAGCAAATACGATCTTTCCGCACTGACTTACTGCACAACCGCAGGAGAAGCCCTGAATCCGGAAGTATTCTATAAATTCAAAGAGATGACAGGATTTACGATCTTTGAAGGCTTTGGTCAGACAGAGACTACACTTGCAATCGGAAATCTGAAAAATACAACACCGAGACCGGGTTCCATGGGTAAGGCAAGCCCACTCTATGATGTTCACATTATGAGACCGGACGGAACACTTGCTGATGTAGATGAGACCGGTGAGATCGTTATTAAGATTGCAGATGGCGAACCATATGGTCTGTTCTCTACTTATAATAATGATGAGAAAATGACAAAAGAAGTTAAGCACGACGGTTATTACCACATGGGTGATACCGCATATATGGACAAGGATGGATATTTCTGGTTCGTAGGCCGTGTGGATGATATCATCAAGGTTGCCGGATACCGTGTTGGACCTTTTGAGATTGAAAATGAGATTATGAAGATCCCATATGTTCTGGAATGTGCAGTTACAGCTATACCGGATGGAACCAGAGGACAGGCGATCAAGGCAACGATCGTTCTGACAGAAGGAACGGTTGGCGATGATAACCTGAAGAAAGAGCTGAAGCGTTATTTCAAGGAGAACATGGCGAGCTACAAACGTCCTCGTGTGATCGAATTTGTCGATGAGATGCCAAAGACGATCAGTGGTAAGGTAAGACGTGTAGAGATCAAAGAGAAAGACTGGAAATAAGTCCGGACGATTATCTGCTGGGATAGATTACAGGCAGATGAAATGACATAGCCTGTGAGAAGCAGGCAGGAAATGGAGATGTTCATAAAATGATAGATATGGAAATTAAGCCATATGAGCGTATGGTTTATTACTATGAAACTGACAGAATGGGAATTGTTCATCATTCTAACTATATCAGATGGTTTGAGGAAGCGAGACTGGACTGGATGAAGCAGATTGGATGGGATTACAAGACCATCGAGGACGACAATATCATTATTCCGGTATTGTCGGTATCTGCGGAATACAAAACCATGTCCAGATATGGAGACAACATTGTGATCTATGTAAAGCTTGCAGAGTACACAGGCATCCGTATTGGATTTTCCTATGAAGTACATGACAAGAAGACTGGAGAGCTTCGGTGCGTCGGCACATCCTGTCATTGTCTGCTGGATGAGAACAATAAGCCGGTGTTCATGCGGAAACGTTATCCGGAGAAGGATGCGTTCTTCAAGGAGCTCATGAAGCAGCAGGCTGAAGAATAATATTATAAAAAACGCTCACACCGTGATCAGAACATTTCTTTATGCAGAACACTTTCGTTCTGTGTCTCACGTAGCGGTACTAAATTCACCGCAGAGCGGTTCATCAAGGACCGACGGGAGACAAGGTCTGCCAAAAGAAATATCTGATCACGGCGTGGGCGTTTTTTATAGCTACATTTGTTTGTGTTTCCCTGCCAGATCCTCGCTGTTGACACATTGTTTTATAATTGCTAGTATAGGCTTGATATAGGGGATTTCCATGCGGAATCAGGTATTATGTATGAGCATTATGGATGAGCTTGTTAGGAAAACTTGTTAAGAAAGATTATGAAGATCATGGCTGCAGGGCATGATGTATTTTGAAATGATATGAGGTTAGAATGAGAAAGATAAAAGAAAACAGAGAGAAAATGTATAGATCGCATTGGACGAAAATTGTTAGTTATATGTTGGTAATGGTGATGGCTGTTTCCTTGTTTGGACAGGTTGCTGTGAATGGAGCATTTGACGGAACTGGCAAACAGGCAGGCACAGGTGTGATCGCGGGGCTTAGTCAGGTAGAGGCAGCTTCGGATACTTCTATTGATTATAAGGCGGCTTTGAAGGAAACGTCTGTTGCAATCGAGAAAAAGCTGACAACCTATAAGGTGGAAGTGGCAGATGAAACAGGCGGAACTTCCGTCGTAGACTGGTATGGCCCTGCAAATGCTTCAATCGGTGGCGAGTGGGCTGTGATCGGAGAAAGCCGTTATGGACGGAAGAATGTATTGTGGTATCGTGCCTATTATGAGAATCTGGTACGGGTATTACAGGCAGCCGGAGAAGCACAGGCATCTGCTGATGGAACAACTACAGGTGGAAGTGCAAAGACTGTGCCATTGAAGCTCGACAGCAGAAAGGGAACGGAAAATTCCAGAGCCATTCTTGCACTGACTGCTATGGGGATAGATGCGTCAAACGTAGAAGGGTATGATCTGACAGCAGCTTTATCGGATATGACATATGTAAAAAAACAGGGCTTAAATGGACCAATCTGGGCGTTGATTGCGCTGGATTCCGGTAATTATGAGATACCGCAGATCACATCGGGTAAAACAACAGCCCAGGTATCCAGAGAAAAACTGTTATCTTATATATTAAGCAGTGAGCTTACAGATGGTGGATTTAATCTGACGAAAAGTGATTCACAGGGGGCAGATCCGGATGTGACAGCAATGGCATTGCAGGCATTTGCACCATATTATACCGGACGGATAACTGTTGGAACAGAACTTCAGAAGCAGATCAGGGAAGCAGTGGACCGGAACATACAAGTTCTCTCAGATATGCAGAAAACCTCCGGAGCATACAGTTCATATGGAAGTGAGAATGCAGAAAGCACGGCACAGGTGCTGGTGACTTTATCCAGTCTTGGAATTGATGGAAGCACGGACAGTCGTTTTGTAAAAAATGGAAAGTCTGTGCTGGATGGTCTGTTGTATTTTTATATATCATCAACCGGAATGTTTAAACATGTAGACACGGAAAAATCCGGCAATCAGATGGCGACCGAGCAGTCGTTTTACGCATTGGTAGCGTATCAGAGGTTCCAGAATAAAAAGGCAACCTTGTATGATATGACAGATGCGGATAAAGCATGTGTTATGGATCTGACAGATTGCAGCGTAACCATTTCAAAGACCGCATACATATATACCGGAAAGACGATCAGACCTGCAGTGACTGTTACCTGTAAAAAGCTGGATGGAACAACGATCACTTTAAAAAAAGACACAGATTATACAGTCACATATAAGAATAATAAAATGTCGGGCAAGGCAACGGTCGTAGTAAAAGGTAAGGGTGATTATACCGGAAGCGTAAGCAGAACGATCACGATCGCACCGACGGCAACGGTGATTTCTTCGGTGACAAATACAGAAACCGGAATCCGGCTGAAATGGAAAAAGACGACAGGCGCAGAGAAATATATCATATATCGTAAAGCGGGAAATGGCTCCTGGAAGAAATATAAGTCGGTAAAGGCGGCAAATGGATGTTCCTTTACAGATACTAAAGTTACAAATGGAAGCAAATACGCATATAAGATACGGGCGTATGCGGATGGTGTATATGGAGCATACAGTTCCATACACACAATATACCGGGTAAAACAGCCAGCCCTGAAAGTAAAAAAGACAGGAAAAGGCAGACTGAAGTGTTCCTGGAAGAAGAACACGAAGGCGAACAGTTACCAGATCATGTATGGAACGAAGGCGTCCATGCAGGGGGCAAAGACGATCGCGATAAAAAAAGCCGGAACCGTGAAAAAGACTATAGCCGGATTAAAAGCCGGAAAGAAATACTATGTACGGATCCGGAGCTGTAAAACGGTGAATAAAAGGAAGTATTACAGCAGTTGGAGCAAGACCGTAAATATCCGGGCGTGATCGGGATCGTAGAAGCTGACTAAACATGCAGATACCCGGAGAACAGAAACTACAGGTACAATAAATACCGTATGACAGAAAGCAGCAGTATATGAAGTTCATTAAAAAAAATATAAAAAAAATAATTGGTATTCTGGCGGTGGTGCTGATCCTTACCGTGGCATTCTGGTATGGTGGAAATGCACCGGGTTCCAGAGGCTTTTCCGGATTTGGAAAGCAGCATGCGGAATTCCGGAATTCGACCGAACTGGCAGAAACTGAAACTGGTCAGGAGAAAACCGGAAGGTCATCGATGACGGAATCGGAAACAACAGACGGTCAGGACGCTGATAGTCAGGACACAGATCGTACAGATGAGACATCAGAAGGAGTGTCAACAGAAGATGGACAGGATCCATATGACCCGGATGGACAAGGCTCCTCAGGGACGACAGAGGTTCTGACCGAACAGCCAACGACGGAACAAACGACTGAAACAAAAGAATCGAAAACAACGGAACAGCCGACGACGGAAGAAGAACCGGAAATAACGGAACAGCCAACGACGGAAGAAGAACCGGGGCAGAATACGACAGAAGCTCCAACGACGGAACGGCCGGCGCATCAGAAACCGGAGAAGCCTGCAACAACGGAAGAACCGGAAACGACAGAGCAGAAGCAGACCGAGGAGCAGACATATACCTGCACGATATCGATTAACTGCGATAATATTCTGAAAAACTGGAATATGTTAGATAAGAGCAAGCAGTCCTGTGTACCTGCCGATGGCTGGATCCTGAAGGAAATCGAGGTAGAATTTAAAAAGGGACAGACCGTATTTGATGTATTAAAGGATATCACGAAAAAAAAGAGTATACAGCTTGAATATTCCTTTACTGCATTATACGGAAGCTACTACATTGAGGGAATCCATAATCTGTATGAATTTGACTGCGGAGAATTATCCGGTTGGGAGTATTGTGTCAATGGGAAGTTCCCGGCATTTGGATGCTCAAAATATGTATTGAAAGATGGAGATAAGATTGAATGGAAATACACCTGTGACCTTGGAGCAGATGTAGGAAATCCATATTTTGAATAACAGACAGGAGAAACAGGTGAAGAAGATCAGAAGGGATGCATTTGCAGACAGTCATCCAATCGTGAATTTGATATATTTTATATTTGTCATCGGATTTGCAATGATGTCGCTTCATCCGGTTAGTTTAGGGATCGCTTTTTTGGGAGCGGTCTCATATTCTATCTGCCTGAATGGCAGACGGGCACTATATCAGAATCTGCGCTATATGCTGCCGGTTGTGATATTGACGGCACTCATTAATCCGGCATTCAGTCATCAGGGGGTGACGATCCTGCGGTATCTGCCGTCCGGCAATCCGCTGACGCTCGAATCTATTCTGTATGGTATAGCGGCTGCTGTAATGCTGGTGACAGTACTGTGCTGGTTCTCATCCTTCAACAGGATCATGACTTCTGATAAAATGATCTATCTGTTTGGGCGGCTGGCACCGTATCTGTCGATCGTTCTGTCTATGACGTTGAAGTTCCTGCCGGAATTTACCGCAAGGATCCGGCAGGTATATCAGGCACAGAAAGCGGCAGGCTGTGTGATGTCTGGGAAATATTTTAAACGGCTTCGAACCGGTATGCGAGTGATCTCTTCGGCAGCAACCTGGGCGTTAGAACGGGCGGTCATAACAGGTGACAGTATGAAGAGCCGGGGATATGGGTTAAAAGGCAGGACAGCATATTCGTTATTTCATTTTAGAAAAAGTGATGGCTGCTGTCTGGTCGTGATTCTGGCAGCGGGAAGCTTTGTTGCGGCAGGAATGATCCGGGGCGTGATCGACTGGCAGTATTATCCGGATATAACAGGAAATGGATCAGACGGAATGGGAACTGCGGTATTTGCAGGCTATCTGTTATTAGTAAGCCTGCCATGTGTGATGCATTTGTATCAGGCAATCCGGGAAAGGAAGAAAAGATGAAATTATATGAGATCGATAATCTGACATTTGCATATCCGGATATTGCATCGGAGAGGGATGATGTTTATCTGAAGCCGGTATTAAAGGATATCGGCCTTTCCATAGAAAAGGGCAGCTTTGTCATTGTCGCAGGTGGTTCCGGAAGTGGGAAGACGACATTGCTCAGACAGTTGAAATCCGTTTTGACACCTCGTGGAAAACGGGAAGGAACTGTCTGTTTTCAGGGGAAAAAACTTGGAGACATAGATGATCGTGTACAGACGGAGCAGATCGGATTTGTTGTACAGGATGTAGATGCACAGCTTGTAACGGATAAGGTATGGCATGAACTTGCATTTGGGTTGGAAAGTCTTGGATATGACAATGCCTTTATTCAGAAGCGGGTAGCGGAAATGTGTTCGTTCTTTGGTCTGGATGGGATTTTTCACAAAAAGGTAAATGAATTGTCCGGCGGACAGAAGCAGTTGGTAAACCTGGCATCAGTCATGGCAATGGCGCCGGAGGTGGTGATCTTAGATGAGCCGGCAAGCCAGTTAGATCCAATGGCAGCGAGGGAATTTTTTCAGTGCCTGTATCGTATTAACCGGGAACTTGGAACTACAGTGATCCTGACAGAACACAGACTGGAGGAAATCTGGCCGATGTGCAGCCAGTTCATTCTGATGGAAGATGGCAGAGTGATCTATGATGGAAGCATTGTAGATGGCGTGGTGCTGTTGGCACAGAATGCACCGGCAATCGAGATCCCTGCGGCATGCAGGATAGCATTTGGATTGTCAGGTTATGGAGTTACAGACTGTCCGGTTACAGTTGCAGAGGGCAGAGAATGGCTGCGGCAGTATGATGAGAAACATGAACAGATGGCAGCAGGGGGACAGTCAGAGCAGGCGGATACGCAGGGAAAAAATCAGACAGCGGAGAACGTGATCAATATCAAGGATGTTTTTTTTCATTATTCATCCATGGAGAAAGAGGTATTGTCCGGACTTACCTTGTCGGTAAAGCGGCAGGAGATCCTTGCCATAAATGGTACAAATGGATGCGGAAAGTCAACATTGTTATCCCTGATCGCAGGGAACTACCGGCCGGACAGAGGCAGGATCCGGCGGGAGAAGCAACTCCGGATCGGATATCTTCCGCAGGATCCCAAGCTGTTATTTACTGCAAATACAGTTGGAGAAGAACTGGGACTGATCCGCAGACATGGGACGTTTGAGGTGGCGGAGCAGGAGATTTCGAAGGAAATGATCTGGAAAAGTATTCATTTCTGCCGGCTGGAATCTGTACTGACGCAGCATCCATATGATCTGTCAGGGGGAGAACAGCAGAGACTTGGACTTGCAAAGGTACTGCTTGCTGCTCCGGATGTGATACTGATGGATGAACCGACAAAGGGCATGGATGCAGCATTTAAAAAACGGTTTTCGCATATGATGAAGAAGCTTAAAGCTTCCGGACATACGATCGTGATGGTAAGTCATGATATTGAATTCTGCGCAGAAACGGCTGACAGGATCTGTCTGATCTTTGATGGCAGAGTGGCAACGGTTGCGGGAACAAACGATTATTTTTCAGGAAATGAATTCTATACGACTGCGGCAGCCAGAATAGCAAAAGAAACAATCCGGGGCGCTGTAACGGTTGAGGATATCCTGCATGCATATGGCAAAACCGGTGCATGGGATCAACCGGATGACGATATAGATGACGGAATTGTATGGACAGATACCGGGAACAGGAAGGAAAATGACGAAGCAAAGCAGGAAGAAGACCGGATAGGAAGCGGCACTCAAAGCGAGATATCAATACAGGAGAAAAAACCGGAAAAAATGTCATTTGTCCGAAAACTGGGACTTCTACTTACAACGGTTATCATGGCGTTCTGTTTTTATAAGACAATGACACAGGCGGATCTGACCCGGCTGATTGAGGATGGAACGGTGACCGGAGAAGGTATACAATATCTGATCTTGTATGGTATATTTATATTGGCAACGGTCATATATATTCTGTTGCTGCGTCCGGTCGGAAGAAACAGGGATCAGGATATTGACCTGCGCAGAAGGAACCGGATCAGCAGAAAAAAAATGATCATAACGGTTCTTTGTATTGCAGCAGTGGCAGGAACGATCTGGTTTGGCAAGACGGTTCTGTCAGACCGGAAGTATTATTTTATTTCTCTTCTGGTTCTGATCGAAATGATGATACCGTTTCTCACAGCCTTTGAGACAAAGGCACTGGGAGCACGGGATATTGTAACGGTGGCAGTTCTGTGCGCGCTTGCTACAGTCGGAAGAACAGCATTTTTTATGATCCCGAATTTTAATCCGGTTATGGCGATCGTGATCATCAGCGGGGTAGCATTTGGATGTGAGACCGGATTTGTGACCGGAGCAGTGACGATGCTGGTATCGAATATGGTATTTGGACAGGGACCGTGGACACCATGGCAGATGTTTTCACTTGGCCTGGTTGGTTTTGCGGCGGGGCTTGTATTTAATAACAGTCGGGTCAGAAGTCAGAATGTGACGAAACTTGGCCTGTGTATCTTTGGCGGCCTGTGCTGTATTCTGATCTATGGCGGTATCATGAATCCGGCATCTGTGATCATGTGGCAGCCGGCAGTGAACCTTAAGATGATCGTGGCAGCGTATGTAACCGGCTTTCCGTTTGATGTGGTACAGGGATTTGCGACGGTTCTGTTTCTGTGGATCATGGCCCGGCCATTTTTGCTGAAACTGGACCGGATCAAGATAAAATATGGAGTATTGTGTGAGGTAAAACAGCATGCTTAGAAATTGTAGTCTGGAAGAGATATCGGATGGTCGTTTATACGATCAGACGGATATGGTAAAAGCATATTGCAATGAATGTAAAGGGTGTCATGCCTGCTGTGAGGGAATGGGAAATTCCATCATCTTAGATCCGCTGGATGTGAGCAGACTGACAAAGGAGACAGGGAAGAGTTTTGAAGCTCTGCTTGCCGATACGATAGAGCTAAATGTTGTAGATGGGTTGATCCTTCCAAATATCAAGATGGTAAATGGGACATGTACTTTTTTAAATGCAGAAGGCAGATGTGGGATCCATGCGGCAAGGCCGGGATTCTGCAGACTGTTTCCGCTTGGCAGATATTATGAGGATGGCGGATTTAAATACTTTCTTCAGATCCATGAATGTGATCGGGCAGGCAAGGTGAAGGTCAAGGTATCAAAATGGATCGATACACCGGATCTGCCGAGATATACAGAGTACATTAATGAGTGGCATGATTTTCAGAAGCAGGTGCAGGAGACATTTGCACGGATCCGTATGCAGGACGGGGCAGAAGAAAGTAAGGATGCACGGATCAAGCAGATGTGTATGTATATTCTGAATATCATGTATGTTGCGAGATATGAGGAGAACCGGGATTTTTATGAGCAGTTTGAGATGCGATTGGAGCATCTGAAAGAACTGCTTGAGTCAGGAATCTAGCAGACAGATCCTGATCGGGAACGGTATAAATGCGGATAAGAGGCGGGGAGTGTGAACGATGGTAAAAAGAGCATATAAAAGACTGGTATTTTATATAAGTATATTTGTGATCCTTATGGCAGGCGTGATCCTGATCTTCTGTGCAAGAGAGATCCGGGAGACAACGGAGCAGGTGGATGATGAGATGAACAATAATATAGATTATGCCGCCATGTCCTGTCAGAACTGCCTGTCGGATGCGATTGATATTCTGACAGTGAATTATTTCACAGTGCAGTATATGCATGAGTCGGGATATAGTATGGATGAGTTCCGTGCGTATTTTACCGAACAGACCGATTATCTGAAAAATGAAGAAAGTATGCAGTATCTGGGGATTTATGGATATATTGACGGAGAACTGATGCTGAGTACTGCATGGGAGCAGCCAGAGGGATATCGGATCGAGGATCGTTCCTGGTATCAGGAGATGAAGCAGAATGGTACAGAACTTACGATTACGACACCATATCTGGATATGAAGACGAACCGGCAGGTGGTATCCGTCGGACGTATGTTCCGGGACGGTTCGAACCTGATCGGTGTAGATGTTGATCTGGAGGATCTGTCAAATCTTCTGAAAGAGTTGGATGCAGGAGCGGGTGAAATCTATATTGTTGATCAGACCGGAAGCATTATTGCGGGGGAGAATCCCGCATTTATGGGAAAAACACTGGACAGCATATATCACAGAACGGGTGCATATGAGAATTATGTTTCAGATATTGATAAGGAACTTGCTTCGGAGACGGAAGGTACTGTCAGCTATAAGACAGACAGTGCATGGATATCTGTGAAACCAATCTTGGATAACTGGTATGTGGTTGCGATCGTGGATAAGAATGAAGTCAGCAAACTGGCAGCAAAAAATGCAATCCCTTCTGCGGTGACACTGGCTGTTGTACTGCTGGTATTCTTCATGCTTTATATGAACCTGTTTGTCCGTGTATACCGGACGGGAAAAAAAGGAAGAGCTTCGATCGGAGTTGAGCGTTATGCCTCTGGTTCTGTTCTGCAGGATGATAAGCGGGTGAAAAAGGTTGTATTTTATGTATATATCCTTTTTGCCACATATTTTATTATGATGTTTTATCGGTTTCAGAAGGCTCCGGTGTTCATTGTTGTGACATTGGCAACTATGTTGGTCAGCTTTCTTGTGACTTTTATCAGAAAGACTACGGTAAAGATACATGGATTATGTATGTCGGGCTGCCTGTTTGCAATCGTTGCGATGTATGGACTGGTACCGGGTGAACATAACCGCCTGACTGATATGTTTCTTGCGGCAGCCGTTGTTGTGTCATTGTACCAGAAGATGGAACTGAATATATTTATGCTGATCAGTACCATCGTTTATTATTTGTATATGGTTCTTGCCGGCCGCTATATATCACAGGCAGATCCACTCGATGTCAGCGAGACGGTTATGGATCTGCTTATCATATTGATTGGAAGTCTGATGCTTCTTGTGGTGATCGCATGGAACAAGCAGCTTCAGGTTCGTTTGAAACAGAAGGCAGAAGAAGCAGAGGCTGCGGCGAACAGCAAGTCCGCATTTCTTGCAAACATCTCACATGAGATCAGGACTCCGTTAAATGCGATCCTGGGTATGAATGAGCTGGTGCTCCGGGAGAGCAGACAGCCGCATATCAAGGAATACGCTATGTATATCAAGAATTCCGGTAAATCGTTGCTTACGATCATCAGTGATATTCTGGATCTGTCCAAGATTGAATCCGGAAAGGTATATCTGGTGAACGAGAACTATTCACTGAGCAGCCTTGTGGAGGATGTCGAACGATCCATCCAGAAGCGTATTATGGAAAAAGGGCTGGAACTTAAGATCTATGTAGAACCGGAGCTGCATGAGAATTTGAAGGGTGACGAGGTGCGTATCAAACAGATTATTATGAACCTTTTAACAAATGCAGTAAAATATACAGAAAAGGGTGAAGTTCGTCTCTATATCACAGGAACTGTTATGGATAATAAACAGAACCTGACGATTGAAGTTTCCGATACCGGCATTGGTATGCGGAGTGAGGATATGGATAAGCTGTTTACAAATTTTGAACGACTGGATCTGAAGCGGAACCGCTCAGTTGAAGGTACAGGACTGGGACTTCCGATCACCAAGAATCTGCTGGTTGCAATGGGTGGAGATATTACAGTCAGCAGTGTATATGGTGAAGGTTCCACATTTACGGCAACGGTTGGACAGGAGATCGTAAATGAAGAACAGATCGGGGATTACAGAAAGAAATATAAAGAACAGCTTCATCAAGAGGTCTGTTATCAGGAGTCCTTCCATGCAGAGGATGCCCGGATCCTGGTTGTAGATGATAATGAGGTTAATCTGAAGGTCGTGGTTGGACTTGCAAAGAATACAAAACTTCAGATCGATACGGCACTTAGTGCGGCAGAAGGACTGGAACTGATCCGCCAGCATACCTATCAGCTTCTGCTGATCGATCATATGATGCCGGAAATGGATGGAATCGAGATGCTCCAGCATGTGAAGACCATGGATGGCGGCATTTATAAAGATATACCGGCAGTTGCGATTACGGCAAATGCATTATCGGGTGCAAAGCAGACGTATCTGGATGCTGGCTTCTGCGGTTATCTGTCGAAGCCGATCAATCCGGAACGCTTTGAACAGATCATTAAAGATAATCTTCCACAGGAATATGTAACGGAATGTGGAGACGGGAATGGAGATACTGTCACAAGAGGACAGGAAACAGACGGCACACCGGATCTACAGCAGGCAGAAGAATGGAGCATACCGGGAATTGATATCGCGAAAGCCTTATCCTATATTGGCGGAAGCAGAGAGTTGTATATCAGTCTGCTGCAGACTTATCTGGATGGAAGTGAAGAACGGATCCGGAAGCTTGAAGAATGTAAGAACAAAGAAGACATCTTTAATTATGATATAACGATCCACGGCCTGAAGGGAATATCCGCAAGCATTGGTGCAGATTCTATGGCGGCAGCCGCTGCAGGACTGGAAGAAGCATGTAAGGATCCACAGACGGCATTGGCGTATATTCAGATGAATCATGACCAGGCAGTAAGCCAGTACCGGGAGCTTCTGGAGCAGATAAAAAAATGGCTTGCGAATATAGAAACAGATGGTAAAATAGAAAAAGAAGCGGTCACAAATATAACGGAGATGCTTACGATCATCAGTGATTTAAAAACTGCTGTTTTTGAGTATAAAGAGAAAGCTGCATGCACCTGTCTGGAACGATTGTACAAGACAGAGATACCGGAGTTAGCAGATGAAATGGGTGCAAAGTATTATGGAATACTCGATAAGCTGTATCAGTATGTTTCGGATTATGATATGGATAAAGCTTATGAACTGGCAGAAAAACTGGAAACGGATATTAGGAGGATACTTAAGTGAAACGAACAGTATTGGTTATAGATGATGATAAGATGATACTTGATATGATCCAGGGAATCCTGGAGAACAAATTTGAAGTATCAGCCGTGAATGATGGACAGAAGGCGTTCCGTGTCCTTGAACGGATTCATCCGGATGTCATCCTGTTGGATCTGAAGATGCCGGGTATGGATGGATATGATGTGATATCCAGACTGAAGGTGAATCAGGAATATAAGAGTATTCCGGTTATTTTCCTGACGGCAGTTACAGATGAGTATTCAGAGACAAAATGCTTTGAAGCAGGAGCGGAAGACTACATCTGTAAACCATTTACAGCGAATGCATTAACAGCGCGGCTCGAACGTGTTTTGAATATTCATGAGTGTGTAAGGATATAAGAAACAATGGGAAAAGAGACAAAGACAAATGCGATGCGGATTCTCGATCGTATGAAGATTCCGTATACGCTCAATCAATATAACTGTGAAGAATTTATCGATGGTGTGCATGTTGCAGATATGCTTGGACAGAGCTACGACGAGAGCTTCAAGACGATCGTTACGGTCGGAAAGAGTCAGGGATATTATGTATTTGCACTTCCAATCGACAAAGAGATCGACCTGAAAAAAGCAGCTAAGGTTGTCGGTGAGAAAAACCTTGAGCTGCTTCCTGTAAAAGATATCAATAAAGTTACCGGGTATATCCGTGGCGGCTGTACACCGATCGGCATGAAGAAAGCATATCCGACCGTGATCCATGAAAGTGCGGAAACACTTCCTCAGATGATCGTATCCGGTGGACGCCTTGGCGAACAGATTATGTTAAAGCCGGATGATTTAGTTCGCGCGGTGAACGGACGGTATGCGGATATTATATCGGCTAAGTGATTTTTGACATTAGAAGATTATAGATAAAGTCGTAATAAAACAAATGGGGAGAGAATTAAATGGAGAGGAAGGACTGGATTGATCAGTTGAGAGGCTTTGCCTTTTTTATTGTTGTTTTGTGTCATGCAAGTGTGCTCGGAGTGATATCACATGTTGGAGCGGCATTTCATATGCCGTTGTTTTTTATGATATCAGGATTATTATTTTATCCGGAAAAAGTGTTGGAAAGAAGTTTGATTTCGCAGGTTGGACATAAGTTTCAAAGTATTATTATTCCATATTTTTGGGTTGTATTTTCGTTATTTCCAATATGGGTATTAAATTATCGGGTTTTGCGAAAGGGAAAAGCAAATTATTGGCATACATTAATAGGAAATCTTGTATCGCAGGATAAAATTTATCCTGCGACTGTAAATCCGGTTTGGTTTCTTGGAGCATTATTTTTTGCATATTTATATATTCTGATTATAGTAAAAATAACAGGAAGACAACGATGGCTTCGGTTACTTATGGCATTTGGCATCATGGCTCTGGGATTTTATTTTTCAGATAAGCAGTTGCCATACCATGTTAATACAGGAATGGTCGGAGCAGGTTATATTTATACTGGTTATTTGGTTCGCAGATATATACTGGAAAAGAACGTATTGAGAAATTATAAGAACCTTGTAATAGTTATACTTACAACAATTGGATTTGTTAGTGCATTCAGCAATAAGACTGTGTTCATGGTATATGGACAATATTATTCAATACCATTATTTGTGACATCATCATTAACATTTAGTATTGCCCTGATCTTGTTATTCAGCGAGTTCTCAAAGGATAAAGTTCTTGCTTTTATGGGAAGAAATACATTATTTGCGCTGGGAGCACATATAGCTTTAATTCGAATATGTCAAGCAATATGGGCAGATAAATTATCAAGTTCGTTTATCAAAATGTTCATGGTGTTTGGTGTAGAAGCTTTGCTTCTGGGAATTGCATATGTGATGAATCGGTGGTGGCCATATATGAATGGCAAGTATACAGCGAATACTAATTCAAAGAAAGCTTTTATTTTTCGAATGATTATGGTTTGCTGGTGCATGATCGTGCCGGTATGGATGAGTGTTGTACGATGGCTGACAGATGAAAAGGGCAGAAGTTTTATTTTTACAGTTTTATTTACAATTTTAATAGGGGGATTATTTACAATCATCACTTCTAAATATGTAAAGTGGATATATCTTGAAAAGAAACAGGTATAAAAAAGAGGCTTCCTAACGATAATTCGAACAGGAAGCCTTTATGTTTAATGAATAAAATGTTCAATCCATTTTGTTAATTGGTTTACAATTAATGCTAATACAATAGATATGGCAACCATAATCAGCTCATTTCGACCATAACAGGTAGGGTGACCGTAATCGCGCATAACACCTCGTACAGTAACATGTGCCAGATACAATTCCAGAGAATATTTGCCGAACCATTCAAAGAACTTCTTTATGCAATTATGTATTTTTTCAAAATGTTTCAGCTTGCTGAATAAAATTGCAATTAAAATACATGCACTGATATTGAGAAAAGCAGCAGAATATCGTGCGAATATGATCTTGCTTCCTTTTCGAAACTGAATTGCAAATAACGATAAGAGCATTAATCCATAAGTCCCGCCGGATATAGACCTTTTTTCATATGAGTATTTGCCGATAAAACAGCCTAAACAGAAAAAGGGAATACGTAATAAGGCCAGATTGGTATTATCAAACAACTCTTTATTGGATAAGCGGATTACAAATGTGATCATGGTAAAAAAAGTAAATAAATTAATTATACGCATTTGCTCAGATTCTTCATCTGGTGCCTTATCTATTGCGCGGAAAATGAATGGAAAGATAAGATAACAAAAGCAAATTAATAAAATATACCAGAACCATGACATCCCTCGGGTGAAAAATGAATAAAAGGACAAATCAGAGAAAAAAGCTTTTACCCCAGTCTTATCAAATAAAAAATCATTCCAGCAGAGCGCAGGGATGGCAATTAAAAAATAAGGAATAAGAATCCGTGTGAATCTCCGCTTATAAAACTGGGAAATATCCGGATGCTTTTTCATTGCGTAGTACAAACCAAAACCGGATAAGAAAAGAAAACCGTCTACACTTGAACTGGTGATATAGTTACGGAAAAATTCTACCCATCCGTTTTTGTGGACGTGATAGATGCCACAGTCCTCCACATAATGAAAGATTATAATACATATAATAGAAATTCCCATCAAAACCCCACGATAATCTGAGATTACATCCCATGTTGGTCTTTTCCTTGTCTTTACAGTATTCATTTTAAACTCCTTTTTCAATATATATTACTGGTTCAATGTGCAAAAACAATCATACCGCAAAAAGTAAAGCTTGTACATATGCCAATATTAACAAATCAGATAAAACAATGAAATGTCGCGGATGCTATCTTAATAAATATAACATTGTAGGTTTGTCAAACATATGTTACACAGATGCCAGATAATCCTTTAGTACCTGATTTGGAGATTTCCATCCTAATGGACGCATAGGAAAGTTGTTATAATCCCTGCGATTATACACTTTCAACTGTTTGGCAAAGTCCTCAAAAGAATAAAAAGTATGAGTTGCATAAAAACGCTCATTATCCTTTCGGTGGCTTCTTTCAACTTTCCCGTTATGTCGTGGTGTAAAAGGTCGTATAACTTTATGGCGAATCCCATGCTGCTTCAGATGCACTTGAAATAGTGTGGGTTTGTCACGGTGAGTGGTAAAACGATTTGTAAATTCTGCTCCATTATCAGTTTGGATACATTGAATGGGTAACGGAAAGGCTTTCACCAGATGCTCTATAAACATAGCAGAAGAATACGTGTTGTGTTCTTCAAAAGCCTCTACGAAACGCCATCTGGAATACTCGTCAATGGCAGTATACTGAAAGAATTGTTTGCCGATGACCTTGGGATTTTTGAGGCATGCAGAAGGAACAAATTTTACATCAACCTGTATGCGTTGTCCCGGA